>CAYNGZ010000037.1:0-25273 GCA_964396695.1 uncultured Pseudomonas sp.
CACTTCACCCATTAATCAGTATTGCAAAAACGGGGGTGACCATAGATTTGTTGTGCGCAGATTAATGCGGTGTTTAACCGTGATCAGTGCTATCTGGACTCTTTCGCAGGTTAGCGTAAGCCATGGCTTACTCTCCCGTAAGTGTTCGGTTTTTCCATCGGGGAGTGGTCGTCCATTTTTGCTGAAGGTGTTTTTTAACTTATTGATTTTTAACAATATTATTTGAAATTAAACACACCGTTACACACGTGTTTGCCCGTGCCGGGTGATTGCTCTTGTCGGGGAACTCTTTAATATCAGCCCTGTGTCGACGGATAGACACAGCCATCAAGGATGATGGTCAAAGGAACATCGCAGGGACGTGATTCATCAGGACGATGAAAAGGAACACAGGGAATAGGGAAAAAATGTGGGCGGGTCATACCGCCCCTTTTTTTTGCCCACAGAAAAGTCAAAAGATCTTTGATAAAAACAAAAAAGGCCCGCAAGGGGCCTTTTCGAGAGCGCAGTTCAAGAGTGCGGCGATGATCAGCGAATGAGGTCTTTGATCTTGCCTTTCACACCATCAAATTCCGCTGCGTCTGGCAGCGAATCTTTCTTCTCGGTGATGTTGGGCCAGATCTCGGCCAGCTCAACGTTCAACTGAATGAATTCCTGCATCTCACTCGGGACTTCGTCTTCGGAGAAGATGGCCACAGCAGGGCATTCCGGCTCGCACAGGGCGCAGTCGATGCACTCATCCGGGTGAATCACCAGGAAGTTCGGGCCTTCGTAAAAGCAGTCCACCGGACACACTTCTACGCAGTCGGTGTACTTGCACTTGATGCAGTTGTCGGTGACGACGAAGGTCATTCTAATTCTCTCCTCAGGCGGCGTGCTGCGCCCCTTCACGGTGGGGTCGCCAGGTTTGGGAGCGATAGTCTGCAGACCAGGCTATTTGCCTGCAGCATCCCAAACCGCGCGAGATTCTAACAGCTTGCAGGCAAGTGCGTTAGATCCGTGTCTTTAATGTATAGAGCATTTCCAGCGCCCTACGCGGGGTCATGTCATCCAGATCGAGCTTGGCCAGTTCGTCCAGCACCGGATGCGGCAGACTGGCGAACATATCGCTCTGTTGCGGCGCTGCCGGTTTGCCTTTGGCGGGCGCTGGTGCTTCATGTGGCAGGCTGGTGGTTTCCAGACGACTCAAGTGCTCGCGAGCCCGCACGATCACCTCGGTTGGCACGCCGGCCAGTTGCGCAACCGCCAACCCGTAGCTCTGGCTGGCAGGGCCAGGCAGCACGTGATGGAGGAACACGATGCGCTCGTTGTGCTCGGTGGCATTGAGGTGGACGTTGGCCACCAGCGGCTGGCTTTCCGGCAGTACCGTCAGCTCGAAGTAGTGGGTGGCGAACAGCGTGTAGGCGCGCAGCTGAGCCAGACGCTCGGCAGCAGCCCAGGCCAGCGACAGGCCGTCGAAGGTGCTGGTGCCGCGACCGACTTCGTCCATCAGCACCAGGCTGCGTTCGGTCGCGTTGTGCAGGATGTTCGCGGTTTCGCTCATCTCGACCATGAAGGTCGAACGACCACCGGCCAGGTCATCGCTGGAACCGATCCGGGTGAAAATCCGGTCCACCAGCGACAGTTCGCAACTGGCGGCCGGCACGAAACTACCGATATGCGCCAGCAGCACAATCAGCGCGGTTTGCCGCATGTAAGTGGATTTACCGCCCATGTTCGGACCGGTAATCACCAGCATCCGCGTGCTGTCGTCCAGGCTCAGGTCGTTGGCCACGAACGGCGTGGTCAATACTTGTTCGACCACCGGGTGACGACCCTGGCTGATACGCATGCACGGCTCGCTGACGAACCGTGGGCAGTTCAGGTCCAGGTTCAGCGCGCGCTCGGCCAGGTTGCTCAAAACGTCCAGCTCGGCCAGTGCCGCGGCAGTGTCCTGCAAGGGCGGCAGTTGAACGATCAAGTCTTCGAGCAGGGCTTCGTAAAGCATCTTTTCGCGGGCCAGCGCACGGCTCTTGGCTGACAGCGCCTTGTCTTCGAAGGCTTTGAGTTCCGGTGTGATAAAGCGTTCGGCGCCCTTGAGGGTCTGGCGGCGGATGTAGTCGGCCGGCGCCTGTTCCGCCTGCTTGCTTGGCAGTTCGATGAAGTAGCCATGAATCCGGTTGTAGCCGACTTTCAGGTTGGCCAGACCGGTACGAGCCTTTTCGCGGGCTTCGAGGTCGATCAGGAATTGTCCGGCGTTTTCGCTCAGCGATTGCAGTTCGTCGAGTTCGGCGTCGTAACCGGTTTTCAGCACGCCGCCGTCACGGATTACCGCTGGCGGGTTGTCGATGATGGCTTTTTCCAGCAGCGCCGCCAGTTCCGGGTAGGTGCTGGTGATCTTTGCCAGTTGAATGATGTGCGGAGCTTCCAGCTCGGTCATCGCCACTTGCAGTTCCGGCAGGGCACCGAGGGCATCGCGCAGGCGAGCCAGGTCACGCGGACGGGCGTTACGCAGACCGATACGCGCCAGAATCCGCTCGATGTCACCGATTTCTTTCAGCTGTGGTTGCAGCTTCTCGAAGCGGTAACCGTCGAGCAAGCAGGTGATCGAGGTCTGGCGCGCCAGCAGCACGGTCAAGTCGCGCAGTGGACGGTTCAGCCAACGGGTCAACAAGCGGCTGCCCATGGCGGTCTGGCAACGGTCGACCACCGATTGAAGGGTGTTTTCGCGACCACCGGCGAGGTTGGTGTCCAGCTCCAGATTGCGACGGCTCGCGCCGTCCAGCACCACGGTATCGTCCAGGCGTTCATGACGCAGGCTGCGCAAATGGGGCAGGGCGGTGCGCTGGGTTTCCTTGGCGTAGCTCAACAGGCAGCCAGCGGCGCCAATGGCCAGGGTCAGGTTCTCGCAGCCGAAACCTTTGAGGTCTTGGGTGGAAAATTGCTGGCAAAGACTTTTCAGCGCCGAATCGCGCTCGAAATCCCACGGTGCACGACGACGAACCCCCCGGCGTTTCTCTGCCGGCAAGTCTTTTGGCCAGTCATCCGGAATCATCAGCTCGACCGGATTGACCCGCTCCAGCTCCGCCAGCAGGTTTTCCCAGCCTTTGATCTCCAGTACGCTGAAGTTGCCGCTGGTGATGTCCAGCACGGCCAGACCGAACAGACGCTCGTCACCCAGTACGGCGGCGATCAGGTTGTCGCGACGCTCATCCAGCAGCGCTTCATCACTGACGGTACCCGGGGTGATGATGCGTACGACCTGACGATCCACCGGACCTTTGCTGGTTGCCGGGTCGCCGACCTGCTCGCAGATCACCACCGACTCACCGAGCTTGACCAGTCTCGCCAGGTAACCCTCCGCAGCGTGGTAAGGAATCCCGCACATCGGGATCGCCTGCCCAGCCGACTGCCCGCGGGCAGTCAGGGTGATGTCCAGCAATCTGGCGGCTTTCTTCGCGTCTTCATAGAAGATCTCGTAGAAGTCACCCATGCGGTAGAACATCAACTGGTCAGGGTGCTGGTTCTTCAGACGCCAGTACTGCTGCATCATCGGGGTGTGGCTGGAGAGGTCCATATTCAAGGGGCTTTGCTCTGTCTGTCGATATGACAATGGTCAAATGTCTAATAGTACAGGGATTTTTTCGGCGTTGCCGGAAGCTGTGCAATATCAATTTCCCGCCGGCGCTGGTAGTAAGGCGGAGGGGCAGTTCTTATAAGTTGGCAGTGTTGGTAGGTGGAGAGGTGATTCGGCTCTTTCCGGTGTAGTGGTATCCACTGCAATCGGGGCGACGGCGGGGCGTTCTCATTTGGCGCTTCGTTAGTTCAGGGGGTTGCCGACAAAATGAAGGTTTTTTATACAGCGTCGATACCCAATGTGTATAAGTTGTAAGTGAAGGGGTGCGGGCAACTCATCAGGTTGCCCGCAGCGTTGGAGGTTGATCTTATTTGATTAAGCCGAGAGCCAGGATTTTCTTTGCGATATATTTCGATGCGTCAGTTGTCAGGTGTCCATAGTCCCAGCTAGTTAGTTTTGATGGCTCCCCGCTGATATGCGTCATGCAACCATCTGCATTGCAGAGTAAATCGTAAATTGATACGAGAGTTGCATTTGATTTTGGAATATAGTCCTTGAAGTCGGAATCTATCATTTTGGTTTCTGGGTTCAATCCCTCGATCAGTCGGTCGGGTACTCTATGACGTGGATAGTTGTTTTTCCATTCCCTGTAGACAAGCTTTGGAAGTGGGTCAAGCCATTCAGGGGATGGGCCTAGAACGATGATGTTCTTAATTCCAGAAGCCTTTATTTCATCGATTGTGTGCAGCAGTTTAGCCCGATCTTTAGAATCGCTACTCCAGTCTGCTTTGTATCTGCCCCATGCTCCGAACAGAATAACTGTATGGGGTTGGATTTTCTTAATGGATGACAGAATGAAGCTGTTACTTTCTACGCATACGGAGTCAGCAAAGTTTAAGATTGGCGGGCACGAGCTTCGAGTTGTCTGAAGAACCGTAGTTTTGTCGCCAATCACGGCAGCCAAGCCCGGGTACAGTCTCGCTGCGTGGGAATCCCCCCAAATCAACACCCCTTCACCGGCTTTATTTCCAGCGGGGGTTAGGCATTTCTTGGCGAACCCATCGTAGGGGTCACTTACTCCGAGCCAGCATTCCGGGTAGCGGGCGTCTGTAGCAAATTCGTATTTGAAGTCGGCAATCTCTTGTATCTCCACCGGGAAGCGCGACGGAAATCCATCAAGTTTGTAAGTTGAATATCCAACAACCCCGACACCGATTAAAGCGGCTGACAACAATGCAACGGCACTCCGAGGGTTTACCCGAAGGCGGATCGGCTTTTCGACGAAGCGATAGGTGAGCCACGCAAGGATCAGGCTGGTAAAGACAGCTGCTAATCTAATTGGCACTGTCGGCGTTTCGCTGCTCATGATTCTGGCTAAAGAGAGCAGTGGCCAATGCCAAAGGTAAAGGGGAAAGCTGATTAGTCCGACCCAGACAAAGAGTCGACTGGAGAGCACCACCTTGTTGATCCAGGCGAATGGTCCGGCGGCGATGATAAGTGTCGCTCCAACGGTTGGCAGCAGAGCCCACCAGCCAGGGAATTGATTACTCTTTGTTGTTAGGGAGAATGCGGCTACCAGCAACGCTAGACCGATCAGTGCCTGGATATTCCGAATAGCGGGGCCGTTAGCATTTTGCCATCTAGGGAAAAGCTGCGGTTTGTGCATGGTTAGGTAGGCCAGAAACGATCCTGCCAAAAGCTCCCAAAATCGGGTTTGTGGCGAATAGAACGTCCCTACAGCGTCGGTTTGAACACTCAAAACGTTCAGGGCGAAGGACGCTCCGGCTACCAGGGTGATGAGGATCAAGGCATTGAGTCGGACTTTCCATGCGGTCCAGACCATTAAAGGCCAGATCAGGTAGAACTGCTCTTCAATCCCAAGCGACCACAAGTGCAAAAGAAGTTTTGTCTCGGCGCTGGTATCAAAATAACCAGATTCGCCCAGTAGCACGAAGTTAGAGATAAACACAGTACCACCGGCAATGTGCTTTCCAAGTTGCATGTATTCATCGGGAAGCAGGCTGAACCAGCCAAGTGACCACGTTGACGCCAATACAATAAAAAGAGCCGGAAAGATTCGATTTACTCGGCGGCTATAAAAAGTCGCAAAGCTGAAACTGTTTTTCTCTAGCCCTCCGAAAATGATGCTTGATATCAGAAAGCCGGAGATCACAAAGAAAACATCAACGCCGACAAAACCGCCCTGTATCAGTGACGGAGCAGCGTGGAATGCAACGACAGAGAGCACCGCGATCGCGCGAAGTCCGTCTATGTCAGGTCTGTACTTCGGATGGCTTTGATTTTGGTCGACCGTGGGCTGCGCCGATTCAGTTAAAGAGGTCATTATTGTTCGTGGATCCGTCTAATTAATGCCCTGTGTTTAGGCGCCAAGCATCGTACCAGCACTACAAACCATTATCTCCATTGAGCGGGCATTTTTTGCATGGAGAAAGTGAAACTGCAACCGTGAAGGATCATGACCTGTTCGCTCACACTTTGTGGGGGGCGCAGCGAATGCTTGGCCGGCCAGATTGCTGTGACCTGGACGACCCGCAACCGTCTGGACGATGGGAAGAGCAAGGCGGAATAATGCGCTTCAGGGAGTTGATGTGAAGGTCGCGGAGCCTGCATGGTAAAGCGTCCGATCAGACCCTGTTCATCCGAAAGTTTCCTGGTGCTGGTTTGTTTTTTACGTCAGTGTCTCTGATACCTTAGAGCGCGGACATGAAGAGCTAGGCTTCCTGGCACGTGGTCGACTTTGAGGAAGTGGCAGCGATCAATGAAGAAAAAAATTCTGGTTTATGGGTCGACAGAGTTTGGAGCCGTCGTGCGCGAGCTGGTACGGCACAGCGGGGCGAATTTCGCCGGTTTCGTCGATGACTGGCATACCGGAGAGGGTATTGTCGGAACGCTGGAAGATGTCATCCATAAATGCCCGCCTGATGAGTATGACTTTGCCATTGCCATCGGGTACAAACACCTTGCGGCACGTCAGCGCAAGTTCGACGAGCTGCTTGCTCACGGCTACAGCCTGCCGTCTTTCATTCACCCACAGGCTTATGTGAGCGACAGCACCACGGTTGGCGCTGGCGCCATGGTCATGGCTCGTGCCGTTCTCGACATCAGGGCGCGTGTCGGGGATCTGGTTGTCGTATGGCCTGGGGCAGTGATCAACCACGACTGCGTGGTGGATGGAAATACGTTCATTTCCCCGAACGCCACCCTCTGTGGGTATTCCCGAGTCGGGATCGATACCTTCATTGGCGCTGGTGCGGTGGTGGTCGACCATACGACTGTGCCAAGTGGTTCCTTCATAAAGGCAGGATCGGTCTTTGTTCAGAAGCGGGCGAGCAACTAAATATCTAAAGTGCATCAAGGCAGCTAGCAGGCGAGTTGATTACAGCCCGAAGAGGTTCGTTGCAACGACATGCTTCACCCACTGGCCGGCTAATGATAGCTTGCGCACCTCCTTCGTCTATCGGCCTGGTGTTCAACCCTGCGTAATGCTGTATGTAAAAAAACTCTCCTGCTGATGCCGATGGTGTTGATCTGTGCCCTGCCCAGGGGAGAGTTTCTTCCGGTCTACTCTGATGAGGTTGTGACCAGGTTCAACATGGCCCGCTTTTTCCTGGGGAACGGGCAGATGCTCTCGTTTTCTCCAAAATGCACCGCTGCTCTCGGCCAGAGGGGCGCTTGGTTTCTTTTCCGGCGGCAATACTGATTTCTTCAGTTTATGCTTACCTGGAACCTTTAGGCTTACGTGTGAGTGGCGTTGTACTCGCGCAGGCCTGGTTCTCAATGTCCTTGCGTTGAATGCGCAAGTGTTGCGCGATGCCGGTTTGCTGGGGGATGCGAAGGTGCACCGGGAGTCCAGGCCGATGCTGGCTGCCTACAGCCAGATGCCCGGTATGCTATTGAGCGAGCCTGTTGCGTTCTTTGGAGCTGTTGTTCCCCCAGCGATGTCGTTCACCTGACCTACTTCGCCTATCTGAAAGATCGTAGCCCTGTACACGTCCTGTATGTTTCGGAGTTTGGCTACGGTGGGGATCTGCTTAACGGCAAGTTGCTGCCATTTCTCAAGGAAAGGAACAGTCCGGGCCTGATCACGCGTTGTGAGTGGGTGCCCAATGAGTTTCGCGATCTCCAGCGGCAGAATGACCGTGGTTATTGCTGCGTTGATTTTGGTGTCAGATAGGAAGGACACCCGCTCCTACAGCGCTGGCGCGTAGTGAGCGGGGCTAGCGAGGGAATCAGCCAAGTGCTGCAACGAGTACGGCGATGATGCGATCCTGCTGTTCAGGCGTCAGTCCTACCCACAGGGGCAGGCGGATCAGCCGTTCAGATTGCCGGTCGGTCACGGCCATTGAGCCATGGACCCTGCCATAGCGCTTGCCGGCTGGCGACGAATGCAGAGGAACGTAGTGGAACACTG
The DNA here is from genome assembly GCA_964396695.1 of uncultured Pseudomonas sp. Classification (GTDB taxonomy): domain Bacteria; phylum Pseudomonadota; class Gammaproteobacteria; order Pseudomonadales; family Pseudomonadaceae; genus Aquipseudomonas. Next base: position 7,989 of record CAYNGZ010000037.1, read on the forward strand.
AGTGAATGCCTGCGCCTTTCAGTGCATCGAGCACCGTCTGGCGGTCAATCTGCGAGTCCAGCAGTACGTAGTACATGTGAGCGTTGTGGGTGCAGTCGGCGGGTATGATCGGGCGTCTGAGCAGGCCCTTCTGCTCCAGGGGCGCCAAGGCATCATGGTAGTGCTGCCAGCAGGCCAGCCGCTGCTCGGTGATGCCGGGGGCTTCCTCCAGCTGTGCCCAGAGAAATGCCGCGATCAATTCGCCAGGCAGAAATGACGACCCGACTTCTTGCCAGGTGTACTTGTCCACTTCGCCACGGAAGAAACTGCTGCGGTCTGTGCCTTTTTCGCGAATGATCTCAGCACGTCGAACCAAGGCCGGATCGTTGACCAGCAGCGCGCCGCCTTCGCCGGATATGACGTTCTTGGTTTCATGGAAGCTCAATGCACCAAGGCTGCCAAGGCTGCCCAGTGGACGCCCTTTGTAGCTGGCCATGATGCCTTGTGCGGCATCTTCGACAACGTGCAATTCGTACCGTTGCGCGATCGCCAGAATGCTGTCCATCTCGCAGGCGACGCCCGCATAGTGAACGGGAACGATAGCCCGGGTGCGCGGGGTGATGGCTGCCTCGATCAAGTGCTCGTCGAGGTTAAGCGTATCTTCGCGAATATCCACAAACACCGGTACGCCGCCACGTAGCACGAACGCGTTGGCGGTGGAGACGAAGGTGTAGGAGGGCATGATGATCTCATCGCCGGGCTGAATATCCAGCAGCAGGGCAGCCATTTCCAGCGCCGCGGTGCAAGAGTGAGTCAGCAGTGCCTTGTTGCAACCGCTGGTGTTTTCCAGCCACTGGTGACAGCGCTTGGTGAACGGTCCATCGCCTGCCAGCATGTTGCCGAACTTGGCTTCGGCGATGTAGTACAGTTCCTTGCCGGTCATGTGAGGGCGGTTAAACTGAATTTTTTCGCTAGTCATCGCAGTATTCCGTTCAGGGTTTAGTGGCGATCATCAACAGTGAACCGCCGATGGGAAAACGAACGCCCGTCTTGATCAGCAGCAGTTCGATTTGCATCACTGTTTCCAGGGAGCGGTTAAGCCAGCGAGGGATGTTGAATTCGTTCATGGGGTCATGCTGCTCGCTCGCGCGTTTTCTGGAGAGCCACATCAAGGGGACAAGTAGGCTGACGAACGAGCTGACATAGCTCACTTGCAGGCCGGCTTGCTGAACCTTTTCCACCAGTTCGGCTCGGCTGTATCGACGCACATGGCAGGCATATTCGTCGACTTGCGACCAAAGCCAGCGATGTTGCGGCACCGTCAGCACCAGAGAGCCTCCAGGACGGATGGCCCGGGCAAGGTTGCGCAATACTGTCTCGTCCTGCTCTATATGCTCGATGACGTCGAATGCGCCGACTACGTCATATCGATCGACTTCATCCAGCCGGGTCGCGTCCAGCTGTCTGAGCTGCGCGGTTGGAATGCGCTTGCGGGCGTACTCAAGTCCTTCCTCGAAGTATTCCGAACCGTGCAGCTCAATTTGCGGCCAGGCACGACTGATTCCTTCGAGTACATAACCGGTGCCGCAGCCAATCTCTAGCAGGCTGTTAAAGGGCCTTACTTTTTTGGTCAGGGCCCAGAGCACTACCTGATTGCGCACTCTGAACCACCAATGACCCGACTCCGCCTGAGCAAGTTGACCATAGGACGAGGACGGAAAAGGCGAACGATCGGGCGAGGTCATTGGGTTGCCTTGAATACGAAGAGTTTGAGGGTCACGAACAGATAGCCGGCGACCACAAAGATGGCCACCGCTTGTACCCGCTGGTGCGCATAACCGAAGTGATCGACAAGCACGGCGAGCAGACAGAAGTTGATGCCATAACCAACAGTGTGAGCCAGGATGTAGCGTATGCCTGAACCCAGGATCCCACCTTGGTAGGAGAAGGTCAGATGGCGGTTTCCGAAGAAACCGACCAGCGCGCCAGCCATATAAAGTGAAGTCATGGTCAGCTTCGGAGTGCTCCCCAGTTCAGTCAGCAACAGATAAAGGGCATAGCCGCAGGCATTGCTAAGCAAGCCGACCAAAGCATACTTGAGCAGTTGCATACCAGGTATCCGGCTTTTTAGTCGAGCGGTCAGGCTGTTCATTCAGTTGCTACGTCCAGCGTTAGGCCGAGAGCCAATATACCTACACCGCAAAGGCAGAGGAAAACCAGCCGTTTGTCGTCATGAGCGACCATAAATGTTCCTGACGATGGTGTAGGGGCGGTGTTTGCTTTCGGAGAATACTTTGGACAGGTAGATGCCGATGATGCCCATGCATGAGAGGACCAGGCCGCTAAGCAGCCATATCGAGACCATCACTGAGGTCCAGCCCGCCATGGTATAGGAGAAGAACAGCGAGTTGATTGTCAGATAGGCGGTATAGCAACAGGCAAATGAGAAAATCATCAGGCCGATATAGAAAATGGCGACCAGCGGCAGGACGCTGAAAGAGGTGACAGAATTTACCACCAGCGACAACTTGCGCCTGAAGGTGTAGGTCGACTGGCTACTGCTGAGTTTTTTTATGGTGACAGCCTTTTGTACGAAGCCGGTGATGTGAAACAACCCTGCCATGAACACCTCTCGTTCTTCATGGCACAACAGCGCATCGACATAACGCCGACTCATCAAGCGAGCGGTGACCACGTTGGCGGGGATCGACAGACCCGACAGCCGGTTGATCAGCGTCCAGAAGAGACCTCCGCTCAAACGTTCGAACCAGCTGCCCTTGCGCTGCTCCTGCACCCCGAAGACCACGTCACAGTCCTCGCCGCGCATCTGCTCGGAAAAGGTCAGCAGGCACTCCGGAGGCTCCTCCAGGTCGCTGTCAATCAAGAACACCTCGTCGCCCTTGGCGTGGGCGAGCCCTGTCATCATCGCTTTGTGATGACCAAAGTTTCTTGAAAGATCGACCAACACCACATGGCGATCAGTTTCCGTCAGGCGAATGGCACGAGCCAGGCTGTCATCGGGCGAGCCGTCGTTGACCAGGACGATTTCATAGTCATCGCCTGCGAGTGCTTGCGCGACGCTGCTGCAGCGTGCATGAAACTCTTGAAGGTGGAGGGCTGACTGATACAGGGTGGCGACGATGGACAGTCTCATAAGGTGACATGCTTCATGTAAGTTTTAGATCCAGTGCCGCAGTTGAAGAGCAGGTCAAGAATGCTGACCCCGTGGACGAACGGGCCCCACAGTTGCGGGTATTCGCGGTAGTCACTGTAGTCGAACCAGTGCAGACCGATGCCTTGCGCCTGGAATTGTTCGGGCTGCAAGTAATCCTTGGCGGATGGCCCGGAAATATAGTCACTGGCGCCTGCCTGCCGGCACAAGTCGACCAGACGCTCGGTCTTGCCTTCACCCATTTGATAATCCCAGGAGCAGGAAATCCGTGTATTGATGCCCAGGTAGACGCAGATGGCCTTGATCAGGTTGCTGTTCAACTGGGTTAGGTGGCTGTAGGACGTTTCTAGGTACAGGGGACGAAGCCAGGTAGCGATAGCATCGAAATGTGCTGCTCGTCGGTAGTTACTCTCCAGGGTCTTCCAGTGTTTGATCTGCCAGCCATCGACCAGAGGTACATCACGGATACGCCGACGAATATCCTGCCCGACTGGCACTGTAAGCCACTGTACGCCCTGCGGCGTCTTGATCTGGTTACGGTTGCGCCAGTCGTTTTTAGTGAATTGCATATCATCGTAAAGGATGAATTCATCCACCGCAGCGATGAGGTCGAAGTAACCCTTCCAAGGGATATAGTTGGACTGCAGGATGGCAATTTTCTTCACATTGAAATCCGTTCGCGAGCAAGCGCACTGCCTGTTTTGGAATCAGTGCGGTTGCCTGTGTATATTCGGAGGCTTTCCATATGCTAACAGCAACACGCGCAGTGGGTTACCCAAGGCATCTGCAGTCGCTTGAATCCAGGTGTTCGATATGCCCGGCGCAGGCATGAAGGTCCCGCGATACGTTTCTGCTGTTTATGCACGAATTATGCGAATCAGCATTTGTCATCTTCGACAAGAACAAGCACTATGCACGTTATGCAAAAACGCAATGTTTCTACCGTCTTAAGAGCGCTGCTCGATCAGCACGGGATCTCCCCCACGGAGCTTCACCGTCGCACCGGCGTGCCTCAATCCACCCTCTCGCGGATTCTCGGCGGGAAGATCGTCGATCCTTCGGATAAACACATCTCGAAGATCGCCGAGTACTTCCGTGTGAGCACTGACCAGTTGCGTGGCCGCGCCGATGTTGCGCCGGCCACCGCGCCTGCACGCGAAGCGTCGCATTCGGAACTCAAGGACATAAGCCTGTGGGATGACGATACCCCCGTCGATGATGACGAGGTCTCGGTCCCCTTTCTTCGCGAGGTTGAATTGGCTGCTGGATCAGGAAGATTCGTCATTGAAGAAAGCGAGCGCTCAAGCTTGCGCTTCGGCAAGCGCAGCTTGCGGCATAACGGCGTGCAGTTCGACCAGGCCAAATGCGTGACAGTGCGCGGCAACAGTATGTTGCCGGTGCTGCGCGACGGCGCCACGGTTGGGGTCAACGCCGGCAAGTCCGGGATTGGCGACATCGTTGATGGTGATCTGTATGCCATCAACCATAACGGCCAACTGCGGGTGAAGCAGCTCTATCGTCTGCCGACCGGTATTCGTCTGCGTAGCTTCAATCGCGATGAACATCCAGATGAAGACTACAGCTTCCAGGAGATCCAGGAAGAGCAGATCGTCATCCTCGGCCATGTCTTCTGGTGGGGCATGTACGCCCGCTAACGCTTAGCTGTCAGACAAAACCCGCTATCGAGCGGGTTTTTTTTCGCCTGACGAAAACCCTCCCACCCTTTGTTTGCGGGGCTTCCATGCGTTAGTGCATTTCTCACGCATAAATATTTGCGTTTGTGCATTGACTGGATATGCATCCATGCATATTCTTTGTCTCAAGCCGCTCAACAACGGCTTGCAACGAAGCTCTTTAGTTCCACAGCAAAGGCAGCGATGAATCGGCCTCAACGGTTCAGAGGGTTGGCAACTGACCCGGGTGTGCAGCGTAAAGCACCGTAAGCAGTTATCCGGCGGACAGGGTCGCGGTCGGAGGAACAATTTGAATCGATCCGTACCGCGCCAGTAGCGCCGAAAGATCAGAGAGCAGGACCGCATTACTGAAAAGCCCGGAAGGCGCCGGGCTTTTTGGAATGCCTACCTATCGTCAGGCACATCAAGAGACAACGTTTGAACAACACACAAACCCATCACTTATTTATCAACGCAGGAGGCGTGACATGACAAACGAGCAGCAAGCGTTGGCGGACATGCCTATCTGGCTTGTCATCGCTTTGGCGGTGATCGGCGGGGTGTCCGGCGAAATGTGGCGCGCCGACAAGGAGGGCACTCGCGGCTGGCCACTGTTGCGGCGCCTGGCGCTGCGCTCCGGGGCCTGCATGGTCTGCGGGGTCTCGACCATCATGCTGCTGTATGCCGCCGGCGTATCGATCTGGACCGCCGGCGCCTTCGGTTGCCTCACCGCGATGGCGGGTGCCGATGTGGCCATCGGGCTCTACGAGCGCTGGGCGGCCAAGCGGATTGGCATCAGTGAAGTGTCGCCACGTGATTCTCACCCCGACCAACAGTGAAATGGCGTCGCTGATTGTCGCGTTGCTATAGGAACAGGAGGCCATAAATGCCCGCCATCATCGAAAAACCGTCGCAGCTGTTTTCCGCCATTGCCGAGACGTTGCGCACCACCGTTCCCGGCTTGAAGGTCGGGAGTCATCAAGACTTCGACGGCAGCGGCGATCAGCCCTGGGTATTGATCGCCATCGAGCGTGATGCATCGGGCAACCGTGCCAACGACGGACGTATCGCGCACGTCCTGACGGTTTCCTTGCAAGCCGTGTTGCCCGGCGCCGGGTTGGCGGTGTGCGATCTGGCCAGTGAGTTGAAAAACCTGGTCACCGATAACTGCTGGAAACTGCCGGGCGACCAATGCGATCTGCCCGTCAACATTGAGGGCATCCCGTCCACGTTCATCCGCGAGGCACGGGAGTACGCCGCCTGGACTGTTTCATTTACCCAGACACTGTACCTCGGCCCGACGCTGCTCGAGGACCCGCAGGGCACTCCGAAATTCGCCCGCACCTGGGAGGTGTCGAATATCGACGACCCGGATCAATACACCGCACTCGAGGACTGACTCATGTTCGATGCACTCCTGCGTATGCAGCTCGGCCCGATCATTGAACGTTTGGCCGAGATGGAGACCGAGTTCGAAGATCTGCACCGGCGTGCCGACAGCTTTTGCCGCATCGGCGTGTGTGTGGCGGTCGATGCCGCCAGCAACACCTGCAAGGTCAGCCATGGGGATCTGTTGACGCCTTCGATCAGGTTCTTCAACCCGAGCGCTGGCGAACAGAGCGAGTCGCGCATCCCTTCCGAGGGCGAGCAGTGCTTGCTGCTGAACTATGGCGGTGGCGATGGCGGCGGGCAATCGGTGGCCTTGTTCGGCCTTAACAGCAACCGGTTCCCGCCGGTTTCGGCCGTGGCCACGCTGACGCGCCGTCGACACAAGGACGGCACCGAAAGCAGCTACGACGATGCAAGCCACGTTCTGAGCTGGACCAATGGGCAGACGGCGTTCAAGGGCTCGCGTGAGTCGGTCGAGCTGACCGTCGGCCCGGCCCGGCTGGCGCTGACCCCGAAGGCCATCGAGCTGAAACTGGGCGCGGTCGGCGTGTTGCTCGACGCCTCTGGCATTCACTTCCTCGGCCCTTTGGTGGATCACCAGGGACGAGTCATCAGTACCGCATAAGGGACTTCCCATGATTGGAGTCGATAGAAACACCGGGGCCGCGGTCGACGACTGGCTCCAGTTTGTGCAGCGCGCAACCCGCGCGCTGACCACGCCGCTGGGCACTCGTCAAAAGCGCCCTTTGTATGGATCGCTGATCCCTGACTTGCTGGGTCAGAACGTCGGCGATGACGTGTTGATCCTTGCGCAGAGCCATGCGGCACAAGCGTTTTACAACAAGGAGAACGGCATAGGTGATTTTGAGCCTGAGGTCATTGTCGCCAGCCGTCGAGGCGCGGGGCTGCTGTTGCGTTTCGCTGGCACCTGGAAAAACCGTAAACAGACATTCGAGGTTGTGACATGAGCATGCTGATACCCGGTCAAAACCAGTTGGCTGAGCCGGCGATCGTCACGGTCGAAGAGTTCGAGGCGCTGCTGGCTGAGTTCAAGACATTTGTCGTCAACTACGTTGCAGCCCGCTCACCGGAAAATGCGGCCAAGCTGCAAGTCAGCCTCGACAACGAAAGCGAGCTGCTGACCCTGGCCCTCGAGGCTTTTTGTGTGCGGCTGCAAACCCATGAACGTAAATACAACGCCCGCATCAAGCAGATGCTCGCGTGGTGGGCGACCGGCAGCAACCTCGATGCCCGCCTCGCGGACATGGGCCTTGAGCGCCAGTTATTGGACCCGGGAGATCCGGCGGCATTCCCGCCGATCGAACCCACCTACGAAAGTGACGACGATGCCCGGCTGCGCTACTACCTGGCACCGCATGCGCCGGCAGCGGGTTCGCGGATGCAGTATCGCCGCGAGGTATTCACCTTGGGCGAACGCCCCACGGTGAAGGTGGAAACCACGGCTCCGGGCGTGGTGACGGTGACCTACCGCTTTGATCCGGATGGCTATGCGGCACAGGTCAAGGACGGTAACGCGCGCCGTATTGCACCAGGTATGGTGAGGGTCACGGTGCTTTCTCGAGAGGGAGACGGTACGCCATCCGTGGATTTGCTTAGAGGTGTTCGTCGCCACTTTGATCGCCCTGATGTGAAGCCGGAAACGGATCGTGTCATGGTGCAGGCCGCCGAAATCAAACCCTACAAGATCCGGGTAGTCGCGAAGATCAACGCCGGACCGGATTCGGGGTTGACCAAAGTTGCCGCTGAGCAGCAGTTGCAGGCGTACGCCGATGCGTGCCACCGGCTGGAGGGACGGGTCGATCCGAGCTGGATCGATTACACGATACATACCGCCGGCGCGGTGCAGCTTGAGATTCTGGAACCAGTGGAGCCTATCGTGACCACGCCCTTTCAGGCTCCGTACTGCACGGGTGTCGAGGTTGAGGTACTCACGCTATGAGTGACCAAACCCCTCGTTCGAGCCTGTTACCGGCGAACAGCTCGCCAGTGGAAAAAGCACTCGATCTCGGTTTCGGTCAGTTGCTCGATCGCATTACTCCGCCGTTCCCTGAATTGATGAGTCCAGCGAAGACACCGTCAGCGTTCTTGCCGTATCTCGCAGCGGATCGTGGCGTCAGCGAATGGGACGCGGACGCCAGCGAGTCAGAAAAGCGTCTGACCGTCTCGCTGTCCTGGCAGATCCAGCGGCAGGCCGGAACCAATAAAGCGTTGAGTCATGCCGTCGAATCGCTGGGTTTCACGCCGAATATCTCTGCCTGGTACGAGCAGCAACCTCCCGGTAATCCCTTCACCTTCGACGTGCAGGCGATCATCGGTCGGAGCTGGTCGAGTGGCGATCACAATCGCTTGATACGCCGCGTCAATGCGGCGAAGAGCGAGCGAGACGATGCAACCATCACCATCGTTCACGAAACGAGCGGCGACCTGCGTGTTGCTGCAGGTGCTGATCCTGGCCTGACTATCAGCGACGACAGTCAACCGGGTGCGTTGCCTGACGTGAAGCTGCACGCTTCGCTTGCAATGCACAGCGCTGCACACACGCCGCTTTCCGATGGCGAACTGTTCCTTTTCGGGGCGCTGCCTGAATACGACTGACAGGCTCGACTTACAAGCGCTGGGATGTCTCGGCGCTACACCATTAACGATTACGACTTCAGGGCGCAGCTATGACAGAAGACATTACGCGCTTGGTTCGCTTCACTTCCGCAGGACTGGATGAAGTGTTGCAGGCAAAAAACCAAGGCTTGAAAGGTGAGATTACCCACATTGGTGTGGGCACTGCTCGCTATGACCCGAATGGCTCGGAAACAGCCCTTCGCGATGAACGGCAACGGGTGGCGATTGTTGACTACGAGGACCTGGGTTCCCGGCAACTGCGGATGGCCGCGCTGTTCAGCGGTCCGGATGAATACGAGATTGGCGAGTTTGGCTTCTATCTCGCCAGTGGCACGCTGCTGGCAGTTTACTCGGTCGCTGGAAAGCTGCTGACGTACAAGGCCAGTGCCGCTCGTGTGCTGCAAAAGTTCACGCTGGATATTTCACCGTTGCCGGCGGACAGCGTGACCATCGTTGTCGGTAGTGAAAACCTCAATGTGCTGTTGGCTGAGGAGATCTCGATCTTGGCCGCGGCATCGATCGGCAATATGTCCCGCCATGTTGATCTGATGTTGCGGGTTATGGATCTTGAAGCGAAATAGGGGGGCATGAATGTTCCGCACTTGACGAACTTCGACGGTGCCATTCTGGGCTTTGAGGTGGTTTGCGCATCCGCTGATAGCGTTTCAACACTGGATGCGAATGTGAACTATGGCTTTCATAAACTTGTAGCGGCGTTTAACGCTGGTGCTGAAAAGATAAACTTGACTAGGGGTTGATGATGGGGATTGAAACAACTATCACAAAGGTTGTAGATGCATGTGAAAAGCTTACCCAGACGGTAACTGATCAGATCGGTAAGATCGATGATCGCATGGACGCGGCATTGGGTCAGTTCACAGCTTGGCGCAGCGCTGTACAGGCAAAGGATATTAACGGGCGGGCTTCTTACTCACAGATTATTGACCTTACCGGGCTGTCTACTAATATTTTTTATCCGGTTTGGTGGCGAATGCCTGGCAACGAACAGGGCATTTCCGAGATCCTGATATCCAGGAACTTCAGTCTCGACAGTGATAGAAATCCGTTCAACAACAATTTTGAAGTTCACGTCGCGGGCTTGAACTTGCAAATTGAGGGTTGTGGGATTCCTTGGAATGGTGATGCAAACTTCCTGACGGTAAAACGGATTTCTCAAACGTATCGGGAAACAGTTCGGCGCGTTGAGTTTGGGATGCTTTCGTATGTCCGTCCGGTAACAGGTGTCAAGCCGATTTATCTTAATCAGGTGCCTGGTACGCTGGTGAACTCTCCGCAGGAGTCGGGGTGCTATTTGCGTGGCGGACTGTCCTATATTATTACAAAAAGCTTCGAGGGGCCGGTGAAGTACAGTCGTTCTGATGCTGAGGTTGAGCTGAGTCAAACTGTAACTTCTGAATATGAGATTTCCTGGAAAGTAAAACCTTTTCCAATTACCGCGCCTGAGTTGGGCGCAACGTATCCAGAGAACAGAATGGCTTATGCGTTGGACAACGATAAACGCTATGCAGCAAAAGGGGCTTGAAGATGACCGGTTTTATCAAAGAGCTATTGCTCGACTCAGGTGAGACGCTGATCAATGTGCCAACTGATCGTCCCACTTTGGTAGCGCTTGGATTCAGTGAGGCTCGAGCCGATGAACTCTGCCTTGACGCTGAGCGCGTGGCGAAGTCGGTGGCTGTAGCGGAAGCGCGTCGTGCCCTGTACGTGGCTGAGGCTGATCCGTTGTTTCTTGAGTGGCAATACGACGAAACACCTGAAAAGGAAAAAGCGTGGCGCGATAAGGTGGCCGAAATCAAGGCGCTCTATCCGTTACCTGATCGCACCTGAACACCCCTACCGCGAAAGCGGTTTTTTTTCGCCCGCACAAAGCCCCTGTAATGGGGCTTTTGTGTTGTTGAGTCTGGAGAAATTCGTAAATGTCCAACCGTCAGAAATACACCGTCCTCATCCCATTCCCTACCGGTGGCGGCCACTGGTCCAGCGTCGGCCAAGAGCTCGAACTGCTCGACGTTGAGGCCTCTGCTTTGCGCAGTGCCGGCCGGCTAGAGCTGACCAGCGTCCTTGAGGCCACCCCATCCAATCCGGCCGAAAAGGCCACCATCAAGAAGGCTGAATAACCATGGCTGAGGTTTTGAACTTCGAGCACAACGGCATTACCGTCAATGCCACCGAATCCCCCGAGGCCATGGGTGGCCTGGGTGACAACGTCATTGGTCTGGTCGGCACCGCGCCGAAAGCGGATCCACTGATTCCGCGTAATGCCCCGTTTCGCATCAACAGTTTCACCACCCAGGCGCTGCTCGATCCAACCGGCGCCGAGGCAGGCACGCTGTATCACGCGGTTTACCAGATCCTGAAAGTGGTCAAGGTGCCGGTGTACGTGGTCATCGTCGAGGAGGGCGCGACTCCGGCCGACACTCTGAACAATGTGATCGGCGGCGTTGAGCCGCTGACCGGTCGCAAGCTGGGGCTGGCCGCGTTGAGCGGTGTTCCTGAAGACCTGACCATCATCGGTGCACCGGGCTTTACCGGCACCAAAGCGGTAGCCAGCGAGTTCGCCTCGTTCGGCAAGCGCATCAAGGCCCGCGTGGTGCTCGATGGCAAGGACGCCTCGGTTGCCGATCAAGTGAAGTACAGCCAGGAACTGGGCGGTGCAGATCTGGGTTTCGACCGCTGCCTCGTCGTGCACAACATGCCTGCGGTCTACTCCAAAGCAGCGAAGAAAAACGTGTTCCTGGCGCCGTCGAGCCTGGCCATCGCGGCCTTGGCCAAGGTCAAGCAATGGGAAAGCCCGGGCAACCAGGTGACCTACGCCGAGGACGTATCCCGGGTCGTGGAATACAACATCCTCGACACCTCCACCGAAGGCGATCTGCTGAACCGCTACGGCATCAGCTACTACGCCCGGACCGTCCTTGGCGGGTTCTCGCTGCTGGGTAACCGCTCCATCACCGGCAAGTTCATCAGCTACGTGGGTCTGGAAGATGCGATCAGCCGCAAGCTGGTCAAGGCCGGCCAGAAGGCCATGGCCAAGAACCTGACCAAGTCGTTCATGGATCAGGAGGTCAAGCGCATCAACGACTGGCTGCAAACCCTGGTCGCCGACGAAACCATCCCTGGCGGCAGCGTGTACCTGCACCCGGAATTGAACAGCGTCGAGAAGTACAAAAACGGCACCTGGTACGTGGTCATCGACTATGGCCGCTACGCGCCGAACGAACACATGGTTTACCAACTCAACGCCCGCGATGAAATCATCGAGCAGTTCCTGGAGGATGTTCTCTAATGTTTACCAACCGCGTAAGACAGGCCATCGCGGCCACCCTGCAAGGCCTGCCGTTGTCGGCGACCGTGGAAGATTTCACCCCGCCGAAGATCGATTTCGACATGGAGCCGATGACCGGCGGCCGCTTTATCGCCGAGGAAATGGCCAAGAGCGGCAAAGTGCTCAACGCCACGTTGAACCTGCAAGGTACTGGCCCGGAAATCATGCTGGCGCTCGGTGTGAAACTGGGTGAAGACATCCTGTTGAATGTCCGCGAAGCCGGTCAGGATCAGGACGGCAACACCTGGTTCACCTACCACACCGTCGGCGGCAAGCTGAAATCCCTGGGCGAGGCCAAGCTGAAGATGGGCGAAAAATCCATCACAACGCTGGAGCTGTCCTGCCGCACTTACAACCGTCTGGAAAACGGCATCCCGGTGATCGACATCGACGTGCGCACGCAGAAATTCGTGCTCAACGGCGTCGACATTCTCGGTGACGCCCGCCGTGCCGTGTTGCTGCCTTAAACGCCGGTAACACCTTCCTGTATCGCCGCCTTCACCTGCTGGTTTTCTGGCTTGCTGCGGGCGGCTTTTTTGTTTCTACAAGGAATTCATTTCATGTCCTGGATGCCTCCCAAGCATGTCCTGTTATCGCCGATTACCGGTGACGATGAATCGCAGATCGAGCAGATCCAACTCCAGCCGCTGTTCTATGCCGCACAGAAAGAGGCGCTGGCCCGCGCCGGCGAGGATGAGGACGATCAGTTCTTCGAGTTGGCCAAATTGGCCACGGGGTTGTCGGTCAAGGAACTGGATCAGCTCAAACGCCCGGACTACGTGAGCATTGCGCAGTATGTCCACGAAATGTCGACCCGCCCGGCGTCGTACTTTCTACAGCAGGCTAGCGAGGCAGACGCAGCGCCGGACGACGATCCCGATCAGGTGCAACTGCTGCAACCGCTCAACGTGGCGGGCCGCAGCATGACCTCGCTGACCCTGGAAATGCCGGTGCTGCGTGCAACCAAGGCGATGAAAAAACTGAAAACGGCCAAGGAACGCGCCGAGTTCATCACCGCCCATTGCACCGGGCTGATGCTCCCCGACCTGGCCTCGTTGACCGTACCCGACTGGACCCAGTTGCAGGTGCGTATCGACGATTTTTTAAACAAACCGGCGGACTTCTTTCGGAACGCGACATCGAAGTAATCCTCGATGTGGTGCCGCTCATTTACCCGGTAAGTGAGGCGGAAATTCTGGAGTGGGACGCTGGCAAGGCATTGCGCCGCTACGACATCGCGATCACTCGCCTTGGCGTGAAACAGGAGTAGAGCGGGATGGCAGAGAGTAAGTATTCGCTGCCCGGTGCGGAGATTAATCGCATTGAGCGAGCGCAATTCGGCAATGCATCTGGAACGACGGGTCTTGTCGGTTTCACTGATCCCTTGTCGGGGCTGGACCTGGCATTGAGCACAGCCAGCCTCGACATCCGTCTGTTGGTGGCGGAGCAGGTCAAGCTTCGTGAAACGCTGGCGTCGTTGAACGGTGCCCTGTCGTCGCAGCAGTCGCTGCTCAAGGCGAACGCTTCGGTGCCAGCGGCAGGCAGTGAGTCAAAGTCAAAACTCAAGGCTGAGGTTGAGCAGCGCTCACCACCTGATTTTCTCAAGTCCGCCATGGCGATTGAGTTGGCGATGGTCGAACTCAATCAGGTACTGAAGCTGGACAATGTCCAGTTGCAGAAACTGTCGGAGGCCAACCAGAAGCTGGTCACTGACAAGCAGGTTGCTCCAAGCGGCGCAACGGCGGTTCAGCTGGCCCAGGTCGAGTTGGCGGCGGTGAAGGCTGGTATCGGGGGCGGGCTCGACCCGGCCAAAAAGCAGGACGAACTGCTGAATTTCAGCCGCGATAGCGCGGTGACGGCGTCGGCGTTCAATCTCGACGTCAAGGCCGCCAGCGACATGTTGCTGGTCTGGCGCACGGCGATGAATCTGGATCGGGGACAAAGCCTGAGCCTGGCGGATGCGGCCAACTACCTCGGCAACAGTGGCCTGAACGTCAAAGCGGCTGATATCGGCTCTGCCGTGCAGCAGGGGGGCGAAGCTGGCATCGCTTCGGGCTTGACGCCCGAACAGGTGGCGGCCCTCGCGGCGGTGTTCTTGAACAGTGGTGCGGACAAGGCCGGTGCTGGTGTGGCGTTGAAAAGCTTCACCACGGGGTTGGCCAAGGGGGACGCCGCTTCACCGGAGCAACGTTCGGCTTGGGCAAAATTGAATGCTGGGCTGGATCCTGAACTCGGTCTTGAACTCAATTCCAGGACGGTGGCCGATGGCCTACGCACGGATGCATTGGGAACGATAAACCTGGTGCTTGAAGCACTGAAGAAAAAGCCTGCAGAAGAACAGCAGTCGCTGACGAAGACACTGTTCGGCGATAACGCGGGGATTCTTGAGCTGCTGAAGAAGCCGGAAGATGTCCAGAAGGCTCTTTTGCTGGTGTCCGAGCGGACCAAAGACGGGGCGTTGCCGAAATACGAAGGCTCCGTGGCGACAACCGCCGAAGCGCTGGGGGGAACCGCGCAAGCACGATGGAATGCTCATGATGCGAGCCAGACCCGTCTTTCTTCGGCGGTTGGAAACGCGGTGATGCCGGTGACTGACGGTTTGACGGCCTCTCTCGATACGGTGACTGATGGTTTGAGTTCGCTGGCAGACGGATCCCCGAAGGCCGCTGCCGGGATTGTTCTCACGGTCGCTGCCGTCGGATCCCTGCTGACCCTTCTTGGTGGCGCCGTATTGTCGGAGGCGCTTTCGAGAGTGGGCAAGAAAATCCTCGATCAGGCTGTCGCGCGCCTGCCCGATAGCGTAGGGGATGTGCTTGCGGACGTTGATGAAGGTGATGGCAAGGGTAAGGGTAAGGGCAGCAAGCAAGGAAAGTCCCGTGCAACCAGAAGCAACCCCCCCGGCCTGGGACGCCGTTTGATGGGGACCGCGGCCAAGGTCAAACCCTTGGTCGGTAAAGTGGCTGCACCGCTTATGGTGCTCAGTGCCGGATACGACGCGTACAAGGGATTGCGCGACGGGGATGACAAGGCTGTTGGCGGTGCCGTTGGCGAGCTGACTGGAACTGTCGTGGGGGCGGCGATTGGGTCGCTTTTTCTACCGGTTATAGGTACGGCAATCGGTGGCGCCGTTGGCGGTATGGCCGGTTCGTGGCTGGGTGAAAAACTGGCTACTCCGGCCGATCGACTCGACGCCCCGGATCAGGTCAGCAAAGACCTGACCAGCGCCCAGACGAGCAATCAGCAGAACACGGTTAACGCGAACATCTACATCAATGGTCAGGATCAGGCCAGCGCCACTCAACTGGCGAACCTGGTGGTGCAACAGATTTCCGGCCAATTCGGGCTAATGACCATGC
The DNA here is from genome assembly GCA_964396695.1 of uncultured Pseudomonas sp. GTDB lineage: Bacteria > Pseudomonadota > Gammaproteobacteria > Pseudomonadales > Pseudomonadaceae > Aquipseudomonas. The sequence goes on from CAYNGZ010000037.1 coordinate 23,541, forward strand.
CCAACTCACTCGCCATGCGAAGTGACGCGGCTCTGACAGATGGAGGTACGTGATGCGTCAGCAAATGGTGTTGGGCAGTTTCATTTTCGGCCTGTCCAGAAACTTCGCTTACCACAGCCTGATTCGCACGTCGGACGGCGGCTGGAAGAGTATCGATATCCTCACCAGTAAACCCAAATCCAGTCAGATCGGCCAAGGCCTGCAAGGGCTGACGATAACGGGCAAGTCGATGTACGCGACGGCCATGGAGCGGCTCGATGAGCTGCGTGCGTTGCAGGCGCTGCGCATCCCTGTGCCGTTGGTTGACGGTATCGGCCGCAACTGGGGCCTGTGGCAGATCAGCAAGGTATCGGAGACCCAGAGTGACGTCATTGATGATGGCACCGCGATGGTGGTTGGCTGGGTGATCGAATTGACGGAGTTCGCCAATGCGTAAGGTTCGAAGTATTGCCGGTGATTCGGTGAATCTGTTGCTCTACCGCGAGCTCAATCGTTGCGACGATGCGGCCGAAGAGGCGCTGTGGCGCCTCAATCCGATGCTGGCCGAACAGGGCCCGGTATTGCCTGCGGGTGTCTGGGTGGTTCTGCCGGAACTCGACTCAAAACCCGCTGCGATCGCAGCGGTTTCGGCCTGGGATTAAGGAGGCAGCATGTCACTGGGTTTCACGCCAGCGGTGGAAATTTACGGCGCAAACGCTGCGTTGCTCAACGAACGGTTGCTCTCCTGGCAGCACATTGATGCGGCAGGAATAGAGTCCGATCAACTGACACTCACGATCAGTCTGGAGGGGCTTGAAGGAATGCCCAGCCTCGGTGGAAAAATCGGCCTGCGGGTCGGTTATCTGGAGTCGGGGCTGGTGGATAAAGGCGAGTTCGTCATTAGCCGGCGCACGCCGATCCTGTTTCCCCTGCGTCTGACGCTGGTGGCCACGGCGGCGCCGTTCAGTGCGAGCGATCAGACCGGGTTCAAGCAGCGCCGGTCGGTCAGTCATGGTCCGACCACCTTGGGGGCGCTGTTTCGTGAGTTGACGTCCAGACACGGTTTTTCTCCTCGTGTGGCCCCGGACCTGTCGCTGATAAAAATCGAGCACATCGATCAGTCCAACGAAACCGATATGGGGTTTCTGACTCGACTGGCCTACCTTCACGACGCTGTCGCCAAACCGGTCAACGAGCTGTATGTGCTGGCGCGACGCGGTCAGGCGAAATCGTTATCGGGCAAAGTTCTGCCGGACATAAAACTGTCGGTAACAACCAACAATCGTCCGGGCGATAACGCCTTTATCTCCGCCACCCTGGATGAAACCGCCCGGGCGAAATATCAGGGCTGCAAGACCAGTTGGTGGGACGCGGCGGCTGGCAAAGTACGGGTGGAGGAGAGCGGCATCGCACCGTTCAAGACGATGCGCCAGCGCTACCAAAGCGCAAGCGATGCCCGGGCTGCCGGCGAAGGCGAGGTCCGCCGGATGATGCGTGAAGCACTCAAAGTGCAAATCGGCTGCCCCGGCAATCCGGGCCTGGCCGCCGAAGGGATCGTGCTGCTGGACCCCACCTGGCCCGATTTCATGCGCGGTCGTTGGTCGATCGACAAGGTCACAGCCAGCGGCGATCGCGAGAAGAGTTATCGCTGCATGATCGAGGCGACCTGCCTGGACGCCCGCGCATAGCGCATACCCCTTGTGGGAGATTCTATGGTTGAGGGGAAGCCCTCAACCTGCTTTCGGCTGGTATTC
>CAYNGZ010000038.1:0-24729 GCA_964396695.1 uncultured Pseudomonas sp.
GACTGTAACGAGTGGGAGTGGTTTGGTCGAGAATTGGGCGTTGGAGGGAGCCAGCAGAAACAAGCCCGTTAACGTTGTTCAGGGCCTGAGCGATACGCAGGGTCAGGCCCTGGTTGCTCAGCAGCTTGCCACCGCTGTTGTCGAGATTTTGCGCTGCGACGGTGAAGGCTTGGGCACTGGAGATTTCGCCGTTCTGGTTGGCGATGTCCTTGAGGTTGTTGAGCACCAGCACAGGCCCATTGATCAGGCCGTTTTGGTTGTTCAGTTGGCCGTTGTTCAGGTCCAGATCCAGGCGGGTTTTACTGAAGAGTTCGCCGCCTTGTTGATCCAGACGGGTGATGCTTGCCGTCAGGTTTTTTTCGCTGGCAATACGGCCGGTGCCGCCGTTGCTGACCTGGGTTGCGGTCAGCTCCAAGGTATCGTCACTGGTCAGATGACCGCCCTGGCTGTTATTCAAGATACCGGTGGTGACACGGGTTGCGCCCTTGCCGTTGATCAGGCCTTTCTGGCTGTTATCGAGGCTGGCGCTGGTCAGGGTCAAACCCTGGTCGGTGATGATCGAACCACCCTGGTTGAGCAACGCACCCAGGCTGGTGACCGACAGCGCGCCGGCACTGCTGAGCTTGCCTGCGGTGTTATCCAGCGTGGCGGCGTTGAGGGTTAATCCGCCTTCGCCGCTGAGCAACCCGGTGTTATTGAGCAGCGCCCCATCCAGACGAATATCCAGGCCCTTGAGGCCGGAGAAACTGCCGCTGGTGTTGTCGAGTGTGGTGCCGGCCAGGCGAGCGCTGCCCTTGGCGAACAGCTTGCCCTTGCTCTGGTTGATCAGCTGCGCCACCGTCAGTTGCAGGTCGGTCGCGGACAGCAGTTTGCCGCCGTCGCTGTTGTCCAGACGCTGGCCGGTGAGGTTCACGCGGTTGTCGGTGCTGGAGATTTCCCCGGCCCGGTTGTCGATCTGCTCGACATTGACGGTCAGCGCGTTGGTGCTGCCCACCAGACCGCCGTTGCGGTTGTCGAGGGTCTTGCCGGTCAGCAGCAAACTGCCCTGGGCAACCAACTCACCGCCCTGCTGGTTCAAGGTGTCGAGGGTTGCGCTAAGGTCAGTCTGACTGGCGATCCGGCCTTTGGTGTTGGTGATGTCCTGGGCCTTGAGCGTCACGGGACCGACCGCACTGAGCAGGCCACCACTGTTGTCCAGGCGCGAGCCTTCGTAGTTGATCGCGGCCTTGCCGGTCAGCACGCCCTTATCGCGGTTATCCAGTTGCCCGACCAGCAGACTCAGGTTCTTGTCCGCCTCGATCCGCCCACCCCGGTTATCGGCCAGGCCGCTGCGCAGGGTCAGCTGATCCTTGCCGGACAGGCTACCGCCACGGTTGTCCAGACTGCCGGTGGTCAGCTCAATGCTGCCGTTGACTCTTAGTTTTCCCAGCTCCCGATTATCGAAAGCTCCAGCAATTTTCCCCGTCAGGCTGCCGTCGACGGCCAGCAACATGCCCGCCGCACGGTTGTCGAGGCTGTCGACGGTCAGGCTCAGCGCCTTGCCGGAACCGAGCTTGCCTCCCTGGTTATTCAGTGCGCCGCTCAGGTCGATGCTCAGCCCGAGGTCACCCGTCAGTTGACCGTTGGTATTGTCCAGACTCGCCGCCTTGAAGGTTGAGACCCCGGCACTGGACACCGACCCCTTGAGGTTGGTGACTCCGCCCTCGACATTCAGGGTCAGGTCCGAATCGCTGCCAATCTTGCCAGCGCTGTTGTCGAGGCTGGCGGCTCGGACATCCAGCCCATTGGCCGATACCAGCCCCCGGAGGTTGTTCAAGAGCCGGTCGACGCGCAGGACCAGCGCCTGATGGCTGCCAATCGTGCCATCGGTGTTGTCGAGCGTTTGCGCGGCCAGCGTGAACCCCTGATCGCTGGAAATCTCGCCGTCCTGGTTCGCTACGCCCTTGAGGTTTTTCAGCAATAACTGGCCGGGGGCGTTGATCAGTCCGTTCTGGTTATTCAGCTGGCCGTTATTCAGATCGAGACTCAGCGCTGTGCTGCTGAACAGCTTTCCGTTTTGCTGATCAAGGCCACTGACGTTTGCCGTCAGGGCTTTGGTGCTGGAAATACTGCCTTGGGCGCCGTTGTTGAGCTGGCCGCTGATGAGGTCGAGCGTATCGCCGCTGGTCAGCGTGCCGCCCAGGTTGCTGACGGTGCCGAGGCTGGTGAGTTTCAAGTCCTTGACGCTGGAGAGGTTGCCGCCGTCGTTGTTCAGGCTGCCGACGCTGAGCAGAATCGCGCCATCGCCCTTGAGCGTGCCTTGGGCGTTCAGCAACTGTTCGCTCAGTGTCAGGTCCAGCTTGCCTTTGGCATAGAGATGGCCACCCTGACCGTTGTTCAGTTGCGCAGCCTTGAGGTGCAAACCGGCCTGACCGGACAACTGACCGTCAAGTTGGTTATTGAGCTGGGCGAGGGTCAGATTGATGTCGCCATTGGCAAGCAGGTGGCCGCCATGGCTGTTGTCCAGCGTCGTGCCGGTCAGGCTCAAATCGCGCTGGCTGGAGACGTTGCCGCCCTGATTGTCGAGGCTGTCGATGGTCAGGTTCAGGCCCTGGGCCGCGCTCAGCGAACCCGCCTGACGGTTGTCCACCCGGTTGGCATTGAGCGTCAGGGCGCCACCGGCGCTGAGGCTGCCGGTACGGTTATCCAGCAACCCCGCAGTGCTCAGGTTGAGAGCGGCCTGGCTGACGATCCGCCCCTTGAGCTGGTTGTCGAGACTGGCACTGTCTAAGGTCAGCAGACCGTTCGAAGACATCAACCCGGCCTGGTTCAGCAACTGTCCGGCGATCTTCGCCGTCAGGCTTGAACTCCCCGTCAGTGTGCCTTGGGTGTTATCGAGGCTGGCGCCTTGCACCTTCAACCCTTGGCCGGCGGTCATCGACCCCGTGGCGTTGTTGATCGCGCCCTGACTGTTCAACGTCAGCGTGTTATCGCCGGTCAGATGCCCCTGACGGTTGTCCAGATCAGCGACCTGCACGGTGATGTCACGGGCGCTCAGTTTGCCATTCTGGTTGTTCAGGCTGCCGGCGAGCAGCAGGTTCAGCCCGGTGCCGACGTTCATCGTGCCGGACTGGTTGTTCAGGCTCTCGGCTTGCAGATCAATGGCCGAGGCGGATATCAGCGCCCCGGTGTTGTCCAGGGCTCGGGCGATCCGCAGGACCAGCGCTTGCTCGCTGAGGACCTTGCCGCCCGTGTTGTCCAGGCTGGTGGCGGCCAAGGTGAAGCCTTGCTGGCTGGAGATTTCACCGCCCTGGTTGGCGACCGTATTCAGGTTCTTCAGCAGCAACGCGCCGGGTGTGGTGATCAAGGCATTCTGGTTGTTGAGCACGCCGTTGTTCAGGTCCAGGGTCAGGCCGGTGGCGCCGCTCAATTGGCCCTGACTGTGCTGGTCCAGACCACTGACACTGGCGGTCAGGGCTATGGCACTGGCGATGCGTCCGGCTTCGCTGTTGTTCACCTGGCCGGTGGTCAGGTTCAAGGCGTTGCTGCTGGTCAGCAGGCCGCCTTGATGGTTATCCAGACTGCCGCTGTTGATCACCGCGCTGCCGGTGCTCTGGATCTTGCCCGCTTGATGGTTGTCCAGCGCGCCGAGCGCCGTCAGGCCCAAGCTGCCCTGACTGATGATTGAACCTTGCTGGCTGTTGTCCAGCGCTGCGGCCTTGAGCTGGATGTTTTGCGTGGCGGCCAGGCGACCGCCCTGATTGTTGAAGGCACCACTGGCGTTGATATTCAGGGCGCTGCCGGCCGACACCCATCCTGCGACGTTATCCAGAGACGCCACATTCAAGGTAACCCCGGCCAGGCTTGAGATTTCAGCAGCGCCGTTACTCAGTGCCCCCACATTGGCGACCAGTTCGCCGTTGCTGGTCACCAGTCCGCCCTGGGCATTGAGCAACTGATTGGCGTTGAGGTTCAGGCTGCCACTGCTCAGCACCCGGCCTTTGTTCTGGTTATCCAGGGTTCCGGCGGTGATATTCGCGCTGCTTTGCGCACTCAACGTACCGCCCTGGTTGGTCAGGGTTTGCGCGGTGTTGACCGTCAGGTTGCGGCTGGCGACGATACTTTTGCCGCTGTTGTTGAGGTTCTGTGCGCTGAGGTTCACGTCACCGTTGGTATTGCGACTGGTGTTGGCGTTGACCCCGGCCTCGATAATGCCGTTGTTGGTCAACTGGCCACCGGCACTCAGATTGACGCTGTCGCGAGCGGCGAGGTTTTGCTGGTTGCTCAGGTCACCTTGGGTTTGCACGGTGAGGGCAGTGCCGGCGTAGACCGGTCCCTGGGCATTGAGGCTGGCGGCTTTGATATTCACCGCGCCATTGGCCGCCGAGGTGTCGGCCAGGCTCAGGTGGCCGTTGGCATCGAGCTGGATGTCGCCACCGCTGGCGATCAGTTTGCCGTCGAGCTTCACCCCCACACCGGCTTCGGTGCCGACCAGTTTGATCGCGCCGGCGTACATGCCGCCGAGCGCCGAAGAGTCGATCGCCAGTTCCGGCTTGGCGCTGCCGTCGTTGGCGCGGGCCGTGGCATTGAGGCTGTCGGCATTGACATCGTTGCGACCGGCAACGACGGTCAGGTTATTCGCCTGAATCTGCGCGTTGATTTTTGCACTGCGGGTGATGATTTCGAAACGGTCGACATTGCTCGCGTTGATTCCCGTACCGTCGATGGACACGCTGCCCTGATCGACCTGGAAACGATCCAGTCGCCCGTTGTCGAGCACCGGTTTGCCGGTGGTCAAGGTCACGCGCGGGGTGTTGATGAAACCGCAGCCGTTGCAACTGATGCCATACGGGTTGGCGACGATCACCCGCGCCGACTGCCCCGCCACTTCGGTGTAACCGTTCAACTGGCTCGGGCTGCCGCCGTTGACTTCGTTGAGGATGGTTTGCGCCGGACCGCTGCCTCTCAGGTTCGGGTTGCCGACGATAAATCCGCCGAGTTGGGTTTGCTGGGTCTGGGTGGCGGCGTTGTTGAGGATCAAACCCTGTTGGGTCACGTTGTAGTCGTGGAACTGGTTATGCGAGAGACCCGTCGCATTGGGTGTGGCGATGTTGACGATCGGCACGCCATTGCCGGCACGGTCCAGCGTCGTACCCGGCGCGCTGACCACGATGCCGTCCGCCTGCGCCCACATCGGTTGCCAGAACATCACGTTGGCGAGGAGGAACGCCAGGCCGCGTTTCGGCATGCCGCAGAAATGCTCGTGGTTTTTCAGGGCAGCAGAGGGCTGGCCGGCCAGAAAGGCCAGTTGGAGAACGTCCATATTCAGGTCTCGACAAAGCGATAAATTAGAGGGAGAAATCCACGCGGAAATAGATCGGTGCTTCGCGCTCGGTCAACGCATCCGGCCGCTCCAGGGAGTGGGCGAAGGTCACGCTGGCAGACACATGCTGCCCCTTGGCAAACAACTCGATCGAGTTGCTGGACATCCGCCCATGTTGCTCGCCGTTGTAGCGGTCATGACTGATCACGCCCTGGTCGTAACCCAGGCTGGTGCCGTACTCAGTGAGCACCGGACGCAGCCACTCCCAGTTCACCGGGCGACTCCAGCGCAGGTCGTTGCGTCAGTAGCCGCCGCTGTCACCGGACAGTGACTGATCCTTGTAACCACGGATCGACGACAACCCGCCAAGACTGGTGCGCTGCGGGCTGAACAGCACATCTTCGCTACGCTGGCCGGTCATCAAACTGCTGAAGCTCAACGACTCGCCCCAGAGTTTGAACGGCTGCAGGTAGCTCAGGGTGCCGGTGTATTTGCGGTACCGCGCATCCGGTTCGCCAGGGCCAGGGTGACCATTGCTCTGGGCATCGAAGGCGCCGATCCCTTTCTGCATGCCCAGGTCGAGATTGACGAAGGCCGAGCCGACGCGCCGTCCGTGGTTGATCCCGAACTGCGCTTCGCTCAGATGGTTGCTGCTCAGGGCCAGCTTGCTGTCTTCAATGAAATTGTTAATGCGCAAGTGGGACACGCCAGCACTCAAAGACGTCTTGCTCACGGCATCGCGATAGATCACTCGCTCGGCCTTGAACTGGTGAGTCGTGCTGTCGCCGGTCTGCTTGAAGTTGTAGCCATTGGCGGCAATCTGCGAGCGGTAATCGCTCTGGTTGTAGCTGTAGTTGAAATTCCACCAGCCCCACGGCAGGTTGTAATTGAGCATGGTGTTGCTCGAGGTGTGGTTATGGTCGCTCACCGCACCGTGACCACCGCGCAACATCAACTGATCCGCCAGGCCCAGCGGGCTGTCCCAGTCAAAGGTCGTGCCCCCACTGCTGCTCGCCGGTGCTGCGCTGGCCTTCGTTGTTGCGCGACAAACCGGCGCGCCAAGGCTTTTGCGGGGTGTTCTTGACCAGGACTTCGCTACCCCCCACTGCTTTGCCGGGTGCCAGTTCCATCTGCGCCTGGTTGGAGGGCAAGCGGTTCAACTGATCGACCAGTTGCTCGATCTCTCGCAGGTTGACCAACGCCCCTGCCTTGCCGGGAAAGGCCATGGTCAGCTCACGGTCCGACAGTTGGCTGCCCTCTGCGCCCTTGATTCCTTCGAGCTTGCCCTCGACCACCAACACCTTCAAATGACCGGCAGACAGACCCTGCTGCGGCAGGTAGGCACGACTGGTCACCAGGCCTTTCTCAAGGTACTCATCGGTGATGACTTTCAGCAGCTCGTTAAGCTGAGTGACGCCCAGGCACTGACCGATGTAAGGCTTGAGCAAACGCTCGCGCTCACGGGCCGAAAGGCGGTCGGCACCTTTGAGTTCGATGTCTTTGATCGGGAAGCAACGGGTATCGGCAGGAGCTGTCGGGGCCGTCGGCTTGGCCACTTTGCCGGGCAGTTCCTTGAGTTCTTCGAGACGTCGGCGCTGCTCTTCGAGCAGACGATCCTGACGTTCGCGGATCAGGTCGGTTTCACCGGGGGTGGGTGCGGCGTGGGCAAGGTTTACGCTGGTGAAACACAGCAATAGACACGGCAAAGCCGCACACAACCTCTTCCCGAGGGTGTGCAGGTACATGTTCGATCCCTCGAGACGATAAGTGATATCAATATGATGTCGAAATGTTAAGTTGCCAACATTCTGACGTCAATAAGACATGTACGTATTTGTCGACAAAATATGTCTCTACTGACACATACACTCACCGCTCAAATTCTTTCGTCTCAAAAGCCAGCGGGGCCTCTGACCGCGCTGGTGTCAGGCTCGATTTCAAGATCGCCACAGGCTGAAAATACAAAAAGCCCGGACATTGTCCGGGCTCTTGGGTGAATCACCGTGGCGCGTTATTCAGCGGCCGGTGCTTCTGGCTTGCGGCGCTTGAGCGGCGCCATGCCATCCTTGCTGACCAGCGACGGGGCGTCGGTCTTCGGCCGGTTGGCGCTCTTGCGCCTGGTCGGCGTCTTGGCGGCTGACTTCTTCTTGTCGCCCTTGGCGTCGGTCTTTTTCTTCTTCACGCCAACGGCTTTGCCCGAGGCCTTGACCTTTTTCGGTCCGCCGTAGGTGCCTTTGACTTCCTTGATGGTGCGGCGCTCGAAGCTCTGCTTGAGGTAGCGCTCGATGCTCGACATCAGGTTCCAGTCGCCGTGGCAGATCAGCGAGATGGCCAGGCCATCGTTGCCGGCACGACCGGTACGACCGATGCGGTGAACGTATTCGTCGCCGCTGCGCGGCATGTCGAAGTTGATCACCAGATCCAGGCCTTCCACGTCGAGGCCGCGGGCGGCCACGTCGGTGGCGACGAGGATCTTTACCCCACCCTGCTTCAGACGGTCGATCGCCAGTTTGCGATCCTTCTGGTCTTTCTCACCGTGCAAGACGAATGCCTTGTACTCCTGCGCTACCAGACGGCCGTAGATACGGTCGGCCATGGTCCGGGTGTTGGTGAAGATGATCGCCTTCTGATACGTCTCGTTGGCCAGCAGCCAGTTAACGATCTGTTCTTTGTGCTGGTTATGGTCAGCGGTGATGATTTGTTGACGGGTGGTGTCGTTCAACTGGCTGACGGCGTTGAGCTGCAAGTGCTCAGGATTGTTCAGCACCTTGGCGACCATCTCGCGCAGGCCCGAACCGCCAGTGGTGGCGGAGAACAGCATGGTTTGCTGACGATTGGGGCACTCGTCGACCAGACGCTGCACGTCTTCGGCAAAACCCATGTCGAGCATCCGGTCGGCTTCGTCGAGCACCAGCACTTCAACTTCTTTCAAATCGAGGTTGCCGGCGTTCAGTTGCTCGATCATCCGGCCCGGCGTGCCGATCAGGATGTCCGGCACCTTGCGCAGCATGGCCGCCTGGACCTTGAAGTCTTCGCCGCCAGTGATCAGGCCGGACTTGATGAACGTGAACTGCGAGAAGCGCTCGACTTCCTTGAGGGTCTGCTGGGCCAGTTCGCGGGTCGGCAGCAGGATCAGGGTCTTGATGCTGACGCGCACTTTGGCCGGGCCGATCAAACGGTTGAGGATCGGCAAGACGAATGCAGCGGTTTTGCCGCTACCGGTTTGCGCCGTCACCCGCAGGTCACGCCCCTGAAGCGCCAGCGGAATGGCCGCGGCTTGCACAGGCGTTGGCTCGACAAATTTCAGCTCGGCCACGGCTTTGAGCAGGCGTTCGTGCAGGGCGAATTGGGAAAACACGGGTGCTACCTCGAAGATATGCAAAAAATCAGCTGCATAGGTTACCGGTTTCGAGCGCGAAGGCCGAGTTTCTTTATGCAAACGGACGCAAACAATGGTTATTTTTTCAGCGGACGCGTCCCCGAACGTAACCCGATGCGTCTTAAATGCTCCAGTTGACCCGTCTAGACCTGCCGAAGAATCGTTTTGGCCGATGGTTCTCAAACAGCTCCTACGCAAGTCTTGGGTCGCGTCTGATACCCAAGCGGCTGACCCACACCGCCGCCACAATCACCGAGCCGCCCAGGAATAACCGCCCCAATTCTTCATGCTGATTCCAGATCAGCAAGTTGAGCAGCAACCCGACCGGCACATGCAGGTTGTTCATCACCGCCAGTGTCCCGCCGTTGACCAGGCAGGCACCCTTGTTCCACCAATACAGGCCCAACGCAGTGGACACCAGACCGAGAAACAGCAGCACGCCCCACTGCAAGGGCGCTTGCGGCAGGAAGTTCTGCTTGCCGAACAGCAGAAACGCTGGCAGGGCCACCGCCAGTGCGCCAAGGTAGAAGTAACCAAACCGCCGATAATGCGGCAGGTCGCTCGGATGGCGTGCCACCAGATGCTTGTACAGCACCTGACCTGCGGCGTAGGTGAAGTTGGCCAGTTGCAGCAGCAGGAACCCCATGAAGAAGTCCGGATTGATCCGGTCATAACGGATCACCGCCGCGCCGAGCACCGCCACCAATGCCGCCACCAGCGCCCACAGATTGAAGCGGCGGTTCAGCGCATCTTCGATCAAGGTCACGTGCAACGGCGTGAGGATGGTGAACAGCAAGACTTCCGGCACCGTCAGCACCCGGAAGCTCAGGTACAGGCAAACGTAGGTCACGCCGAACTGCAACGCGCCGATCAGCAGCATCCCGCGCATGAACGCCGGTTCCACCTGACGCCAGCGGGTCAACGGAATGAACACCAGCCCGGCCAGCACCACGCGCACCAGCACCGCGAAGTAGCTGTCGACATGACCGGCCAGGTATTCGCCGATCAAACTGAAGGAAAACGCCTGGATCAGCGTGACAAAAAGTAGATAGCCCATGCTCGCCTCGTTTCGAATGGCGGCGACGATAGCGGGTTTTATCCGTTATCGCGAACAGTCAGCCACTACACAGGTTCGTGCCCGGCCACAAAATCGCAGGCAAAAAAAAGCCCGATCTCGCTAAAGCGTTCAATCGGGCCAGGGCACTCAGGAGCAACAAGTGCAAAGGGAGGTTCAATGCGCGAACCGGCTTGAAGGAGGTACGGGAGCTACTTAACCATCAGGTGATTATCTGGCGATTAACGGTTCAGGCGACCTGGGCCAGCTTGGCGTTGGCCTGGTTCAGACCCTTCTCGTGGAAGTCACCGCCCAGGTTCATGCCTTCGGCGTGAATGAAGGTGACGTCGTGGATGCCGATGAACGCCATGACCTGACGCAGGTACGGTTCCTGGTGATCGGAAGTGCTGCCAGCGTAGATGCCACCGCGAGCGGTCAGCACATAGGCACGCTTGCCGCTGAGCAGGCCTTGCGGACCGGTTTCGGTGTACTTGAAGGTCACACCGGCACGCAGCACGTGGTCGAGCCAGGCTTTCAGCGTGCTGGGGATCGCGAAGTTGTACATCGGTGCAGCCATGACCAACACGTCGGCGGCCAGCAATTCGTCGGTCAACTGGTTGGAGCGTTCCAGCGACGACTGTTCGGTTTCGTTGCGTTGCTCGGCAGGTTTCATCCAGCCGCCTAACAGGTTGGCTTCCATGTGAGGAACCGGATGGGTCGCCAGGTCGCGAACGGGGATTTGGTCGGGCGGGTGTGCGGCTTTCCACTGGCTGATGAAGGTTTGAGTCAGTTGACGCGAGACCGAGTCTTGCTGGCGGGCACTGCTTTCGATGATCAGAACACGGGACATGGGATGTAGCCTCCATCGGTGAATGCTGTAAGTCGATGGAGTGGAGATTAAACAGAGTCGTATCGATGAAAAAGCACAAATAACTGCTATAAACCATCAATAAATTCGTTTATAAGCGGAGCGTATCTGCCCCGCCGGTGCAACCGCCCTTATTTGGGCTTGCAGGTCAGGGTGATGTACAGCTTGATGATTTCGCGGTTGAACCTGGCCGAAAGGTCGGCGCTTTTGCCGGCTTCCAGGCTCACGCGGCGAGTACGCGGTAATTCCGGACCGTTGCGAAACGACACCGTGCAATCGGCAGCCTTGTCGCTGCGGTTGTTCAGGGTGATAGCGCCCATGTCGCGAGCGGTGTCATGGGTGGTGTAGTCGACGTTCAGGCCGTTGAGTTCTTTTTGTACATCGATGGGGTAGGCAAACGCGCTCAATGGCAACATCGCCAGCACCGCACAACAGATTTTTTTCATTCGGCAGCCTCCAATGGAAGCTGCCAGCTTAGGACAAGAGGAGCTCCTCATGAAAGCGCCCCGCGTGACCCTTGATCAATGGCGCACGCTGCAAGCCGTGGTCGACCACGGCGGTTTCGCCCAGGCCGCCGAAGCGTTGCACCGTTCGCAGTCGTCCGTCAGCTACACCGTCGCGCGCATGCAGGACCAGCTCGGTGTGCCGCTGTTGCGCATCGACGGCCGTAAAGCCGTGCTGACCGAAGCCGGCGGCGTGCTGCTGCGCCGCTCCCGGCAACTGGTCAAACAGGCCAGTCAGCTGGAAGATCTGGCGCACCACATGGAGCAAGGCTGGGAGGCGGAAGTGCGGCTGGTGGTCGACGCTGCGTACCCGAGCGCCCGCCTCGTCCGCGCCTTGACCGCGTTCATGCCGCAAAGCCGCGGCTGCCGGGTGCGTCTGCGCGAAGAAGTGTTGTCGGGGGTCGAGGAAGTCCTGCTCGAAGGCGTGGCCGACCTGGCCATCACCGGTCTCAGCATTCCCGGCTACCTGGGCGCGGAATTGAGCGACGTAGAATTCGTGGCCGTGGCCCACCCCGAACACCCGCTGCATCGTCTGAACCGCGAACTGAATTTCCAGGACCTGGAAACCCAGATGCAAGTGGTGATCCGCGACTCCGGCCGGCAGCAGCCACGGGACGTCGGCTGGCTCGGCGCTGAACAGCGCTGGACCGTCGGCAGCCTCGCCACCGCCGCCACGTTTGTCAGCAGCGGCCTGGGTTTCGCCTGGTTGCCCCGGCACATGATCGAACGGGAATTGAAGGAGGGTACGCTCAAGCTGCTACCGTTGGACCAGGGTGGCAGCCGTAACCCGAGCTTCTACCTGTATTCGAACAAGGACAAACCCCTGGGTCCGGCGACGCAGATCCTCATCGAACTGCTGCGCACCTTCGACACCGCGCCACTGGACGCGCCTTTCGCAGCCCCCGCACAAGCCTGACAAGGAGTCGCGCCATGGCCTATTTCGAACACGAAGGTTGCACACTGCACTACGAGGAATATGGCCACGGCACGCCACTGCTGCTGGTTCACGGATTGGGTTCGAGTACGCTGGACTGGGAAAAACAGATCCCCGAGCTCTCGACCCGTTACCGGGTGATTATCCCGGACGTGCGCGGCCACGGTCGCTCCGACAAACCCCGCGAGCGCTACAGCATTGCCGGTTTCAGCGCCGACCTGATTGCCCTGATCGAGCACCTGAATCTCGGCCCGGTGCATCTGGTCGGGTTATCCATGGGCGGGATGATCGGTTTTCAGCTGGCGGTGGATCAACCATCGCTGCTTAAAAGCCTGTGCATCGTCAACAGTGCCCCCGAGGTCAAAGTCCGTACGGCGGATGATTACTGGCAATGGTTCAAGCGCTGGAGCCTGATGCGCATCCTCAGTCTGCGCACCATCGGCACGGCGCTGGGCGGTAAACTGTTCCCCAAACCCGAACAGGCGGACTTGCGGCATAAAATGGCCGAGCGCTGGGCAAAAAACGACAAACGTGCTTATCTCGCCAGCTTCAACGCCATCGTCGGCTGGGGCGTTCAGGAACGACTGGCGAAAGTCACCTGTCCAACCCTGATCGTCAGCGCCGACCGCGACTACACGCCGGTCGCACTGAAAGAAGCCTATGTAAAGCTGCTGCCCGATGCGCGGCTGGTGGTGATCGAAGATTCACGCCACGCAACGCCACTGGACCAGCCACACCGTTTCAACCAAACCCTGCTTGAGTTTATAACCGCAGTCGACACCACTACCCAGGATCACTGACCCATGCTGAAAAAAATCGCCCTCGCCGCAGGCTCTGTTCTGTTCGCCGCCAACCTGATGGCCGCCCCGGCACCGCACGTGCTGCTGGACACCAGCAACGGCCAGATCGAAATCGAACTGGACCCGGTCAAGGCGCCGATCAGTACCAAAAACTTCCTCGCTTACGTCGACAAAGGTTTCTACAACAACACCATTTTTCACCGCGTGATTCCGGGTTTCATGGCCCAGGGCGGCGGTTTCACGACGTCGATGCAACAGAAACCCACCGATGCTCCGATCAAGAACGAAGCCAGCAACGGCCTGCATAACGTCCGCGGCACGCTGTCGATGGCGCGCACCTCCGATCCGGATTCGGCCACCAGCCAGTTCTTCATCAACGTCAAGGACAACGACTTCCTCGACCCGGGCCGCGATGCCGGTTACGCGGTGTTCGCCAAAGTCGTGAAAGGCATGGACGTGGTCGACATCATCGTCAACTCGCCCACCACCACCAAGCAAGGCATGCAGAATGTGCCCATCGACCCGGTGCTGATCAAGTCGGCCAAGCGCATCGACTAAACTGCATAAGGCGTCCTGAGCGGCAGCGGTGTGTTCACCGCGTCGCTCGCATCGAAAAAAGGAGAACCCGTACGCGGGTGTTTATCTGATGCTCTATCGTCGTTTTGAAAAGCTGATCGATATTTTCCGTGACGCCCCGACGGCGGCTCCGCCGAGCCGGGTTCTCCCCTTCTATACCTATTACCTGCGCCAGGTCTGGCCAAGTTTTGCCGTGCTGTTGGTCGTTGGCCTGATCGGCGCGCTGATCGAAGTGGCGCTGTTCAGTTACCTGAGCCGGATCATCGACCTGGCCCAAGGCACGCCCAACCCGGACTTCTTCAAACTCCACGGCGTCGAGCTGGCCTGGATGGCAGTGGTCGCGCTGATTCTGCGGCCGGTGTTCGTCGGCCTGCATGACCTGCTGGTGCATCAAACCCTGAGCCCCGGCATGACCAGCATGATTCGCTGGCAAAACCACAGTTACGTGCTCAAACAGAGCCTGAATTTTTTCCAGAACGACTTCGCCGGACGTATCGCCCAACGCATCATGCAGACCGGCAACTCCCTGCGCGACTCTGCGGTGCAGGCCGTTGACGCGTTGTGGCACGTGCTGATCTACGCGATCAGCTCGCTGGTGCTGTTCGCCGAAGCCGACTGGCGCCTGATGATCCCGCTGCTGACCTGGATCGCCTGCTACATCGGCGCGCTGTGCTACTTCGTGCCACGGGTCAAGGAACGCTCGGTGGTGTCTTCCGATGCGCGCTCCAAACTCATGGGCCGGATCGTCGACGGCTACACCAACATCACCACACTGAAACTCTTCGCCCACACGAACTTCGAGCAGCAATACGCCCGCGAAGCCATCGCAGAGCAGACCGAAAAATCCCAACTGGCCGGTCGCGTGGTCACCAACATGGACGTGGTCATCACCAGCATGAACGGCCTGCTGATCGTCTGCACCACCGGCCTTGCGCTGTGGCTGTGGACACAGTCGCTGATCTCGGTGGGGGCCATTGCCCTGGCCACTGGCCTGGTGATCCGCATCGTCAACATGTCGGGCTGGATCATGTGGGTGGTCAACGGCATCTTCGAAAACATCGGCATGGTCCAGGACGGTCTGCAAACCATCGCCCAGCCGATCAGCGTCACCGACCGCGAACCGGCGCCACGCCTGGAAGTGGCCCGTGGTGAAGTGCGCTTCGAGCATGTGGCGTTTCACTATGGCAAGAAAAGCGGAATCATCGAAGGCCTCAACCTGGCCATCAAACCCGGTGAAAAAATCGGTTTGATCGGCCCTTCAGGCGCTGGCAAATCGACCCTGGTCAACCTGTTGCTGCGCCTCTACGACCTGCAGGACGGGCAGATTCTGGTCGACGGTCAGAACATCGCCAACGTGGCCCAGGAAAGTCTGCGCGAGCGGATCGGCATGATCACTCAGGACACTTCTCTGCTGCACCGTTCGATCCGTGAGAATCTGCTTTATGGCAAACCCGACGCCACCGACGAAGAACTCTGGGAGGCGGTGCGCAAGGCCCGCGCCGACGAGTTCATCCCGTTGCTGTCGGACGCCGAAGGGCGCACCGGCTTCGATGCTCACGTCGGTGAACGCGGGGTGAAGCTCTCCGGCGGCCAGCGCCAACGGATCGCCATCGCCCGGGTGCTGCTCAAGGATGCGCCGATCCTGATCATGGACGAAGCCACCTCGGCACTGGACTCGGAAGTCGAAGCGGCGATTCAGGAAAGCCTGGAAACCCTGATGCAGGGCAAGACCGTGATCGCCATCGCCCACCGGCTCTCGACCATCGCGCGGATGGATCGTCTGGTCGTGCTGGAAAAGGGCCGGATCGCCGAAAGCGGCAGCCATACCGAACTGCTGGCCCATGGCGGGTTGTATGCGCGGCTGTGGCAGCACCAGACCGGTGGATTTGTCGGCATCGATTGAGAACGGGGATCAGCCTTGTCGGTAGGGCAAGGCGGTCCTCGCCTCTTCTGCATACCCCATGACGCCCACACGTTCACGCTCAAGGAAGTCCTTCACCGCCGACTTCAATCCCGGATGGCGCAAGTAGTGCCAGGAATGGGTGATCACCGGTTCGAAACCACGGATCAGTTTGTGTTCGCCCTGAGCCCCGGCATCGAAACGCTGAAAGCCGTTAGCGATGGCGTACTCCATGCCTTGATAGAAACAGGTTTCGAAGTGCAGGCGGTCGAATTCCGCCAGGCAGCCCCAATATCGGCCATAGAAACGGTCACCACCGACCAGGCTGAACGCCATGGCCACCGGCCGTGATCCCTGTTTGGCCAGGACCACCCGAATGGCTTCGGGCATGCGTTCGGCCAGCAGGCTGAACAATTCCCGTGTCAGGTACGGCGACTGCCGACGCACGGCATAGGTGTTGACGTAGCAGGCGTAGACGAAATCCCACAGCGCCTGGTCGAGTTGATGCCCCTCAAGCCATTCGAACTCGATGCCCTGCCCCGCCACTTGCTCACGCTCCTTGCGCATCTGCTTGCGCTTGCGTGAACTCAGCGCATCGAGGAAGTCCTGAAAGTCCCGATAACCGCGATTTTGCCAGTGATACTGACAGCCAATGCGTTGCAACCAGCCCGGATGCTCGGCCAGCGCGGTATCGGTGAAGGGATCGGTAAAGTTGATATGGGCGCTGGAGAGCCCTTCAATTTCCAGATAACCCGGCACGCTGTGCAGCAGTTCGAAACCGTCCTGCACCGTGGCCGCCAACAACCGTGGCCCGCTGACCGGGCTGAATGGCACCGCCGTCAGCAGTTTGGGGTAGTAATCGATCCCGGCGCGCTCGCACGCATCGGCCCAGGCATGATCGAACACGTATTCGCCGTAGGAATGCCATTTGCGGTAACTCGGCAATGCCGCGAGCAGCCGACCGCCTTCAATGTGCAGCAGATGCTCCGGCTGCCAGCCGGACTGCGGACCCAGGCTGCCACTGTCTTCCAGCGCCCCGAGAAAAGCGTGACGCAGAAACGGCTGAGTCTCGGGCACCAGCGCATCCCACTCTTGCGGCGCGATGGCGGACAGACTGTCCAAAACGTGTAACGGCATCCTGTTCCCCAGCGGTTGTTGCCTACAGACCCGTCGAGTATCGCCCATCCCTCGGCAAGCCGGAATAGGCCCTGCCGCACGTTGCGATCACTGCCTCAAGTGCAACAGAAGAGGCTTTGCCGGCCTGGCCGCGACCCTATGGGCGGTCATCACCCCGGCCCTGCTCGCGCATGCTTCGCGCAAACGCTTCGGCAGCCCGCTGTACCGAGTCTGGGGCGGTACACCGATGATCGTCGTGATCCTGATTTTCGGCCTGCTGAACGCTGTTTCCCATGTGCTGTTCAGCCTGGGCCTGTTGCCGGTCTGGCAATAGGTTCGCACCGTTGCTGGCGAGGTGCATTTGTGCAAAAAAAACCCCGCCGAGGCGGGGCCGAAACGAAAGGAGCTTTAACGGATGAAGAAAGAGCTCATAGCGGTTTTGCTGTTGCTTAAAACACGTACTGCAGGCGCGCTACCAGAGCGTCACCGCTGTCGTCACCAACACTATTGGTGACGCGATCAGTGCTGACCTTGATGTAGTTGGCGGAGATCTTGATCGCTTCGTTGGCGTACCAGTTGACACCGATGGTGTTCAGGTTGGCCTTGGCGTCACCGACTTCACGAGTGGAGGTGCTGGCCACGACGTTCTTGTCATCGACCTTGATGTTGTCGTAACGGTAGAACACTTCCCACGCGCCGTACTGCTTGTTCTCAGGCTTGATGGTGTCGAACTTGGCACCGTCGAGCTTATAGATACGGGACTCGCCGGTGAGGGTGTACGCCAGTTGACCGTAGTAACCACTGGCTCTGACATCCTGATAGGCGTTGCTGTCCGCTGTCATTTTGCGGTTCAGGTATTCCGCCTGAGCCGAGAACGGGCCGGTTGCGAAGGCAAATTCACCACCGAACACGGTGTCGGTGTCATAGGCACCGGCCGCCGTAAGGTTGGCCGAATTCAGGCCGACACCACCACCGAAGGTCGCACGGTTGCCGTTGGTGCCGGCGTCGTTACCACCGCTGGTGGAGACGCCACGAACACCGAGACGTGGGCGAATGCGTGAGTCGAACGCGGCGTCGCTCAGGTCGCGGCTGGCGAAGTCCAGACCAAAGTGCAGGACCTTACCGGTTTCGTGCATCGGGGCGAACACGGCACGTGCGTTGAACTGCTTGACGCTGTCGCCGTGGCTGTCGTTGAGGTTCTTGGCCGCGATACTGGCGGACAGGTATGCCATGTCAGCTACAACGGAACTGGCCTGCAGACCCATGCCATTTTCGTGGGAGTTGATCCAGTCAGCGAGTTCGTAAGCCGCGTTACGTTCCATCGCGGTCACCCACTTGGAACTGGTGGCTTTTTCCAGACCGAAGTCTTCGTCGAAACGACCGGCGCGAAGAGTCACCGGCTTGAAGCCAACGTAGGAAACCGATGCTTCGTCGAAGTAACCGTCGTTAGAAGTCCCCGAGTTATGGGAGAAGTCGTAGTTGATCTGGTATTTCCAATCCTTGTAGGCGGTGCCACCCAATTCAAGGTAGGCACGGCGGAAGTAAGCCGCGTCGGCAGTATCGCCATCCTTGGTGTAGAACCCGTCAAAACGGCCGTAATCGGCTTGCAAACGACCACCCAGCTTGAAGCTGAAGGCCGAGTCGGTGGTGGCAACCTCAAGGCCGCCTTTGGTTTTGACTACGATATCGGCGCCGTCAGTGGCCACGGTGCCAGCGAAAGCCTGGGCGGTCACTGCTATTGCCAGTGTGCTGGCAACAAAACCGGCGAAGTGCTTGCGGATCATCGAAGAGTTCCCCTAATTGGTGGTCTGTAGCGTTGGAAACACGCGGGGGTGGCCCGCTTGTGTTGGGAGGGAATCTTGTCGAGGGGGTATGTCAGAGGGATTACGATTCAATAAATTATGCTTACAAGATGTAACTTGTTATTTCCAAAAGTAATAAGCAAAAAAAATCAGCCGCGAGCGTCAAGCCGAAAGGCCTGATCCAGAGCGGTTCAGAAGATTAAAAGGGGGGAGGCAGGAATGTTTGCGGCGCAGCTAGTCGCTGCTCTTCTGCCGTTCAGCGGCCAGGCGTTCGGCGAGTTCGTCGACACCGGGCACCGGTTTTTCAGGCATGACGCGCAACGTTGCCTGCATCAGGCGCATCTGCCGGATGAACCGCCGACAATTGGGGCAAAACATCAGATGATGCCGCATCATCAGCCGCTCACGAAAACTCAACTGGCCATCGAGATAATCGCTGGACCGCGCCACTTGTTCCTTACAGGTCAACATTCGCCGGTTTCCTCAAAATGCTCCACGGTTGCAAACACCTTCAACCGTGCCCGGTGCAACAGCACCCGAACATTGGAGAGCGAGATCTCCAGAAGATTACAGATCTCCTCCAGCTCCAGCCCCTGACGCTCGCGCAACAGCAACACGCTGCTTTGCAGTTCCGACAGGCTGAGCAAGGTGTGTTCCAGGCATTCACGCAGTTCGTTTTCGGTGAGCAGCGCTTCAGGGGTGTCCTGATGCCAACTGAACGGTGCCACCAACCAATGGCCGTCTGCGGATGAGAAACGATCGTCATCGATGGTGCCGTGGGGTGACGGCAGGTCATCGAGCAACACTTCCCGGCGGTTTTGTTTGTATCGACCTTTTGCCGCGTTGGCGGTAATGGTCAACAGCCAGGTCTTGAGACTGGAACGCCCCTCGAACCCGTTCAGGTTGCGCACCACCGACAGCCAGGCGTCCTGTACCACTTCGTCGGCATGCCGGTGACCGACGATGGCATAGGCCACGGCACGCATGGCGCTCTGGTAGGTGCTGACCAGCTCCTTGAAAGCCTTCTGCTCGCCCGCCAACAGGCGGGGGAGCAGTTGCGTGTCGTCAGTCATCAGCGCTTGCGCAGAATCACGCTGCCAATCGAGTAACCGGCACCAAACGAGCTGAGTACCGCCAGCGAACCGGCTGGCAAATCGTCCTGGTTCTTGTGAAAGGCAATCACAGAACCTGCGGAGCTGGTGTTGGCATACGTGTCGAGAATCACCGGGGCTTCTGCTTCGGTGGCTTCGCGGCCCAGCAGCTTCTTGACGATCAGGTGGTTCATGCTGAGGTTAGCCTGGTGCAGCCAGAAACGCTTCACGTCGCTGACGTTCAGCTTGTTCTCATCCAGATGGGCAGCGATCAGTTCCGCGACCATCGGGCAGACGTCACGGAACACCTTGCGACCTTCCTGAACGAAGAGTTTGTCACGAGCACCGATGCCCTCTTCCGCCGCGCGGTTGAGGAAGCCGAAGTTGTTGCGAATATTGTTGGAGAACTTGGTCAGCAACTTGGTGCTGACAATGTCGAACTGGTACTTGGACGTGGCCAGGTCGGCACGTTCAATGATCACCGCTGTCGCGGCGTCACCGAAGATGAAGTGGCTGTCGCGATCGCGGAAGTTCAGGTGACCGGTGCAGACTTCCGGGTTGACCATCAGGATCGCCCGGGCCTGGCCCAGTTGCACACTGTTGGCCGCCGCCTGAATGCCGAAGGTCGCCGAGGAGCAGGCCACATTCATGTCAAAACCGAAACCTTCGATACCCAGCGCTTCCTGGACTTCGATGGCAATGGCCGGATAGGCGCGTTGCAGGTTGGAGCAGGCGACGATCACACCGTCGATGTCCGCTGCGGTCTTGCCGGCACGTTGCAGGGCTTGCTCCGCAGCGCCAATGGCCATCTGGCACAGCACCGACCGTTCGTCGTTGGAACGTTCAGGCAAACGAGGCGTCATGCGCGCAGGATCGAGAATGCCTTCCTTGTCCATGACAAAGCGGCTTTTGATCCCGGACGCTTTTTCGATGAAAGCGGCGCTGGATTCGGTCAGGGCCTGCACTTCACCGCGCTCGATGGCGTCAGCGTTGTCGGCATTGAACCGAGCGACATAAGTATTGAAAGACTGCACCAGCTCTTCATTGGAGATGCTGTTGGCCGGGGTGTACAGGCCGGTGCCGCTGATGACGACATTATGCATGGTCGTTTCTCTAATCCGTTCAGGCAGAAAGCGTTGGCACCGACGTACCAACACATAAAGGGCCTTATCCCGTCGCTGGGCATCGACCTGGCATCGCTTTGTTCCGATCCGCCCGGGCTGCGAAGGCTCAACTCCGCGGGGCCGGCGTTTATAACAGCGAAGTTTGCCATAAACATTGGCCTTTGGCCCCTATCGAAGATCAAAGATCTACGGTTCGACTTGAGCCCATTGTTTGCTCAAGCGTTTATCGGAGATCGGCGCTTTTGTCCCCAATTGCTGGGCGAACAGCGAAACCCGGTATTCCTCCAGCCACCAGCGATAGAGTTCAAGCTGCGGATCGCGCTTGCCTTCCTGGGCGTGCTTGTTGGCGCGGGTCTGGTATTGGGTCCAGAGTCCGGACAGTTCACCGCTCCAGACCCGGTCCTTCTGTACCTGAGCGCCCAGTTTCTCGAAGCGCTGCTCGATCGCTTTCAAGTAACGCGGCAGTTCCTTGAGCCACTGCATCGGGGTTTCACGGACAAAGCCCGGATAGACCAGATGGCTGAGCTGCTGCTTGATGTCGTTCAGGGCCACCGCTTGCGCCAGGTCGATCTTGCCTTTGAAGCGTTTCTGCAAACCGTGCCAGAGCTTGAGAATCTCCAGTGTCAGTTTCGCCAGACGCTCGGCATGCTCGGTCCACGCACCGCGCTTGCGCTCGGCCAGCGAGGCCAAACCCGCGCCATCGCGAGGCAAACCGGCTTCGCCGTCGAGAATGCAGCTGTCGAGGCTCGCCAGCAGAATGTCCTCCACCAGGCTGTCGATCCGCCCCAGCTCGCGGTACATCAGCCCCAGCTCGGTGAGCCCCGGCAGCTTGCCACGCAGATACTTCGCCGGCTCGGCCAGTTGCTGCATGAGCAAACGCTGCAACGCCCGACGGTGCTGGAACTCGGCCTCGGCCGGCGTCGAGAAACGCCCTTCCTTAACCGTTCCGGCCTCTTCCACCAGTGCCGGGTAGACCGTCATCGACAGCCCGGCGATCTTTTGCTGGGTTTTCTCGGCCACCGCCGCAAAGACTTTCGCTTCCACCGGCTGCTGACTTTTCGCCGTCTGCGGCACCGCCAGGGCGGCCTGACTGGCTTCAGCGAAACGTGCGGTCAGTTCAGCCAGATCACGGCCTTCGCCGAGGAACTTGCCCTGGCCATCGACGATCTCCAGGTTCATCCGCAAATGGCTTTCGACCTGCTGCACCGCTTCCACCCAGGCTTCATCACTGACCCGCGCACCGGTCATGCGCAGCAGTTCCCGACCCAGCGCCTGCGGCAGCGAACCTTCGGCGAAGGTGATGCGCTGCAACGCCGCCTTGACGAAGTCCGGCACCGGCACGAAATTCTTGCGCAACGCCTTGGGCAGGTTGCGCACCAGCGCGATGCACTTGGCTTCGATCACGCCGGGCACCAGCCACTCCAGGCGTTCCGGCGGCAGCGCCGGCAACAGCGGTGCCGGTACGCGCAGGGTCACGCCATCGCGGGGATGGTTGGGCTCGAAGTGGTAACTCAACGGCAGCGTCAGATCGCCCAGGCGCAGGGTGTCCGGGTAATGCGCGGCGGTGACTTCGCTGGCTTCGCGAGCCAGCACGTCTTCTTCACGCATGATCAGCAACTGCGGGTTTTTCTGGCTGTTGATCCGGTACCAGCTGTCGAAGGTCGCGGTCTGATGGATCTCTGCCGGCAAGCGCGCGTCGTAGAACGCAAACAGGGTTTCCTCGTCCGCCAGAATGTCGCGACGACGGGCCTTGGCCTCCAGTTCGTCGAGCTGTTCCAACAATTGCGCATTGGCAGACAGGCACTTGGCCTTCGACTGGATCTCGCCACGCACCAAGGCCTCACGGATAAACAGCTCGCGAGAAACCACCGGATCCACCGGACCGTAGTGCACCGGTCGGCGACCGACCACGATCAACCCGAACAAGGTGATCTGCTCGTAAGCCACGACCTGGCCGCGCTTCTTCTCCCAATGCGGTTCGAAGTGGTTCTTCTTGATCAGGTGCCCGGCCAGCGGCTCGATCCAGTCCGGCTCGATCTTCGCCACCATGCGCGCGTAGAGCTTGGTGGTTTCCACCAGTTCGGCGGTCATCAGCCATTGAGGGCGTTTCTTGCCCAGGCCCGATGACGGGTGAACCCAGAAGCGCCGCTGACGCGCGCCCAGGTAATCGCCGTCTTCGGTTTTCTGGCCAATCTGGCTGAGCAAACCGGACAGCACGGCTTTGTGCAGTTTCGGGTAGTCCGCCGGCTCTTTGTTCAGGCTCAACTGCATGTCGCGGCAGATCAGGCTCAACTGACGATGGGCGTCGCGCCACTCGCGCAGGCGCAGGTAATTCAGGAAATTCTTGCGGCACCAGTTGCGCAGCGGGCTCGCCGTCAGCGCCTGGCGTTGTTCTTCGAAGCCACGCCACAGATTGACCAGCCCGGCGAAGTCCGAGTCCACGTCCTTCCATTGTGCATGGGCCTGATCGGCGGCCTGCTGACGCTCCGGCGGACGCTCGCGCGGGTCCTGGATCGACATCGCACTGGCGACGATCAGCACTTCCTGCAAGCTGCCGAGCTTCGCTGCTTCGAGCAACATCCGGCCCATGCGCGGGTCCACCGGCAACCGCGCCAGTTGTCGGCCCAGCGGCGTGAGTTGGCTGTTGCGGTCGACGGCTGAGAGTTCTTGCAGCAGATTGAAACCATCGCTGATGGCCTTGCCATCCGGCGGCTCGATAAACGGGAAATCGGTGATTTCACCGAGGCGCAGATGGAGCATCTGCAAAATCACCGCCGCGAGATTGGTGCGCAGAATTTCCGGATCGGTAAATTCCGGGCGACCGATGAAATCTTCTTCGCTGTACAGGCGTACGCAAATGCCCGGCTCGACCCGCCCGCAACGACCTTTACGCTGGTTGGCGCTGGCCTGGGAAATCGCTTCGATCGGCAAGCGCTGAACCTTGGCGCGGTAGCTGTAGCGGCTGATGCGCGCCGTACCGCTGTCGATCACGTAACGAATGCCCGGCACGGTCAGCGAGGTTTCCGCGACGTTGGTCGCCAGCACCACGCGCCGGCCCGGATGCGACTGGAAAATCCGCTGCTGCTCGGCCGGCGAAAGGCGCGCGTACAGCGGCAGAATTTCGGTGTGCTTGAGCTGGGCCTTGCGCAGCATGTCCGCCGCGTCACGAATCTCTCGCTCACCGGGCAGGAACACCAGCACATCACCGGGGCTGCGGCGCTCGCTGCGTTCGAATGCGGCAATTTCGTCGAGGGTGGCAAGGATCGCCTGATCCACGGTCAAGTCGTCCTCGACGCGGTTGCCCTCTTCGTCCTGCTCCAGCGTCAGCGGCCGGTACCAGGTGTCCACCGGGAAGGTGCGGCCCGAGACTTCGACAATCGGCGCATCGTCGAAGTGCTTGGAGAAACGCTCAAGATCGATGGTCGCCGAGGTGATGATGACTTTCAGGTCCGGGCGACGCGGCAGCAGGGTCTTCAGGTAACCGAGCAGGAAGTCGATGTTCAGGCTGCGTTCGTGGGCTTCGTCGACGATGATCGTGTCGTAGCGTTCGAGGAAGCGGTCGTTCTGGGTTTCCGCCAGCAGGATGCCGTCGGTCATCAGTTTGATCAGGGTGTTGGCTTCGCTCTGATCCTCGAACCGCACCTGATAGCCAACCAAGGCACCCAGCGGTGTTGCCAGCTCTTCAGCCACCCGGCTCGCCACGCTGCGCGCAGCAATCCGGCGGGGCTGGGTGTGGCCGATCAGACCGTGCTGGCCGCGACCGATTTCCAGGCAGATCTTCGGCAACTGAGTGGTTTTACCCGAGCCGGTTTCGCCGGCGATGATCAGCACCTGATGCTTGAGCAGCGCTTCCTTGATTTCGTCGCGCTTGGCGGCGATCGGCAGGCTGTCGTCGTAACGAATCACCGGCACGCTGGCGCGTCGCGCCACCACCTGATCGCAGGACGCTTGCATGCGCGTTACCCACTGGGCCAGCCTGGCGTCGTCAGGTTTCTTGCGCAGCTCGAGCAACTGCCGCTGCAGCCGGTGGCGGTCGGCAAGCATGGCGTGGTCGAGATTTTTCAGCAGTTTGTCGATTGAAGGCGATTCGTCAGTCATCAGGTACGCAAAGGTCGTCTAGTGGCGCAGGGGGGCGATTGTCGCAGATTTGATATGGATTGCGGGGGCGGGTTCTCCTGTAGGAGCTGCCGAAGGCTGCGATCTTTTGATCTTTCCGACGCATTTGAAAGATCGCAGCCTTCGGCAGCTCTTATGGAACAAAAAATAACTTATTGATTTAT
>CAYNGZ010000039.1:0-24658 GCA_964396695.1 uncultured Pseudomonas sp.
TTGTCGACTTTGGCGACGAAGGCTTTGTCCTGTTTCTCGAGCTGCGGACGGAACAGGTCAACGATTTTCTTTGCGCCGTCGATGTTGCCCTGGAAGTCATACAGGTCGGTGTGGCTGTAGCGGTCTTCTTCACCGGAGATCTTGGTTGCAGCAACTTCTTCGAGCAAGGTAGCGGCGCCGCCTACCACTTTTTCTGGCGGGAAGGTCAGGCCGGCAACCCGGGTTTGCAGCTCTTTGACGTTGTTGTTCAGACCATCGGCCAGTTCACCGAGGCCCTCGGTGGTTTTCTCGGAAAACAGCGTGTACTCAATGCGGTGAAAACCGGTGAAGTCTTCAGCCTTGACGCCTTTTTCGTGGTCGTTGACGCGCGAGTCGATGGACGCATCCAGGTCACTGAACAGCTCGGCCATCGGCTCGATCGACTCGTAGTAAACGCGGGTCGGCGCATAGAGTTTCTGAGCGGTGGCCAGGTCACCTTTTTTCACCGCATCGGTGAATTGCTGGGTGTGGCTGGCAAACCCTTCGAGCTGTTCGGTGACGTAGATTTTGTAATCCGAAATCGGTCCCACCAGATCCAGTGGCGCTGTGGCGGCGAACGCCGACAGTGGAGCGTGGAGCAAGCCAAGGGCAACCAGCAAAGCGAGGGGCGACTTTTTCATGGGACTTTTCCGTGGGTTTGTTGTGTTTAGGGGGTTAAGCCGTGGTTTTCGGTTGAGTGGCATTGAGCAATGAACGACCGATGAAGTCCTTGTCGTCGGTAACACCCGGCAAGGTGAAGAAATAGCCGCCGCCGATGGGCTTGAGGTATTCCTCCAGCGGCTCGCCGTTGAGTCGGGTTTGCACGGTGATGAAACCGTTGTGCAGATCGGCCTGGTAGCAGATGAACAGCAAGCCCATTTCCAGCTGACCGTTTTTGCTCACGCCGTTGGAGTAGTTGAACGGCCGACGCAGGATCAGGTTGGCCTGGGTCGCCGCAGTGCGCGGGTTGGCCAGACGGATGTGCGCATCCATTTTGGTCAGCTTGCCGTGCGGGTCTTTGGCGTAGTCCGGGACCTGGCTTTCATGGCTGCCGCCGATGGGCGCGCCGGTGCTTTTGACCCGGCCGAGAATGCTTTCCTGCTCTTGCAGTGGCGTGCGATCCCAGCGCTCGACAAGGTTGCGGATAATCCGCACGGCCTGATAGCTGCCATTGGCCGCCCAGGCGGGCTCATCGCTACCCGGTTGAACCCAGACAATCTGGTTCATGGCTTTGTTGTCGTTAGAGTCCGGGTTGGCCGAACCGTCTCGGAAACCGAGGAAGTTGCGCGCACTTTGCGCAGGTTCCCCCGGCTTGCTCGGCGCTTGCGGCGGCACGCTGCCTTCCTGTTTCCAGCGCACCAGCAGCAGGTCCGGCAGGTTTTTCACGATGTCGCGCAAGGCGTGAATGTTGGTGTCCGCGGTGTTGGCGCAGAACTGCAGGCTCAGGTCGCCGTGGCAGAGCTCCGGTTGCAGTGCATCGTTGGGGAAGCCGACCATGCGGATCAACCGTTTGGGTTTGGCGTGAGCCAGACCGAAACGCTCGTCGAACAGCGATTCACCCACCGAGACGGTGATGGTCAGGTTGTCGGGTGTCACGATCGGGCCGAGAATCCCCGAATCCAGGGGCGGCAGTTTCGGGTCGATCTGAGTGACCGGACCGCCGCTCATCAAAAACGCAATGCGCTGGTTCAGGGTGCGGAACAACCGTTCGAGGTCTTCGCGATCGGTGGCCAGCACATCGAACGACACCAGCATGCCGCAGGCCGGGCGCGGTGTGACAATGCCGGTCTGATGCTGGCCATGGAAGTCATGGCGATCCTGGGTTTTGTCACTGTTCGGTGCTTCAGTGACTTGCGCCGGGCTGGCGGCCATGGCCGGGCAGCTCAAGGCACTGCCGGCCAACGCGACGCCGGCGGCGCCCATGCCCAACAATACGCGGCGACGCTGGGCATTGATCTGATCTAAATCGTTCATGGGTATGTTGTCTTCTGCTTACAGGCCGGAAAGGCCAAGGGCGGGATCGATTCCATCGAGTGCATCGGCCAGAGCCTTGGCCTTGTCGGCGAGTCGCGTGCGCTGATCGGCGCCGACGCTGTCGTAACGGCTGTAGCCGTCTGTCACGCGCAAGCCGTTGAGTTCGGCATCGAGAGCGTGGGTGGCCGTGTCCAACTGGGTCAGCAAGGCTGCGGCGGACTTGCTCAGTAGCGGACGCAACAGATCGATCACTTTGCGGGTGACCTCAAGATTGGCGGCGAAACCGTTCAGGTCGATGTGGCTGTAACGTTCTTCTTCACCGCTGCTGGCGCGTACATCGGCCATGTTGCGGATATTGCGGGCGATGATGCTCACCAGTTGCTCTGGCGGCAGTGACTGAGCCAACAGTTGCTGCTTGAGCTGCGTGACATCGGTCAGCAGGCGCTGAGCGACCGGCGCCAGGCCTTCGATATTTCGCTGCTGGAACAGCGCGTATTCAAGACGATGGAAGCCGACGAACTCCGGATCCTGCTCGC
Source organism: uncultured Pseudomonas sp. (assembly GCA_964396695.1). Taxonomy (GTDB): domain Bacteria; phylum Pseudomonadota; class Gammaproteobacteria; order Pseudomonadales; family Pseudomonadaceae; genus Aquipseudomonas. The sequence goes on from CAYNGZ010000039.1 coordinate 2,529, forward strand.
GTTTCTCAAAATAATCGGCGCGAGCGTTGATGACCTTGTCCAGTTCGGCCAGGCGTTGGGCCGCCGGGGCGATGCGTTGATAGGCAACGCGGGCCGGAATGTACAACGCCTGGGCCTGGCTCAGGTCGCCGGCCTCTATCGCTTGTTGCAGCGCCGTAACGGCGTTGATCAGCGCGGTGCCCTGACTGCTCAGGTAAACCCGGAATTCCGACAATGGGCCAATAAACGCCACCATCGACGGACGTGCCTTGGCTGCGGCATCGGATGCGGCGGTGGGCGTGACGTGCAGCGTGCCGCGCGGGTTGCTGAGCAGCCCGCAGGTAATCGCGTAGTCACCCGGCGACAGGTTGGCGCTGATCACCTGGCTCAGGCCGGGGGCGATGTTTTCCCGTTCGACCAGCACCAGCACGCCGTCGAGGACTTCCCATTCAACGGCGCGATCCGAACGGTTGACGATGCGGAAACGGGTGTGGCCCGCTGGGACGGTCAGCGCATTGGGCTCGCAGCTGTGCGGATTAATGGTGACGGTGATCTCGTCCTGATGGGGCTGACGCTTGGCCGCGGCCATTTGCGATGCGTAATAGAACAATCCGCCGGCGGCGATCATGACGATCACCGAACCGGCCACCGCCCAGCGCAAGGCGCGGGGAGGCGAGGTCTGAAGAGGGGCCTGGTTTGACATGAATGCCCTTAATGGCTGGAAACGGAAGAAGACGGCGTGGCGGCTGGTTTGGCCGGCGCGCTACCGGGGAGGAAGAACATCACCAGCGCCACCACCAGGTAGATCACGTAGGCGCCCAGGGTGCTGACGGTCGGTGCGTCCTGATAACCGAACATGCCGGCCAGCACCGAACCCAGCGGGCCATCCATCGGCAGGGTTGCGCTGAAATCGAACAGGACGGTTTGCAGGTGATTCCAGAGCCCGGCTTCGTGCAGTGCGCGGACGGAGCTTGCAAGGATGCCGGCAGCCACCACCAGAATGAACAGGCCGGTCCAGCGGAAGAACGCAGACAGGTTCAGGCGCATGCTGCCGCTGTAGATCAGGAAACCGATGACGATCGACAGCGCCAGGCCGAGCAGGGCGCCGATGGGCGCTCCCGGGCCTTCGCTTTGCTGGAACACCGCGAGCAGGAAGAACACGGTTTCCAGACTTTCCCGGGCGACGGCGAAGAACACCATGGCAATCAGTGCAGTGACCTGGTGTCTGGAACCCGCCATCGCGTGATCGAGGGAAACGTGCAGCGAATGCTTGATCGAGCGCGCGACCTTGCGCATCCAGAACACCATGGAACTCAGAATGCCGACCGCCAGCAGGCCAATCACGGCTTCGAAGAGTTCCTGCTGTTTTTGCGGGAATTCAGCGCTGACCAGTTCCAGGCCACCGCCTACCAGCAGGGCCAGCGCCACGGCGAGGAAAACCCCGATCCACATGGCGGGCATCCATTGGCCGCGCCCGGTTTGCTTGAGGTAACTGGCAATGATGCCGACGATTAACGCCGCTTCAACGCCTTCGCGCAGCATGATCAAAAAGGGAACCAGCATTCAGCACCGCGTCAGCTATCAAATAGGAATCTAATTTGTAACATAATGATACTCATTGCTAAATAGAGTTGATTGGCATTTAGCTGAACGGTGGCTGAACGAGTCAAAAGATCGCAGCCTTCGGCAGCTCCCACGTTGGAATACGTATATCTGTAGGGGCTGGTGCAGGCTGCGTTCTTTTGATCTGAAGAAAACAAGGCATGCGTTAAGATGGCCGACAAACAAAAAACAGGGTTCACCACGCTCAATGTCGGAAAAAGACACCATCTCCACTCACCTGGTGCGCGAAGCACTGTTGCAAAGCTGCGAGCCGGGTGCCGCCAGCGATGAGGTCTTGCTCAAGGTCGGGATTGAACCGCGCTTGCTTGACGTGGCTGATGCGCGGGTACCAGCCACGGCCTATGCACGGCTGTGGCGGCTGTTGGCGCGGCGCATGGACGACGAGTTCTTTGGGATGGACCCGCGTCAGCTGAAGTCCGGCAGTCTGGAGTTTCTCTGCCGTTGCGCCATGGCCCAGCCGACACTGGCGGCGGGATTGACGTCCGGGCTGGGGTTTCTGTCGTTGATGCTCGAACGCATGCCGGCGCAGCTGGTTCATCAGCAAAGCCTGGCGGAAATCGTCCTGCTCGAAGACGATCAGGCACCGCGTCGCGCGTTTACTTATTTCACCTACTGGATGATCGTCCATGGCGTTGCCTGCTGGCTGGCGGGGCGGCGGATACCGATTCTGGCCATCGAACTGCGCTGCGCGGAGCCTGACTTCTGCGACGACTATAAGGTGATGTTCTCCGAGAACCTGCGCTTCGACCGTCCGCGCACACGGATGATTTTCTCGGCCGATTGCCTGGATCTGCCAATCAAGCGCAGTGCTGAAGAGTTGCAGCGCTTTCTGGCTCATGCGCCGGCCAATATCCTGGTCAAGTACCGCGACCCGCAAAGCCTCGCCAGCCGGATCAAATACGACTTGCGGCAATTGCCCGCCGAACAGTGGCCGGAAACCGACAGCCTCGCGCAGCAATTGTGCATGTCGGCCTCGACACTGCGTCGTCGTTTGGCCGAAGAAGGGCAGACCTATCAAGGCTTGAAGGACAGCGTGCGAAAGGAGCTGGCAATCGTCTGGCTGGCAGAGCCTTCGATCAGCTTCGCCGAGATCGCCACGCGGCTCGGGTTTGCCGATGCCAGTTCGTTCTACAAGGCGTTTCGCAAATGGTCGGGGTCCAATCCCGGGCATTACCGCAGTTTGATCCTCAACGAAGCCCCCTGATCCAGACCTTGTATTGATCGTTCCCACGCTCTGTGGGAACGCCTCAATGGACGCTCCGCGTCCGCTTTTTTGGACGCGGAGCGTCCCAGGCTGCATTCCCACGCAGCGTGGGAACGATCACGGCGAGATGGATGGCTATCTTGGCCAAACCAGTCACGCAACTTGAAAGCTTTGACCATTGTCCCGCGCCGTCCGCAGAGCGAGTATTTCCTGAATTTTTACGGTTCCCCCAACCCAATAAAAATACAGAGGGATTCTGGCAATGCGCGATTACCTGTCTGCGACTTCACAGTTCAACTATCAGCACACCGTCGATGCTGCGCTCAACGGTTCGTTGACGGCCCTCAACGCCTGCGTTGAATGCTGCGACCGCCATGCGTTGCCTGGACGCATCGCCTTGTTCTGGGAAGGGCGCGACGGTACCAGCGCCACATACACCTTCAGCGATCTGCAGGACAACGCGGCGCGCTTTGCCAACTTCCTGCTGGCTCAGGGCGTGAAGAAGGGCGACAAGGTCGCAGGCCTCTTGCCACGTAACGTTGAATTGCTGATCGTGGTGTTCGCCACCTGGCGCATTGGCGCGGTCTATCAGCCACTGTTTACCGCCTTCGGCCCGAAAGCCATCGAACACCGCCTCAACAGTTCCGGCGCCGCCGTGGTGGTGACCGATGCGGTCAATCGTCCAAAGCTCGCTGAAGTGGCCGACTGCCCGACCATCGTCACCGTCGGCGGCCCGAAAGGTCAGGGCATCGTGCGCGGCGACTTCAGTTTCTGGGCCGAACTGCCCAACTATTCCGCCCAGTGCGAACCGCTGTTGCTGAGCGGTGAAGACCCGTTCCTGCTGATGTTCACCTCGGGCACGACTGGCCCGTCGAAAGCCCTGTCGGTGCCGCTCAAGGCCATCGTCGCGTTCCAGAGCTACACCCGTGACGCAGTGGACCTGCGCCCTGAAGATGCATTCTGGAACGTCGCTGATCCGGGTTGGGCCTATGGCATCTATTTCGGTGTGACCGGACCGTTGTCCATGGGCCATCCGATCACCTTTTACGATGGCCCCTTCACCCTCGAAAGCACCTGCCGGGTGATCAACAAATACGGCATCACCAACCTCACCGGTTCACCGACTGCGTACCGTTTGCTGATCGCCGGCGGCGATGAGTTCGCCCGTTCGATCAAAGGCAAGCTGCGTATCGTCAGCAGTGCCGGCGAGCCATTGAACCCGGAAGTCATCCGCTGGTTTGCCGACAACCTCGACGTGGTGATCCACGACCATTACGGCCAGACCGAACTCGGCATGGTGCTGTGCAACCACCACGGTCTTGAACATCCGGTGCACGTTGGCGCAGCAGGTTTTGCCTCGCCCGGTCACCGGATCGTGGTGCTGGATGAGGCCTGCAACGAATTGTCGGTCGGTCAGCCGGGGATCCTCGCCATCGACCGCACCCAGTCACCGATGTGCTGGTTCGCCGGTTACGAAGGCGCGCCGACCAAGGCCTTTGTCGGCAACTATTACCTGAGCGGCGATACCGTCGAACTGAACCCGGACGGCAGCATCAGCTTTGTCGGCCGCAGCGATGATGTGATCACCACCTCCGGCTATCGCGTTGGCCCGTTCGACGTTGAAAGCGCGTTGATCGAGCATCCTGCGGTGGTTGAAGCGGCGGTGATCGGCAAGCCGGATCCGGAGCGCACCGAACGGGTGAAAGCCTTCGTCGTGCTCAGTGCGCAGTACCGTGCTTCGCCCGAGCTGGCCGAAGAGCTGCGTCAGCACGTGCGCAAACGTCTGGCGGCGCACTCATACCCACGTGAAATCGAATTTGTCAGCGAATTGCCGAAAACCCCAAGCGGCAAATTGCAGCGCTTTATCTTGCGCAACCAGGAAATCGCCAAGGCTCAAGAGGCCGCAGCGAAGAACGTTTCAGCTTGAATCCAAGGAAACAATGATGCAGATCGAAAACAAGGTTTTTCTCGTCACCGGCGGTGCGTCGGGCCTGGGCGCGGCCACGGCTGAAATGCTGGTGGGCGCCGGTGCCAAAGTGATGCTGGTGGACTTGAATGCCGAAGCTGTCGAGGCTCAGGCAAAACGGCTCGGCGCACACAGCGTCGTGGCAGACATCAGCCAGGAAGCAGCGGCAGAAGCGGCGGTGCAGGCAGCGGTCGCAGCCTTTGGTGGCCTGCACGGTCTGGTCAACTGCGCCGGCGTGGTTCGCGGCGAGAAGATCCTCGGCAAGACCGGCCCGCATGCGCTGGCCAGTTTCAGTCAGGTGATCAACGTCAACCTGATCGGCAGCTTCAACATGCTGCGCCTGGCGGCTGCGGCGATTGCCGAAACCGAAGCCAATGAAGACGGCGAGCGCGGGGTGATCATCAACACCGCTTCGGTGGCGGCCTTCGACGGCCAGATCGGCCAGGCCGCTTATGCTGCCTCCAAAGGTGCGATTGCCAGCCTGACGTTGCCTGCCGCCCGTGAACTGGCGCGCTTTGGCATCCGCGTGATGACCATCGCCCCGGGCATCTTCGAAACCCCAATGATGGCTGGCATGACCCAGGAAGTTCGCGATTCGCTGGCCGCTGGCGTACCGTTTCCGCCGCGCCTGGGTAAACCGGTTGAGTACGCCGCGCTGGTCAGGCATATCATAGAAAACAGCATGCTCAACGGCGAGGTGATCCGTCTCGACGGTGCCTTGCGTATGGCCGCCAAATAAGGAGTATTTGTCATGACTATTTCCCACGATCCAATCGGTATCGTCAGGCCCGTCCGAACCCCGATGGGTGGTTTTCCAGGTGAACTGAAAAGCCTCACCGCGCCACAACTGGGTGCTGCCGCGATCCGCGCCGCCGTCGAGCGTGCCGGTGTGGCTGCCGACGCCGTAGAAGAAGTGCTGTTCGGTTGCGTGCTGTCCGCCGGCCTCGGTCAGGCCCCGGCACGCCAGGCTGCGCTGGGTGCGGGGTTGGATAAATCGACCCGTTGCACCACCCTGAACAAAATGTGCGGTTCGGGCATGGAAGCCGCCATCCTGGCCCACGACATGCTGCTGGCCGGCAGTGCCGACGTGGTGGTCGCTGGCGGGATGGAAAGCATGTCCAACGCACCGTATCTGCTGGATCGCGCCCGCAGCGGTTACCGCATGGGCCACGGCAAAGTGCTTGACCATATGTTCCTCGACGGTCTGGAAGATGCCTACGACAAGGGCCGCCTGATGGGCACCTTCGCCGAGGACTGCGCCGAGGCCAACGGCTTCACGCGTGACGCGCAGGATGCCTTTGCCATCGCTTCAACCACTCGCGCGCAACAGGCGATCAAGGACGGTAGCTTCAACGCCGAAATCGTTCCGCTGCAGGTGTTGGTCGGCAAAGAGCAGAAACTCATCACTGATGACGAACAACCCCCCAAAGCCAAACTGGACAAGATCGCCAGCCTGAAACCGGCGTTCCGCGAGGGCGGCACGGTGACGGCGGCCAACTCCAGTTCGATCTCCGACGGCGCGGCGGCATTGCTGCTGATGCGTCGCTCGGAAGCTGAAAAACGTGGCCTGAAACCGCTGGCGGTGATCCACGGTCATGCGGCCTTCGCGGATACGCCGGGTCTGTTCCCGGTTGCACCGGTGGGCGCGATCAAGAAACTGCTGAAGAAAACCGGCTGGTCGCTGGATGACGTCGAGCTGTTCGAAGTCAACGAAGCCTTCGCGGTGGTCAGCCTGGTGACCATGACCAAGCTGGAAATTCCCCACAGCAAAGTCAACGTTCACGGCGGCGCCTGTGCATTGGGCCACCCGATTGGCGCCTCGGGTGCGCGGATCCTCGTGACCTTGCTCTCGGCCCTGCGCCAGAAAGGCTTGAAACGCGGCGTTGCAGCGATCTGCATCGGCGGCGGTGAAGCCACGGCCATGGCCGTTGAATGCCTGTATTAAGGAATCAACATGCTACCGACTGACGAACAACTACAGATCAGCGACGCGGCCCGGCAGTTCGCTCAGGAGCGGCTCAAGCCGTTTGCCGCCGAATGGGATCGCGAGCACCGCTTCCCCAAGGAGGCCATTGGCGAGATGGCCGAACTGGGCTTCTTCGGCATGTTGGTGCCGGAGCAGTGGGGCGGTTGCGACACCGGTTACCTGGCGTACGCCATGGCCCTGGAAGAAATCGCTGCCGGCGATGGCGCCTGCTCGACCATCATGAGCGTGCACAACTCGGTGGGTTGCGTGCCGATCCTCACGTTCGGCAACGACCAGCAGAAAGAACAGTTCCTCAAGCCTCTGGCCAGTGGCGCCATGCTCGGGGCATTCGCGCTGACCGAGCCGCAGGCCGGTTCCGACGCCAGCAGCCTGAAAACCCGTGCCCGCCTGAACGGCGATCACTACGTGCTTAATGGCTGCAAGCAGTTCATCACCTCCGGGCAAAACGCCGGAGTGGTGATCGTCTTCGCGGTCACCGACCCGAGCGCCGGCAAGCGAGGGATCAGCGCCTTTATCGTGCCGACCGATTCACCGGGCTACAAGGTTGCACGGATCGAAGACAAGCTCGGCCAGCACGCCTCGGACACCTGCCAGATCCTCTTTGAAGACGTGAAGGTGCCGGTGGCCAATCGTCTGGGCGAGGAGGGCGAGGGTTACAAAATTGCCTTGGCCAACCTTGAAGGCGGACGCGTCGGGATTGCCTCGCAATCGGTTGGTATGGCCCGCGCCGCATTCGAAGCCGCCCGCGATTACGCCCGTGAGCGCGAGAGCTTCGGCAAAGCGATTATCGAGCATCAGGCGGTAGCGTTCCGTTTGGCCGACATGGCCACGCAGATCGCCGTCGCCCGGCAGATGGTGCATTACGCCGCGGCCCTGCGTGACAGCGGCAAACCGGCGCTGGTGGAAGCCTCGATGGCCAAGCTGTTCGCCTCGGAAATGGCCGAGAAGGTCTGCTCGATGGCGTTGCAAACCCTCGGTGGTTACGGTTACCTGAGCGACTTCCCGCTGGAGCGGATCTACCGCGATGTGCGGGTCTGCCAGATCTATGAAGGCACCAGCGATATTCAACGCATGGTCATTTCGCGCAATCTCTAAAGAAGGAACGTTTGCATGAGTTACGAAACGATTTTGTTGGAAGTGCAGGGCCGCGTGGGTCTGATTACCCTCAACCGCCCGCAGGCGCTGAATGCCTTGAACGCGCAGATTGTCAGCGAGCTGAACCACGCGCTGGATGGTCTGGAAGCCAATCCGGACATCGGCTGCATCGTGTTGACCGGCTCGAAAAAGGCCTTTGCCGCCGGTGCCGACATCAAGGAAATGGCCGAGCTGACCTACCCGCAGATCTACCTTGACGACCTGTTCAGCGACAGTGACCGGGTAGCCAACCGCCGTAAGCCGATCATTGCGGCTGTCGCCGGTTTCGCCCTGGGCGGTGGTTGTGAGCTGGCGCTGATGTGCGACTTCATTCTGGCCGGTGACAACGCCAAATTCGGCCAGCCGGAAATCAACCTCGGCGTGTTGCCGGGCATGGGCGGCACCCAGCGCCTGACCCACGCGGTGGGTAAGGCCAAAGCCATGGAAATGTGCCTCAGCGGCCGGTTGATCGACGCGGTGGAAGCGGAGCGCTGCGGCATCGTTGCGCGCATCGTGCCGGTGGATGAGTTGCTGGACGAAGCGTTGAAGGTTGCAGCGTTGATCGCCAAGAAGTCCTTACCGATTGCAATGATGGTCAAGGAAAGCATCAACCGCGCCTTTGAAGTCAGCCTGTCCGAAGGCGTGCGCTTTGAACGCCGGGTGTTCCATGCGGCGTTTGCCACACAGGATCAGAAAGAAGGCATGGCGGCGTTTATTGCCAAGCGTGAGGCTGAGTTTAAAGGGATGTGATGTGTGGGATGGCTGCAAAAGCCACCCCTCACCCTAACCCTCTCCCAAAGGGAGAGGGGACTGACCGAGTTGTTTAGTCGACGTACTGCGACCTGAGATTTCGAGTTGAACTCAAGTTTTGAAAAGCTTGAAGATCGGCTCCTTTTCACCCTCTCCCCATTGGGGAGAGGGCTGGGGTGAGGGGTGGATTTCAAAGCCACCCCAATTCCACGCATCAAACCAGATAGTTCTTGAGCTCCCGCGCAATCACCATCCGCTGAATCTCGCTCGACCCTTCGTAAATCTGCGTGATCCGCGCATCGCGGTAGTAGCGTTCCACCGGATAATCTTCCAGATAACCGTAGCCACCGTGAATCTGTATGGCGGACGAGCAGACCTTCTCGGCTATTTCCGAGGCAAACAGCTTGGCCTGCGAGGCTTCCGACAGGCATGGCTTGCCGGCGCTGCGTAGCCGTGCGGCGTGCAGGATCAACAAGCGCGCTGCGTTCAGTCGGGTGTGCATGTCGGCCAGCATGTTGGCGACGCTCTGGTGCTCGATGATCGGCTTGTCGAACTGCACCCGGTCACGGGCGTAGGCCAGCGCTGCTTCGAAAGCTGCACGCGCGATGCCCAGCGCTTGCGCGGCGATGCCGATGCGACCGCCTTCAAGGTTGGACAAGGCAATCGCCAGTCCCTTGCCGCGTTCGCCCAGCAGGTTGGCTTCGGGGATGATGCAGTTGTTCAGCGTCACCGCGCAGGTGTCGGAGGCGCGGATGCCCATCTTGTGTTCGCTGCGATCAACGATAAAACCCGGGGTGTCGGTCGGTACCAGGAACGCCGACAAACCTTTCTTGCCCAGTTCCGGGTCGGTTACGGCAAACACAATCGCCAGTTTTGCCCGTCTCCCGTTACTGACGAACTGCTTGGCACCATTGATCACCCACTGGCCGTCGCGCAGTTCGGCACGGGTGCGCAAGTTGTGGGCCTCGGAACCGGCCTGTGGCTCGGTCAGGCAGAAGCAGCCGATGGCCTGGCCGCTGGCCAGATCCGTCAGCCAGGTCTGTTTCTGTTCTTCAGTGCCGTAGTTGAGGACCGGCCCGCAGCCCACCGAGTTATGAATACTCATCAGGGCGCCGGTGGCACCGTCGCCCGCGGAAATCTCTTCCACCGCCAACGCGTAGGCCACGTAGTCGACGTAGGTGCCGCCCCATTCCTCGGGAACCACCATGCCGAGCAAACCCAGTTCGCCCATCTTCGCCACCAGCGCATCATCGATCCAGCCGGCTTTTTCCCAGGCCTGGGCGTGCGGGGCGATTTCGCCGCGCGCAAAATCCCGGGCCATGTCGCGGATCATCACTTGTTCTTCGGTCAGTTCGATATCGTGCATGGCTCAGCTCCCGCTCTGCTCAAAACCGCTGAAGAAACTCTCAACCTGTCTGGCATCCAGCGCCTGTACGGTCGGAGGGTTCCAGCGTGGGCTCTTGTCTTTGTCGATCAGCAAGGCGCGGACGCCTTCGATCAGGTCGCCGCGTTCGAACCACTGACGGTCCAGGTGCAGTTCGAGGGCGAAGCACTTTTCCAGGCTCAGATGACGGCCGCGACGCAGCATCTCCAACGTTACACCCATGGCCAGCGGTGAACGACTGTCGAGCAGGTCGGCGGTGGTCAGCGCCCAGTCGTGGCTGTCGGCAATTGTCACGGTGCGCAATTGCTCGACAATGCTTGGCACATCCGTCTGGGCGAAGAAGTGGTCGATCGCTGGCCGCAGCGCCTGCAACGGTGCGTCGGGCAGTTGCTGTACCGCGAATTTCGCCAGCAGACCTTGCAGGTCCTTGAGCGGCGTATCGTGCCACGTGAGGCTGTCGAGGCGTTGGTCCAGTTCGGCGAGTTTCCGGCTTTCCAGGTACCAATCCGCCAACCCGCAATAGAGCGCATCGGCGGCGCGAATCTGCACGCCACTGACGCCAAGGTAGATGCCCAGTTCGCCGGGAATCCGTGGCAGGAAGTAGCTGCCGCCAACGTCCGGGAAGTAACCGATGGCCACTTCCGGCATGGCCAGGCGGCTGCGTTCGGTGACCACCCGCAGGTCTGCGCCTTGCACCAGGCCCATGCCGCCGCCGAGGACGAAACCGTCCATCAACGCCAGCACCGGTTTGCGGTAATGGTGGATCGCCAGGTCAAGGGCGTATTCCTCGACGAAGAAGTCTTCATGCAGGGTGCCGCCGCTTTTGAAACTGTCGTACAGCGAGCGGATATCGCCGCCAGCGCAAAAGGCTTTCTCGCCAGCTCCGCGCAGCACCACGGCGTGGATGTGCGGGTCACGGGACCAGGCATCGAGCTGTTGGTGCAGGCTGCGGACCATGTCCAGGGTAATGGCGTTGAGACCGGCGGGGCGATTGAGGGTCAGGTGGCCAATGTGGTTGCGGACTTCGGCCAGCACGTCGTTGGCGGTGGCATCAATGCCTTGAATCGCCTGGGATGAAACCTGAGCAGTCATCACTAACTCCCTGCTTTTATTGTTCTTTATAGAAGTGTTCGCGCGCGAACGATGCCGGATCGTAACAGTGCAAATTTGCGATGTACAACCGTGATCGATGCAGGTTCGGTCTGCATTTTTGTAATGCCCGATGCTCTTTCCTCGCATAAATGCCCTGACAGGGCGTTCGCGACAGAATCGGCTGTGAAAATGCCGACATCAGCACAAGCGAGCTGTCTGCGACGGCCCTTTCGACACCTCGGCACCAGCCCGGTGAGCAGTCGGCGGCTTGACGCCTAAACCCGGTTGGCGAGTACGCCACCGATGCTGCGGCGTTTGGCGTGCAACTCACTGGCGTGGATCAACTGCTCCAGGTCCTCGGGCGTGACGTCGAAGAACTCCTGCATGTCGGCCAGTGCCAGCTTGAGGTCTTCGGCGGTGATCGCCAGCACGTCTTCGGGTGGATGATCGGCGGGCACTAGGGCGACCGGTTCGCTGTGGCCCTTGGGGTAACGGATCCGCGTCAGGTTGTTATAGGCCAACGCGCTGAGCAGCATGCACGTTGCGGCGAGCATCACCGGCCCGAGTTCGCGCCAGCCCATGGCGACGGTCGCCGGGTCGGCCACCACCAGCAGCAATGCCAACGCACCGGCCGGCGGGTGCAGGCAGCGCAGCCAGCACATCAGAATCAGTGCCATGCCGGCCGCCAGGCAGGCGCTGCCCAGCGTGCGTCCGAGCACATGGGCCACCAGCAGCGACACCACCGCTGCACACAAATAGCCGCCGAGAATCGACCACGGCTGCGCCAGTGCGCCGGACGACACCGCGAACAGCAACACCGCCGACGCGCCCAACGGCCCGATCAGGTGCAAGGCCAGCTCCATGCCGAACACCTGACTACAGACCCAGACACTCAGCAGTGTACCCAGCGACATGCCGATGGCAGCGCGGCTCCATTCAGAAGGGCGGGTGTTGATGGCGGCGGGTATCCAGCGAGTGAGCATGATGAAAACGATCCAGTAGCAGAGAGCAGGCAAAAAGAAGGGCTTGTCTGGATCACCAGAAAGCCCTTTAAGTGTTCCAGCATTTGGGGGAGGAATCGGCACAGTGTGCCCATCTCTCTGGTCACTGACAAATTCATATTAATGCGGTTTAAGTGCATTAATTTTGAAGTATTGCGACGCGTCGGCCACTCAGGAAACACAGCAACCCACCCATGGCCGTCAGCGCACTGAGGGCATAAATCGGGTAGTACCGCGAAAGTTCAGGGTGGGGGAGAACTGTTCCTGCGTCGGTTGCCAGCCGATACAGCAACCCTTATGGCGCGATGCAATAGCGCATGGCGCACCGTCGGGCACCGGGCAAACCATGGGCGATTTCTGCTTCCAGCACCGCTTTCAAGCGCGGATCGAGACGGCAAGGCGCCAGCGTTTCAAAGCCGAAACGCCGATAAAACACTTCGTTCCATGGCAGTTCGCGAAAGGTCGTCAGGGTCAGCGCGGCTAACCCCAGGTTGCGTGCGTGTTCAAGGGCGGTCAGCAACAACCTGCGTCCCAGGCCTTGGCCCTGAAACCCGCTGCTGACGGACACTTCCTGGATATGCAGTTCGCTATCGACGGTATACGCGCTGAGGAAGCCGACAATCGATGCATCGGCCGCCTCGGCCACCCAGACCCGCGCAGAGTCGATGTCGCGCTGGTGCTGCTCGACGCTGGTCATGGGGGCGTCGGCAAGCCAGGCCAGTTCGGGATCGTTACGGAAAAGGGCGGCAGCTGAGCGCTCTACGGCGGGCAATGAGCTGGCGTCGGCGAATTGGGCGGGGCGTAGGGAAAGGGTCATGGGCGCAAGCTTAAGCAAGCGCCCTGACGATGTGCAACCCGTTCAGGGCTGCGCGGGTAGCAGATGCAGCAGGACGTAATCGTCCTTGTCGAAGGACCCGTTCAGTACCGGTTGCAATGCTGCCAACCGAGAGCCTTTCAGGGCCTCGTAGTCGCTTTTGTCCATCACCAGCCAGGCAGGGCCTTTCAGGTTTTCCAGTTCTTGCACCGAATGAGTGAAGACCGGGAACAGGTCCTGCTCGACGTTGACCATGAACTTGATGGCCTTGGCGTCTTTGCCCATTGCATGCAGCACCACGGGCGCCGGGTCCTTCTGGATCAGCTCAACGGCTGCACGACTGAACGTGCGGGTGTCGTAGAGCGTACGTTCCACCGGCTCAACCACCAGAATGTAGGTCGACCACAGCGCCAGCACTGCCGTGAAGGCCAGGCCCACCGTCCGCACGCGTGGCTTGAACAACAGCCCCAGTGCGATGACTTGCAACACACCGAGTATCGCCATCACCGCCGTCGCCGAGGTGAGATGCTCGGCGAAACGTCGCTTGGCGACCAGCAACCCGACGATCAGCAGGCCAGGAATCAGCAGCCACAGGCCCTGCATCAGGCCGCGTAGCCACTGGAACACCCGGCCCTGCGCACCCTGGAACGGGTACGCCGCGATAATCGCTGCCATCGGCAGCATCGGCAGCATGTAACGGGCTTTTTTCGCCATCGGGATCGACAGGCCAATCATCACGATCAGCCCGGCAGCGGTGCACAAGGTCAGCAAACGCAACGCCGGCCCACGATCCTGGCGGCCGACCAGCAGCACAACGGCCAGCACCACGACCGCCAAGGGATACGCCAGCGCATAGTTGCCCAGCGAACTGCTGAAGTAATACAGCACGCCGCTCGCACCTTCGCGGCCGTCCATGCGCCCCATGAACTGCATGCGGATCACGTCTTGCACGAAGGTCGGACCGCCACTGACGTCCGCCAGCCACAACAGCAAGCCGACACCGGCGGCCAGCAGCACCGCCGCCAGCAAGCCGACGGTGATCATCCGCCGCCACTGGCCATTGAGCAGGTAATAACTGCACAGCACGCCGGTAGGCACCACCAGGCCGATCGGACCACGAATGGCAAAGCCCAGCACCAGCAACGCGAGTATCAGCAGCAGTCGTCGCGGCGCCTGAAAGTGGTCGGCGGCATAGCCCAGGTAGAACACGGAGAAGGTCACGGCCGCGACCATCTGGTCGAGGGACACGGCGCGGGTTTCGGTGATGAAGGTATTGCTCAGCAACATCAAGGCCACGCTGATCAACGCCCAGGTTCGGGAGTAGGGCGCTACCAGGCGGTACATCAGCGTGACAATCGTTGCCGAGGCAATGGCGCTGGGCAACCAGGCCGTCAACGCGTTTACCTGGCCAAAGGGCAGCGAAAGCAGCCAGGTAAAAAACGTCGAGGTGGCCCAGTAATCAGCGTAAGGCTGGCCATAGGTGGTCGGGAAGAATCCCGGCCCATGGCGCAGCATTTCCTGGGCAAACAGTACAAACCGCGTGTCGAATCCGATCGCTGATTGCTGGTAGACACCGGCGCAGAACAGCAGCAGCGCCAGTAGCCCCAGACCTAACGACTGTTGACGGATCCCTGTCGATGGATTGGCTTGCACGCGGGGCCTCCTAGGCTTTGGCGGAAGAGGCTGGCCACTGCTGCTGAGGAATTGGCAGGTTACGCGACTCGCCACGCCCCATCGGGAAGTACTTGAAGCCTTTGCGTGCCAGGCGATCGGCGTCGTACAGGTTACGGCCGTCGAAGATCACCGGCGCTTTGAGACGCTCTTCGATCAGTTTGAAGTCCGGCGCCTTGAACTGTTGCCATTCGGTGCAAACGATCAGCGCGTCTGCGCCGACCAGCGCGGATTCCGGTGTGCCCATCAGCGACAGGTTCGGTTGATCCGGGTACAGGCGTTGGGTTTCCTGCATGGATTCAGGGTCGAAGGCGCGTACGTGTGCACCGGCAGCCCACAAGGCTTCCATCAGTACCCGGCTTGGCGCATCGCGCATGTCGTCGGTGTTGGGTTTGAACGCCAGGCCCCAGAGGGCGAAGGTCTTGCCTTTGAGCTCACCTTTGTAGAACGCGTTGATGCGTTCGAACAGCTTGTGTTTCTGCCGCTGGTTGATGGCCTCGACCGCTTGCAGCAGGTCGCTGGAGCAATTGGCTTCCTGGGCGCTGTGGATCAACGCGCGCATATCTTTCGGGAAACACGAACCACCATAGCCGCAGCCAGGGTAGATGAAGTGGTAGCCAATGCGCTGGTCTGCGCCGATGCCCATGCGCACGGCTTCGATGTCCGCACCCAGGTGTTCGGCCAGTTCGGCGATCTGGTTGATAAAGCTGATTTTGGTCGCAAGCATGCAATTGGCTGCGTACTTGGTGAGTTCAGCGCTGCGCAGGTCCATGAACATGATGCGGTCATGGTTGCGGTTGAAGGGGGCGTAGAGATCGCGCATCACTTCGCGCACTTCTTCACGCTCGCAACCGATGACGATGCGGTCAGGGCGGCGGCAGTCACTGACCGCCGAGCCTTCCTTGAGGAATTCCGGGTTGGAGACGATATCGAACTCCAGGGTGCGCCCGGCTTTCTTCAGCACTTCTTCAATGTGTGCACGCAGGGTGTCACCGGTGCCGACTGGAACAGTGGACTTTTCCACGAGAATCAGCGGCTCGACCCGATGGCGTGCAACTGCATCACCCACGGACAAGACATATTTCAGGTCGGCCGAGCCGTCCTCGTCCGACGGTGTGCCGACAGCGATGAACAGGACCTGACCGTGCTCGATGGCCATCTTCTCGTCGCTGGTGAAGTGCAGGCGCCCGCTCTCCAGGTTCTCCTTGACCATGCTCTCCAGCCCTGGTTCAAAGATCGTGACGTGGCCTTTCTGCAGCATCTTGATCTTGTTCTGATCGACGTCCATGCAGACGACATCATGGCCGACTTCAGCCAGGACAGTCGCCTGTACCAGACCGACATAACCGCTACCAATTACACTGATTTTCATGAGGCATTCCTGACTTCTGAGGCGCTGGCAGTTCGAGAGTTAATAGTGATGACACCGAGGATGACCAAGGCCACCCCGAGTGTTTTGGAAAGGCTGAAGTTTTCGTTGAACAGCGGCAGGCTGGCGGCCAACAGATACACCAGTGCATAGCTGATGCTCAACAGCGAGTAGGCCCGGCCCAGCGGCAGGTCGCGCAGCGCGGCGAGCCAGCACAGCATGGACAGGGCGTAAGCGCAGATCGACGCAAGCACCACGCCGATCGCGAGCAGGTCGATAGTGCCGTTGCTCAGGGCCTGTAGCCACTGATCGGGCAGCGGCAAATGGCTCATGCTCCAGCGCATGCCCAACTGGGCGGCACTGACCAGCGCGACACTGCCCATGGCAAAGCTGATTCCGCGACGAAGGCTCATGCGTGCCTCCCGAGCAGAACGACGCCGGCAATGATCAGCGCAACGCCGATCCAGTGACGACGATCAATGGTTTCGTGGAAGACGAAATGGGCGGCCAGGGTGATCAGCACAAAATTGAGGCTCAACATCGGGTAGGCGATACCGACCTCCAGACGTTGTAACACCAGCAGCCACACCAACAGGCCGAAGCCCAGGCTGGCCAGTGCCAGCCACAGCCACGGCGAGAGCAGTTTCTCGCCCCAGCCGGAGTCTTTGCCGCGCCAGCTTTCCACGGCGTATTTCTGGGCGATCTGACCCAGGCAGGTCAGCAGACAGGCGGACAACAGCAAAATCAGGGTCATGGCGCGCTCTGTGGAATGATCAGAATGACCATGTTGCCTTGCTCGTAATGCTTGCCCTCTTCAGGCAATAGTTCGAGCTCGCGGATTTCGTCGTCACCCTTGACGCGCATGACCACGCCGACCGGACCGGTCTTGCGGGCTTCGCTCATCCATTGCTGCACGTGCTCGGTATCGACCCGGCGTGCAGCGGCATCCGGATAATCCAGGCCGTATTTCACTTCGCCAATGGTGTTGTACAACGCCACTTCAGGGCGCTGCAGACGCCAGGACACTGCGGACGCTGCGCCTAGGTCATTGCTCAGCAGGCTTTTGGTCTGGCTGAGTTCGTCGATGTGCTGGAGGACAAACTGGTCGGGCATCTTGTTGTAGACCACCGAGTGTGGCAGTGCGGCCGGCAGAATGGCGATCAGTAACCAGCTGCCGATGGCCGGCGCAGCCCATGCGCTCAACGGCCGAACCACCAGCAACAGGTTGGACAGGATCCAGCCCATGAGCACGATGAACACCAGCACCAGATTGTGCATTTCATCGACATACACGGGTTTTTTCAGTTGCAGGTAAACCATCGCCAGGAGGGTGGTCAGACCGATGACCAGGTTCAGCAGGCCGTTGATCTTGAACAGCCGGCTCTGGCCCAGGTTCAGTCGGTCGATCAGCGCATTGCCCATCAGCAGTGCCAGCGGTAACAGGAACGGCAGGATGTAGGCCGGCAACTTGCCTTTGCTCAGGCTGAAAAACGCCAACGGAAGGACCAGCCACAGCAACAGGAAGCCGGTGCTGGCCTGACGCCTGGTTTGCCAGGCTTGTTTGAGTGCCGACGGCAGGAACGCCACCCACGGCAAGCTGAACGCTACCAGCATCGGCAGATAGAACCACCAAGGGGAGGCGTGCTGCGCATCGTCACCGGCAAAGCGACGGATGTGCTCGTGCCAGAAGAAGAAACGCCAGTAATCGGGCTCCTGCGCATGCACGGCCAGGACCCACGGCAGGCTGATGACAATCGCAACCACAATAGCCAGCGGGCCGTACACCAGCAGTTCACGCCAGCGTTTTTGCCAGATCATGTAGGGCAGGGCGATCAATACCGGAAGCAACCAGGCCAGAAAACCCTTGGTCAGGAAGCCCATGCCGCAGGCCAGACCCAGGGTTGCCCAGCTCATCAGTCGCGCATTGCGACGGCTGCTGTCCAGCGCAAACCACAAGGCCACCAGACTCAGGTTGACCCAGAACGTGAATTGCGGGTCGAGGTTGGCGTAGCCCCCTTGAACCGCAGTCACTGCGAAACTCATGTAGAGCAGTGCGCTGGCGATGCTTTTACGCGGATCGTTCCAGAGTTTGCGTGCGACCAGGTAGGTCAGCACGATGCTCAGGCCGGTCGCGAGTGCCGACGCAATGCGCACACCGAACAGGTTTTCCCCGAACAGGGCCTGGCCGATGGCGATCATCCAGTAACCGGCAACCGGTTTCTCGAAGTAACGCAGGCCCATGAAATGCGGCGACACCCAATTGCCACTCAGGAGCATTTCCTGACTGACCTGGGCGTAGCGGGTTTCATCCGGAATCCACAGGCCATGCGTGCCAAGCGGTAGCAGATAGACCAGACCGAAAGCGATCAGCAGTAGCGGCAAAGCCCAGCGTTTGATCATGCGCCCTGGACTCCCAACCATCCTTCACGGCCTTCAAGGGCGCCACGTATCACGCGGCCCTGAGGCAGGGTTGTCGGCTGGGCGGGCAATAAATCACCCAAAGGCTGGAACTGGATGTCGCGCTGACGCGCGTCGACCAGCAGTTGGCGGAAATCATTTGCCATCAGAATCCCTTCTACCTCCGCATGGATCGTATATACGTTCAGCTTCGAGGGGCTGAATCGGTCAAGAATGTATGAGTTGAACTCACTGGCTGCAACGACGGGACCCACCACTTCATCGAAGGTTGGCAAGTCGACCGGAATTTGTGGCGTGCCGAGACTGCCGTCTGCCAGCCGAGGCTGGAACAGGCTTTGTCCGCGACAGTCGCTGTTGTAACGAAAGCCAAAACGCTGCTTGGCTTCGATGACCCGCTCATCGGCGCGCCAACCGGCGGCCGCCGAACAGTCCACGGACTGCCCGAGGATATCGCTGAGGGTGTCTACGCCCCGGCGAATCTGCTCGATCAGGTCAGCATCGCTCCAGCGCCCTGCGTTGGCTTGCCAGCCGTGGTGATCCCAGGCGTGCAATCCGACTTCATGGCCAGCCGCGAGGGTCTGGCGCATCAGGTGCCCCAGGTCACGGCCGATGGGTTTGCCAGGCCAGGCAGTGCCGGCCAGCAAAATATCCCAGCCGTACAGACCCGCGGCATTGGAGCGCAGCATCTTCCAGAGAAATTGCGGACGGATGAGGCGCCATAAATGGCGCCCCATGTTGTCCGGACCAACGCTGAAGAAGAACGTCGCCTTGACTTGCGCTTCATCGAGCATCTCCAACAACCGGGGTACCCCCTCACGGGTACCTCGGTAGGTGTCGACATCGATCCGAAGACCTGCCTGCATCAGCGCTTGTCCGCGATTTCGAGCATGGCTTCGCGCAGGAAGAAGTCCAGCGTGTTACCGATGGTTTCGCTCATCTCGACGGTAGGCTCCCAGTTCAGCAGGCGCTTGGCGTTTTCGATGCTTGGCTTGCGGTGTTCCACGTCCTGGTAGCCAGCGCCGTAGAACGCCTTGCTCTCTACGTCGCGGAAACCGGCGAATGGAGGGAAGTTGCTGCGCAGCGGGTGAGCTTCGAACTGACGCAGCAGTTCTTCGCCCAGCTGACGGATGCTGGCTTCGTTGTCCGGGTTACCGATGTTGATGACCTGACCGTTGCAAGCGTCATTTTCGTTATCAACGATACGGGCCAGGGCTTCGATGCCGTCGGCGATGTCAGTGAAGCAGCGCTTCTGCTCGCCGCCGTCGAACAGACGGATCGGAGTGCCTTCCACCAGGTTCAGGATCAACTGGGTGATAGCACGGGAGCTGCCGATACGGGCCGAGTCCAGACGGTCCAGGCGTGGACCCATCCAGTTGAACGGACGGAACAGGGTGAAGTTCAGGCCTTTGGCGCCGTAAGCCCAGATCACGCGGTCCAGCAGTTGCTTGGAGACCGAGTAGATCCAGCGTTGCTTGTTGATCGGACCAACGATCAGGTTCGAGGTGTCTTCGTCGAAGTTCTTGTCCTGGCACATGCCATAGACTTCGGAGGTCGACGGGAAGATCACGCGCTTGTTGTACTTCACGCAGTAGCGAACCAGTTTCAGGTTCTCTTCGAAGTCCAGTTCGAATACGCGCAGCGGGTTGCGGGTGTATTCGATTGGCGTGGCGATGGCCACCAGCGGCAGAACCACGTCGCACTTCTTGATGTGATATTCGATCCACTCGGAGTGAATGCTGATATCGCCTTCGACGAAGTGGAAGTTCGGATGGCTGCGCAGACGCTCGATAGCGTCGGAGCCGATGTCCAGACCGTAGACGTCGTACTTGTCGTCACGCAGCAGGCGCTCGGACAGGTGGTTACCGATGAAGCCGTTGACGCCGAGGATCAGTACGCGGGTGCGACGTGGGGCACGGCCCGATTCGGCGCCACGCAGTACGGAACCGTCGACCAGACCCAGCTCGTTGGCCAGTTGCGGGCCGCTCAGGAACAGACCGTTTTCGTTACGCTGACCGGAAGTGACGACCAGGGAGTCTTCGCCGCAAGCGATGCGCAGAGGGTCGACGCTGATCACGCGGCCTGGTGCCAGACCTTCGTTGCCCTTGACGACTTCAGCGCTCCAGACGATCAGTTTGTGTTCGCCCACGGCGCAGAAAGCACCCGGGTAAGGTTGGGTGACAGCGCGAACCAGGTTGAACAGTTCTTCAGCCGGTTTGCTCCAGACCAGCTTGCCGTCTGCCGCAGTACGACGACCGAAAACAGTGGCCTTGGATTCGTCCTGGGCGGTTTCGGTGATTTTGCCCTGAGCCAGCAATGGCAGGGTGTCACGCAGCAGGTTGGCAGCGGCTTCGCGCAGCTTGCCGTGCAGGGTCAGTGCGGTGTCGGCACGCTCGATCGCGACGTGTTGCTGGGCAACGATTGCGCCAGCGTCGGCACGCTTGACCATGCGGTGCAGGGTCACGCCGGTTTCGGTTTCGCCGTTGACCAGTACCCAGTTCGCTGGCGCGCGGCCACGGTAAGTTGGCAGCAGGGAGCCGTGCAGGTTGAACGCGCCTTTGCCGGCGGTAGCCAGCAGTTGCTCGCCCAGCAGGTTGCGGTAGTAGAACGAGAACAGGTAGTCCGGGTTCAGTTTGGCGATACGCTCGATCCACAGTGGGTGGTTGACGTCTTCCGGTGCGTGCACAGGGATGCCTTTGCGGGCGCACAGTTGAGCGACCGAGCCGTAGAAGGTGTTTTCCTTCGGATCGTCGGCGTGGGTAAACACGGCAGCAATCTCGAAACCTGCGTTGAGCAGTGCTTCGATACCTGCACAGCCAATGTCGTGATAGGCGAAAACAACAGCTTTTGAACTCATGGCGAAACCTGATCAGTAGTGGTGGAAGGCAGACCGTCGACAGTGGCAACGGGAGCAGGACTAGCGGGTTTGTTACGTAGGATCTTTTCGATGAAGAAGCGCGGACGGGCGCGGACATCGCTGTACATGCGGCCCAGGTATTCACCCAGAAGGCCCATGCCGATGAATTGGCCGCCAGTGAACACAAAGAGTACGGCGAATAGTACGAATGTGCCACCACCCGCCCAGCTGGCGCCGAAGATCAGGCGCAGGAAGACCAGCAGGAAGGCAAACAACATGCCCAGCGCCGCCAAGCTGAAGCCGATGATGCTCAGCAGTCGCAGCGGGGTAGTGGTCATGCAGGTCAGCAGATCGAACATCAGGCTGATCAGGCGCATCGGGCTGTACTTCGACTCGCCATGCTCGCGTTCGGCGTGCTGCACCAGAATCTCGGTGGTGTGACGGGCGAAGCTGTTGGCCAGGATCGGGATGAAGGTGCTGCGTTCGCGGCAGGCCAGCATGGCGTCGACGATGGTGCGACGGTAGGCGCGCAGCATGCAGCCGTAATCGCTCATGGCGACACCGGTGGAGCGCTGCACGGCCAGGTTGATCAGTTTCGACGGCCAGCGGCGCAGGGCCGAGTCCTGGCGATTGTTGCGCACGGTGGCTACCACGTCATAGCCCAGCTCGGCCGCAAACCGTACCGTGGACTCGACGCAGGTATGTGCCAAGAGCCCGATGACGATGAGTCTATGAATGCCATGCTTCTTGAGCTGCAAATCCAGGTCGGTATTGGCAAAGCCACTGGAGCACCAATGCTCCTGGGCGACGATGTCGCCAGGCGCGGGCGCGAATTCGGGGCGGATCTGGCCGCCCCAGGTTCCCTCCGCGACGGTCTTTCTCTC
>CAYNGZ010000040.1:0-23745 GCA_964396695.1 uncultured Pseudomonas sp.
GTGTTCCCGGTGCCCGCTATGACCGAGACGATTCCGACGGCTTCATGCCGAAGCTCATGCACGATATCCGGCAACTCGAAAAGGACCCCTCATGACGGCCGCGCTGCCGACGGTCAACGCGATTCTGAATGCGACCGCCGCGGTGCTGCTGGTTTGGGCGTACTGGCTGATCCGGCACAAGCGCATCGACCAGCATCGACGGGTGATGATCTCGGCGTTCTGCCCGTCGTGCCTGTTTCCTGTGTTGTAGTTTGGGCAAGTACTTTTCGATCATGGCGCTGATCGGCCTGGTGCTGCTGATCGGTATCGTCAAGAAGAACGCCATCCTGATGATCGACTTCGCCCTCGATGCCCAGCGCAGTCGTGGGCTGCCCCCCGAAGAAGCGATCTTTGAAGCGTGCCTCACCCGGTTCCGGCCAATCATGATGACCACCCTCGCCGCCCTGCTCGGCGCGCTGCCGCTGATGCTCGGTTATGGCACCGGCGCCGAACTGCGCCAGCCGCTGGGGATCGCGGTGGTCGGCGGTTTGCTGGTCAGCCAGGCGCTGACGCTGTTTACCACGCCAGTCATATACTTGTGGCTTGAGCGGGTGTTCCATCGGTCCACACCAGCGCCGGCGCTGGCGACCACACACTGAGGCGGGTCATGCGCGTTCTGATAATCGAAGACGAAAAGAAAACCGCGGACTACCTGTACCGCGGCCTGACCGAACAGGGTTACACCGTGGATCAGGCCCCGGACGGTGTCGAAGGTTTGCACCTGGCACTGGAAAGCGATTACGCGGTGATCATCCTCGACGTGATGCTGCCGGGTCTCGACGGCTATGGCGTGCTGCGCGCCCTGCGTGCCCGCAAACAGACCCCGGTGATCATGCTGACCGCCCGCGAGCGCGTGGAAGACCGGATCAAAGGCCTGCGCGATGGCGCCGATGATTACCTCGGTAAACCCTTTTCGTTTCTCGAACTGGTCGCCCGCTTGCAGGCCCTGACCCGTCGCAGCAGTGGTCATGAGCCGGTGCAAGTGACCATCGCCGACCTGTGGATCGATTTGATCAGCCGCAAGGCCACCCGTGCCGGCACGCGACTGGACCTGACCGCCAAGGAGTTCTCGCTGCTCAGTGTGCTGGCCCGGCGCCAGGGCGAAATCCTCTCGAAAACCGCGATTGCCGAAATGGTCTGGGACATCAATTTCGACAGCGACGCCAACGTCGTCGAAGTCGCGATCAAACGCCTGCGGGCCAAGATCGACGGGCCGTTCGAAGAGAAACTGCTGCACACCATCCGCGGCATGGGTTATGTGCTGGAGAGCCGCAGTGCCTCGTAACTCGATAGCACTACGCCTGAGCGGCCTGTTCACGCTGGTGGCGGCGCTGGTGTTTCTGTTGATCGGCTGGGCCTTGTACCAACAGGTCGAGAAAGGGCTGGGGCTGTTGCCGGAAGCCGAACTGGATGCACGTTACAGCGTGCTCGAATCCACGGTCGGGCGCTTTGGTACGCCGGAGCACTGGGTGAAGATCAACAACAAGCTCAAGCTGCTGGGCGAAGAGGACAAGCGCATCAGCTTCTGGATCGTCAGCGGCGATGCCAATTACGAGTACGGCAACATTACTGCGCAGATCCGTGCCCTGGCACAAGGCCCGACCGGCAAGCGCGATGTACAGCTACCAGACCAGCTCTATCCGATGAAAGTGCTGGTCAGCCAGTTCCCGGCCAAGGACCAGCGTCCGCCGCTGCGCTTCATGATCGGCATCGACACGCAAACCTTCTATGAGACCCAGCATCACTTGCTGATCGCCTTGATCAGCCTGGCGATCATCGGCGTGCTGCTGGCCTCGGCGCTGGGTTACTGGGTGGCGCGAATCGGCCTCAAGCCCTTGATCAAGTTGTCTCAGGAAGCTCAACGACTGGCACCGCCGTTGTTGTCCTCACGACTGCAACTGTCGCCCCTGCCGCCCGAGCTCAATCAGTTCGTCAGCTCGTTCAACTCGACGCTGGAACGGGTCGAGCAAGCCTATACCCGGCTCGAATCGTTCAATGCCGATGTCGCCCACGAATTGCGCTCGCCACTGACCAACCTGATCGGCCAGACCCAGGTTGCCCTGACGCGCGGGCGCTCGGCGGAACACTACTTTGAAGTGTTGCAATCGAACCTTGAAGAGCTCGAGCGGCTGCGTTCGATCATCAACGACATGCTGTTTCTGGCCAGTGCCGATCAGGGCAGCAAGGCCACCAAACTGACGTCCACTTCGCTGGCGGACGAAGTCGCCACCACCCTGGATTACCTGGATTTCATCCTCGAAGACGCTCAGGTCAAGGTCCAGGTCAGCGGCGATGCCCACGTGCAGATCGAGATCGCGCACCTGCGCCGGGCGCTGCTCAACCTGCTGAACAACGCCGTGCAACACACCGCCCCCGGTCAGATCATTCAGGTGAAGATCGAAGTCGGGGAACATCAGGTCAGCATCGGTGTTGCGAACCCGGGATCGCCAATCGCCAGCGAACACCTGCCGCGCTTGTTCGAGCGCTTCTACCGGGTCGACGCCTCGCGCAGCAACAGCGGCGCCAACCACGGCCTGGGGCTGGCCATCGTCAAGGCGATTGCGCTGATGCATGGTGGCGATGTGTTTGTACGCAGTGACAACGGCGTGAATACGTTCGGGATCTATTTGCCGATTTGAAAGATCGCAGCCTTCGGCAGCTCCTACTGTTGTTTTTTCTGCAACAGTCCTTTATGCAATCCGCTCTTTTTCCCGACACCGAAGATCTTTACTTTGGCCGTACCAAACAGCATTTGCCAAGCAAGAAGGTTTTCAAGATGTCCAACAGTATGGGTATTGCCAGCGCTTTCATTTTGTCGTCCTTGTTCCTGTCACCAGTGGTCATGGCTGAAGAATCGCAGTCGTTCGTTGCGCACAATGCCGCACGAGCCAAAGCGTTCGAACAGTCTCAGAGCGAGATGACGGCCAAGGCTCAGGACGCTGCGCAAACCCCACAAGCGTCGACGACTCAAGCCCGGCCACGGACTGAGAAAGACAGCTGAGCACACCACACCGCCCTGTTTCCCTCGACACTTTTCATCGGCTCTTCCCTTTGAAAAGTTGTCTTCAAAGCCGCTGCCTTCAGCGGCTTTTTTTTATTGTGGTTTTAAACCCGTTTGGTTCGTCTCCCCTGACAAGAAACACCCCGTACTTCAAAATACTGAAGTACTTAGTTGACCCAAGGAGCTTTACCGCACGTGCGTTACCCAATCAGATTCAGCCCACTGTTCATTGCAGTGGCTGCAACGATGCCCCCCACCGTTCACGCCGCCGACACTTCCACCCCTGAAGGTTTTGTGGAAGGTTCGAGACTCAACCTCAACGCCCGCAATTACTACATGAACCGCAACCGTCAGCAGCAGACCGACGACAACATCGAATGGGGCCAGGGTTTCCTCGGTCTCTTCGAATCGGGTTATACCCAGGGCCCGGTCGGTTTTGGCGTGGATGCCAACGCCATGCTCGGGCTCAAACTCGACGGTGGTGGCGGCACCGATGGTTCGAGCATCCTGCCGATCAGCGACGACAACGGCAAAGCACCGGGCTCGTTTTCAAGCGCTGGCGGCACCCTGAAAATGCGCGCCCTGGACACTGAACTGAAAGCCGGCGACCTGTTCCTGAACAACCCGGTAATCGCCGGTGGCATGAGCCGCATGCTGCCGCAGACCTTTCGCGGCGTCAGCCTGACCAACCACAGCGTCGACGGCTGGCTGATCGAGGGCGGCCAGGCCAGCTTCACCAAGCCTTACAACCAGAGCGGGCACCAGCGCATCGGGACGTCCTACGGCAAACTCATGGACGGCGACAAAAGCCAGCACCTGAACTGGGCCGGTGTGGCCTGGAGCGGCTTGCCGGGCCTGACCAGCAGCCTCTATGCGTCCGAACTCAAGGACATCTGGAACCAGTACTACTACGACCTGGACTACACCTACGCGGTCAACGAACTGATCAGCCTCAACCCCGGCCTGCACTACTATCACACCCAGGACACCGGCGACGCGCTGCTCGGCAAAATCGACAACAACACCTACAGCCTGCACTTCACCGTGGGCGTCGGTAGCCACAGCGTCACAGCCGCTTACCAGCGTGTGAACGGTAATACGCCGTTCGACTACATCGCCCAGGGCGACAGCATCTTCCTCGACAACTCGCAGCAGTATTCGGACTTCAACGGCCCGAACGAGCGTTCGTGGAAGCTCAAGTATGCCTATGATTTTGCCGGTGTCGGCATGCCGGGCCTGACCTCGGCCGTGTCGTATTCGCGTGGCACGCTGGACTTGAGCAAGGTCGACCCGAACAGCCGTGGCTATGCCAGCTTCTACAACGCAGACGGCAAAAACGCCAAACACTGGGAGCGCGATATCGACCTCAAGTACGTGGTCCAGGGCGGTACGGCCAAGGATCTGGCGGTACGTCTGCAATGGGCCACCAACCGTGGCGGCAACGGCTACGGCGCGCTGGACACCGACACCGATGAGTACCGCGTGATCGTCGACTACCCTCTGAATGTTTTTTAAGACGTATCCTGCTAAAAGGCCAGCATCTGGTGCTGGCCTTTTTTATGTCCGGGATTTATACATACCGCTGAAACGATAAATGTACTGATATCTGCCATGCCGCCCGACCCGTTCGGGAACTACGCTGATAAAGTCCCTGTGCAGAAATCAGAACCATGAGTGCAAGCCGTACGCCCCCCCACATAACGGGCACTACCCGCCGACCGGAACTCATGCTGATTCTCGGCAGTTCGCTGACCGTCATCGCGATCATCGCCATCGTCACTTTTCTGCTGATCCGCGAACGTGCCAACGCCATGCAGGCAGCCACGCGCGGTGCGACCAACATCGTGCAACTGATCGACGCCGATGTGCTGCGCAATGTCGAACTCTACGACCTGTCACTACAGGGCTTGATCGCCGCTGCTCAACGCGATGACCTGCAAAAGGTGTCGGCACAGGTCCGTCATCTGGTGCTGTTCGACCGCGCCAGCACCGCGCGCTTCAAGGGCGATGTCCTGCTACTCGACAAATACGGCAATGTGATTGCCGATTCATCACTGCTCCAGCCCAAACCCGGCAACTTCGCCGACCGCGATTACTTCCAGGCCCACGTCTTCAACAGTGATACCGGGATGTTTATCAGTCGCCCGTTCAAACCCCGTTGCGACTGCGCCGACAGCGATCAGTGGCGCATCAGCTTCAGCCGGCGTATCTCTTCATCCACCGGGGAGTTTCTTGGCGTTGCCGCCGCTTCCATGCGGCTGGCGTACTTTGACGAGCTGTTCAGCAGCTTGAACATCGGCACTGACAGCACCCTCAATGTGCTCGACAAGGACGGCATCCTGCTGGCGCAGAAGCCCATGCTGACGAACGACGGCATAGGCAAAAGCTTCGGCAGCCGGCCCAATGTCATACGCATCATGCGGGAAGGCAACGGCAGCTTCGTCAGCGTCTCGAGCATGGACCACCGAGACCGCCTGTACACCTTCTCGCGCGTCGGCAACCTGCCGCTGACGGTCAGCGTCGCGCTCTCCATAGACGAAATCTTCGCCTCCTGGAAACGCACCGCCTACGTGATCAGTGGTGCCACCGGTGTGCTGTGTATCGGCCTGATGTGGCTGACCTTGTTGCTGTGCCGCGAGTTGCGCCTGCGCCGTCATGCCGAGCGGGAACTCGCGCAACAAGCGGCCATCGATGCCCTCACCGGCGTGGCTAACCGCCGCACGCTCGATCAGGCCCTGAGCCGCGAATGGTCCCGTGCCCAGCGTTCGGGCAAACCGCTGTCGGTGCTGATGATCGACGCCGATCACTTCAAGTCGTTCAACGACCGCCACGGCCATCAGGGGGGCGACGATGCGTTACGCGTGCTTGCCAGGGCCATCAGTGAAAGTATCCGCCGCCCGGCCGATCTCGTCGCGCGGTATGGCGGTGAGGAGTTTTCTGTCGTGCTGGCCGAAACTGACACCGCAGGTGCACTGCGGATTGCCGAAAATATCCGGGCGGCAGTGGAGCAACTGCCGCCGTTCGAAGGCGACGAGTCACCGGTCACCGTCAGCATCGGCCTCAGCACCTCGACGGGGCAACCGGGCGAAAGCCTGGAAAACCTGATGTACGCCGCCGACAAAGCGCTGTATCAGGCCAAGCATCGTGGGCGTAATCGGGTAGTCAGCGCCCAAGAATAAACGGCGTCCTCTTCTCCCCTCTTCGCCCGCCTCCCCGCGTAGGAGCTTTGGTGTCGCTACAAAACCGCAGGCGTAAAAAAAGGCCACCCGAAGGCAGCCTTTAAAAACTAGAGAGGTTTTTGCTTACACGGCCGCAACCGGGCGCATGTAAGAGATCGGTGCAGTGCTGGCGTCTTCAAAGGTCACGACTTCCCAGGCATCTGTCTGCTCAATCAATTTGCGCAGAAGCTGGTTGTTCAGTGCATGGCCCGACTTGAAGCCTTTGAACTCACCAATCAGGCTATTGCCCAGCAGGTAGAGGTCACCAATTGCATCGAGGATCTTGTGCTTCACGAATTCGTCTTCGTAGCGAAGGCCGTCTTCGTTCAGTACACCATCCGCGTCGACCACGATGGCGTTTTCAACGCTACCGCCGAGTGCGAGGTTGTGCTTGCGCAGGTACTCGATATCACTCATGAAACCAAAGGTCCGGGCACGGCTGACTTCTTTTACGAACGAAGTGCTGGAAAAGTCCACGCTGGCACTTTGAGTGCGGTCACGAAACACCGGGTGATCGAAATCGATCTCGAAGCTCACCTTGAAGCCTTCGAAAGGGACGAAAGTGGCGCGCTTGTCGCCGTCTTCCACTGTCACTTCACGCAGGATCCGGATGAACTTCTTGGCGGCATCCTGTTCTTCCAGGCCAGCCGATTGAATCAGGAATACGAAGGGTCCAGCGCTACCATCCATGATCGGGACTTCGGACGCGGAGAGCTCGACGTAGGCGTTATCGATGCCCAGGCCAGCCATGGCCGAGAGCAAGTGCTCCACCGTGTCCACCTTGACGTCACCGTTGACCAGCGTCGTCGACATAGTGGTTTCACCAACGTTTTCCGCGCGAGCAGGAATCTGCACCACAGGGTCCAGGTCGGCACGACAAAACACGATGCCGGTGTCTACAGGTGCGGGCTTGAGGGTCAGGTATACCTTCTCCCCGGAGTGCAGGCCTACACCTGTGGCACGGATAATATTTTTCAGGGTGCGTTGTTTAATCATGGCTTGGGCCGCTTCAGCGCAAATTGCGAACTGGTATCAACAAAGGCTGGCGATAATAGCAGACCAGACCTTTGCTGAACACCAATCACCTTCATCGCCCTGATACATTCCATCAATCGGCCTGACGACGCAGGAATGCCGGGATGTCCAGGTAATCCAAATCATCTTGCGGATTGAGTTTAGCAGCCGCTGCTGCACCGGCCTGAGCCTGGTTGCGCATCACGGTTGGACGATCCAGGTCGCGGTAATTGACCGACGGCATTTCCTGACGCGCAGCAGCAGGTGCGGCAGCAGCCATGGAGGTTTGCACGGTATTGTCGATGACCTTCACCGGTTTCTCGATTTTCGCGCCCAGACCTGTGGCAACCACCGTCACGTGCAATTCGTCGCGCATGTCCGGATCGATAACGGTACCGACCTTGACCATCGCCGCTTCGGAGGCGAACGCTTCGATGATGCTACCCACGTCGGAGTACTCACCCAGAGACAGGTCGGGACCTGCGGTGATGTTCACCAGGATGCCGCGTGCACCTTGCAGGTTCACGTCTTCGAGCAGCGGATTGCGGATCGCCGCTTCGGTTGCTTCACGTGCACGGTTAGGACCGCTGGCGCAGCCAGTGCCCATCATCGCCATGCCCATTTCGCTCATGACAGTACGTACGTCAGCGAAGTCGACGTTGATCATGCCCGGACGCTTGATGATGTCGGAGATACCGCGAACGGCACCGGCCAGAACGTCGTCAGCCTTGGCGAACGCCGACAGCAGGCTTGCGTCTTTACCGAGGATGGTCAGCAGTTTCTCGTTGGGGATGGTGATCAACGAGTCGACGCTTTCGCTCAGCGCGCGGATGCCTTCATCGGCGATCTGCATACGCTTGCGGCCTTCGAACGGGAACGGACGGGTCACTACCGCAACGGTGAGGATCCCCATTTCCTTGGCCACTTCGGCGATGATCGGCGCTGCACCGGTACCGGTACCGCCGCCCATGCCGGTGGTGATGAACACCATGTTTGTGCCTTGCAGCACTTCGGCGATGCGCTCGCGGTCTTCCAGAGCGGCCTGACGACCGACCTCTGGGTTTGCGCCAGCACCCAGACCTTTGGTCACGCCGGTGCCCAATTGCAGGATGGTCCGCGCGCCGATGTTTTTCAGCGCCTGGGCATCAGTGTTGGCGCAGATGAACTCAACGCCTTCAATGTTGCTCTTGACCATGTGATTGACAGCATTGCCGCCGCCACCGCCAACACCGATAACCTTGATCACCGGGCTTGCGGGGATGTTGTCTACGAGTTCGAACATTTTCCCTCTCCTTACATTCTCTAGTTTTTTTCGCCTACTGCGCCTACTGCATACAACGGTGTTGCGGTGTCACGGTATTGCGGTAAATCTTCAGAAATTGCCCTGGACCCAGCTTTTGATGCGGTCGATCAACGGGCTTCTGGCCTCGTCACTGCTGTAGCTATCGCGATTGCTGCTGATCCCCGAGAAGGAAATGCCGTCGGACTGCTTTTGCAGGCCATACATCAGCAAACCAACACCGGTGGAATAAATCGGGTTGCGCACTACGTCGTCCAGGCCCCTGATGCCATGCGGCACGCCCAGGCGAACCGGCATGTGGAAAATCTCTTCGGCCAGTTCAGTGGCGCCTTCCATCTTCGAAGTACCACCGGTCAGCACGATGCCGGCCGGGATCAGGTCTTCGTAGCCGCTGCGACGCAGCTCGGCCTGGATCAGCGTGAACAGCTCGTCGTAACGCGGCTCGACCACTTCGGCCAGGGCCTGACGGGACAGCTCGCGCGGCGGACGATCCCCCACACTTGGGACCTTGATGGTTTCACCGGCGCCGGCCAGTTTGGCCAGGGCGCAGGCATAGCGAATCTTGATTTCTTCGGCGTACTGGGTCGGGGTGCGCAACGCCATGGCGATGTCGTTGGTCACCTGATCACCGGCAATCGGGATCACTGCGGTATGACGAATCGCGCCTTCGGTGAAGATCGCGATGTCGGTGGTCCCGCCACCGATGTCCACCAGGCACACGCCCAGCTCTTTCTCGTCATCGGTCAGCACCGAGTACGCGGAAGCCAGCTGTTCGAGAATGATGTCGTCGATTTCCAGACCGCAACGACGCACGCACTTTTCAATGTTCTGTGCCGCGTTCACCGCGCAGGTAACCACGTGGACCTTGGCTTCCAGGCGTACGCCGGACATGCCCAGAGGCTCACGCACACCTTCCTGGTTATCGATCACGTAATCCTGCGGCAGCGTGTGCAGCACTCGCTGATCCGCCGGAATCGCTACGGCCTGGGCAGCATCGAGCACGCGCTCAAGGTCGGCCGAGCTGACTTCGCGATCACGAATCGCCACGATGCCGTGGGAGTTCAGGCTGCGAATGTGATTGCCGGCCACGCCGACGAACGCCGAGTGAATCCGGCAACCGGCCATCAGTTGCGCTTCTTCGATCGCCCGCTGAATGGACTGCACGGTGGATTCGATATTCACCACCACGCCTTTCTTCAAGCCGCGGGACGGGTGAGTACCGATCCCGACGATTTCCAGTTGGCCATCGGCCGCGACCTCGCCTACCAGCGCCACCACCTTGGAGGTACCGATATCCAGACCGACGATCATTTTGCCGCTTTGCACGTTTGCCATGGTCCTGCCTCTTCTCAATTCTTCGCGACGGCGGGTTGGGCCGTCGTAGGCGCTACAGGGTCCCGCCAGCCGACGGCCAGGCCGTTGGCATAACGCAGGTCGATGCGCGCAATGTTCGTAATCTGTTCTTTAAGCGTCTTGTCGTAGATGGCAATGAAGCGGCGCATCTTTTCCACCAGGTGATCGCGACCCAGCAACAGCTCGATCCCGGGGCCCGCGCTACCCGCGCCAGTGGTCAGGAACCAGCTGCCGCGTTCACGCAATTCCAGCCGGGCAATCGAGAAGCCCAATGGCCGTAACATCTGGCTCAACACCTGATACTGCTGCATCACTTGCTGTTGAGCCCGTTGTGGGCCGAACAGCTGTGGCAAATGTTCGTAGTTGGCCAATTCACGCGGCGTAAACGCCTGCCCCTGGTTGTTCAACAGCGCCTCGTCACCCCAACGGGCCACGGGCAGTTGCTCTTCCAGTCGAATCACCACCTGGTCAGGCCAGACGCGACGCACTTCGGCGTGTGCAATCCATGGCATCTGTTCCAGCTCGGTACGCATGCTCGCCAGATCGATGGTGAAGAAGCTCGCCGCCACGTACGGGGCAATCCGCTGCTGCACCGCTTGCTGGCTGATGTAACTCAAATCGCCCTGCACGTTGATCTTGGTGATCGGCCGGTCGGCGTACGGCAACAAGCGCTGTGCACCTTCGTAAGTACCGAACCCCAACGCGACCAGCAGCACGGGCCAGAACAAGGCTTTGAGAAAACCGAAATTGGCTTTCGGCAGGCGCACCGACATCGGCTCTTTGGCCACCATTCGGCTGGCACCCCGCGGCACCGGCTTGCGGCCGGGTGCGGGTGGCTGATGACGTAGCTGGGCGCCTTGCATGGACTTAACCTCGCGGCTCTTTGTTACTGGCAGCGTTGCTGGCAACACTTTCCGCCAGGATCGCCAGCACCAACTGCTGGAAATCCAGACCGGCGGCGCGTGCGGCCATCGGGACCAGACTGTGATCGGTCATGCCCGGTGCGGTGTTGACTTCCAGGAACCAGAACTGCCCATCGGCGTCCTGCATCACGTCAGCCCGTCCCCAACCGGCGATACCCAGCGCCTCACAGGCTTTTGCCGTGAGGTCCATGAGTTCCTGTTCTTTGGCGCTATCGAGGCCACACGGAATCCGGTACTGGGTATCGGAAGCCAGGTACTTGGCGTCGTAGTCATAGAAAGTGTGGGGGGTGCCGAGTGCGATCGGTGGCAACACCTGATCACGCAGGGTGGCGATGGTGAACTCCGGACCTTGAATCCATTGCTCGACCAACACTTGCGAATCGTAGGTACTGGCCGCTTTCCAGGCTTCGATCAATTCCGCTGCCGAAGTCACTTTGGCCATACCGATACTTGAACCTTCATGCGCCGGTTTGACGATCAAAGGGAAGCCCAGTTCCGTCGCCGCCAAAATACAGTCGGCTTCGCTGCTCAGTACCGCGTGACGTGGCGTCGGAATACCCAGGCTGTGCCAGACCTGTTTGGTCCGCAGCTTGTCCATGGCCAGTGCCGAGGCCAGGATGCCGCTGCCGGTGTACGGAATGCCTGAGCATTCGAGCAGGCCCTGCATGCTGCCGTCTTCACCGCCACGACCGTGGAGGATGATGAAGGCGCGGTCGATTTTTTCGTTCAGCAGGCGTTGCAGGAAATCGTCGCCGACGTCGATGCCGAACGCATCCACGCCAGCGGACTGCAGCGCGTCAAGCACTGCGTTACCGGATTTCAGCGAAACCTCACGCTCGGCGCTTTTGCCACCGAACAGCACAGCCACACGGCCGAAGTCTTTCGGGGCAATGGTCGAAAACAGGTTGGCGTAGGCAGCAGTCATTTCAACTTCCCTTCGTTTGGAGCGACAACCGCACCCGCGAACAACGGACTATTCAACAGTTTCGGTGCAAGACCGCCGATATCACCGGCGCCCTGGCACAGCAGAATGTCGCCGGCCCGAAGCAGTGGCTTGACCAGCGGCGCGAGATCGACACCGCGCTCGATGTAGATCGGGTCGAGCTGACCGCGCTGGCGGATGCTGTTGCACAGCTTGCGACTGTCGGCCCCCGGGATCGGCTCTTCGCCGGCCGGATAGACTTCCATCAGCAGCAGGACGTTGGCGTCAGCCAGTACATTGACGAAATCGTCGTACAAGTCGCGGGTGCGGCTGTAACGGTGCGGCTGGTAGACCATCACCAGACGGCGCTCCGGCCAGCCACCGCGCACGGCTTTGATTACCGCAGCGACTTCGGTCGGGTGGTGACCGTAGTCGTCCACCAGCATCACGTTGCCGCCTTCTACCGGCAGCTCGCCATAAACCTGGAAGCGTCGGCCAACGCCCTGGAAGCCCGACAGCCCTTGAACGATGGCTTCATCACTGACGCCTTCGTCGGTCGCGATGCAGATGGTCGCCAGGGCGTTCAGTACGTTGTGGTTGCCCGGCATGTTCACCGACACATCCAGTGGCTCACGATCAGGACGCAGCACGGTGAAGAAGGTCTGCATGCCTTGCTGGCGAACGTTGATGGCGCGCACGTCGGCTTCTTCGCTGAAGCCGTAGGTCACTGTCGGACGTTTCACCAGTGGCAGGATTTCGCGCACCACCGGATCGTCCAGGCACACCACTGCCAGACCGTAGAACGGCAGGTTGTGGAGGAACTCGACGAAGGTTTTCTTCAGCTTGTTGAAGTCACCGTCGTAGGTCGCCATGTGATCGGCGTCGATGTTGGTGACCACGGCCACCAGTGGCTGCAAGTGCAGGAAGCTGGCATCGCTTTCATCGGCTTCGGCGATCAGGTAACGGCTGGTGCCCAGTTGGGCATTGGTGCCTGCTGCATTCAGGCGGCCACCGATCACGAAGGTCGGGTCCAGGCCACCGGCCGCGAACACCGAAGCGATCAGGCTGGTGGTGGTGGTTTTGCCGTGCGTACCGGCGACGGCAATGCCGTGGCGGTAGCGCATCAGCTCGGCGAGCATTTCGGCACGCGGCACCACGGGAATACGACGTTCCAGGGCCGTCGCGACTTCTGGATTCGAGGTGTTCACGGCGCTCGACACCACCAGTACATCGGCACTCGCGGCGTTCTCGGCGCGGTGGCCGATGAAGATGTGTGCGCCGAACGATTCGAGACGCTCGGTCACTGGCGTTGCTTTCAGGTCGGAACCGGACACTTGATAGCCCAGGTTCAGCAATACTTCGGCAATCCCGCACATGCCCACACCGCCGATGCCGACGAAGTGGATACGACGGATGCGGCGCATTTCCGGTTGCGGCATGGCTTTCTGATTCTCAACCATGTACCACCTCCAGGCAGATATCGACCACGTTGCGGGTTGCATCAGGTTTGGCCAGGCGACGAGCGGCGCCAGCCATGTCGTTGAGTCGTTGCGGTTGCATCAAGACCTCTGTCAGGCGTGCAGCGAGATCCGCTGCGCCAGTCGTTCTTTGCGGCATCAGGAAGGCAGCGCCTTCACGAGCCAAATATTCGGCATTGCGGGTCTGGTGATCGTCGATCGCATGGGGCAAAGGCACCAGCATCGAGGGCAGACCGGCAGCAGCCAGCTCACTGACAGTCAGCGCGCCCGCGCGACAGACCACCAGGTCGGCCCAGCCATAGGCTTGGGCCATGTCTTTGATGAAAGGCTGCACATTCGCCTCGACACCGGCGGTGCGATAGCGCTCGGCAGTCACTTCATCGTGGTTTTTGCCAGCCTGATGGAACACTTCCGGGCGCAGTTCGACAGGCACCTGCGACAGGGCTTCAGGCAGCAGTTTGTTCAACGGTTCTGCCCCCAGGCTTCCGCCCAGGATCAGCAAACGCGCTTTGCGTCCGGCCAGGGCCAAACGCTGTGTATCGAGGAACAACTCGGTGCGCACCGGGTTACCGGTGGTACGCCGGCTGCCGCGGGCAGCAAAGGTGTCCGGGAAAGCTTCGCAGACTCGCGCGGCCAACGGCACCAGCAACCGATTGGCGGTACCGGCAACGGCGTTCTGCTCATGAACGATGACCGGCACGCCGGCCAATCTGGCCGCTACGCCGCCGGGGCCGGTGACATATCCGCCAAAGCCCAGTACGCAGATCGGCTGCACCTGACGAATGACGGCACGTGCCTGCCAGATCGCCTTGAGCAATACAAAAGGTGCCTTGAGCAGCGACAGCTTGCTCTTGCCACGCAGGCCGCTGACGTTGATCAAGTGCAACGGCAGACCGGCATTCGGGACCAGTTCGTTTTCGATCCCGCGTGGCGTTCCGAGCCAGTGCACGGTATAGCCGCGCGCCTGGAACTCGCGAGCGCAGGCCAGCGCCGGAAACACGTGGCCCCCGGTGCCGCCCGCCATGATCAGCACATTAGCGCCCATGGGTCGGCTCCTCGGCGAAGTCGCTCTCACTGAACTCCATCTCTTCGCTGCCCAAGTGGGTTCGACTCTCCCATTCGATACGCAACAGCAAGCCAAGACAGGCGCAGCAGATCACCAACGAACTGCCGCCGTAACTGAGGAACGGCAACGTCAGCCCCTTGGTCGGCAGCAGCCCGACGTTCACCCCGATGTTGATCAGGAACTGGCCAATCCACAGGAACGACAGGCCGTAGGCGACGTAAGCGGCGAAGAATTGTTTGGCCTTTTCTGCCCACAAACCGATGTACATGCCGCGAATGCAGACAAAGACGAACAATGCGACCGTGCACAAGGAACCCACGGCACCCAGTTCTTCGGCCAGGACCGAGAACACGAAGTCCGTGTGGGCTTCCGGCAGGTAGAACTGTTTCTGCACGCTGTTGCCCAGGCCTACGCCCAGCCATTCGCCGCGACCAAAAGCGATCAATGCTTGAGACAACTGATAGCCGGCGCCGAACTGGTCGGCCCATGGATCCGCAAAGTTGGTCAGGCGCGCCATTCGATACGGTTGCATTTGAATCAACAACACCACCGCCGCGACAGCCAGGACAACCATCAAGGAAAAACGGAACAGCCCGACCCCGCCCAGAAACAGCATCGCCGCAGCCGCCGCCATCATCACGACGGTAGCACCGAAGTCCGGCTCCATCAGCAACAGACCGGCCATAGGCAGCAGAACGATGAACGGCTTGAAGAAGCCCATCCAGCTTTCACGGACTTCTTTCTGGCGACGCACCAGATAACCGCCGAGGTAGATCACCACGAACACCTTGGCGATCTCGGAAGGCTGAACGTTGAAGAAACTGAAGCCGATCCAGCGCATCGAACCGTTCACTTCGCGGCCGACCCCCGGGACGATCACCATCACCAGCAAACCGAACGCACCGATCAGCATCAGCCAGCCCAGGCGTTGCCAGGTGGCGATCGGGATCATCATGGTGACGATGCAGGCACCCAGGCCGAGCACGACGTAAATCAGGTGACGAATCATGTAATACAGGGCACTGCCCGACTGCACCGCCGCCACTTCGGTCGATGCCGATGCAATCATGATCAGCCCCAGCCCCAGCAACGCCAGGCAACCGGCGAGCATCGGGAAGTCGAGGTCGATACCACGCCCGGTGATAAGCGGCGAAGGGTACGGCTTGATGATGTTTCTCCAGCTCATGCCAAGTCCTCCGCGGCCAGATCTTTCACGGATTGGACGAACAGGTGCCCACGCTCTTCGTAGTTCCGAAACATGTCAAAACTGGCGCATGCCGGCGACAGCAGCACCGCATCGCCTGGCTGGGCGATAGCGCGGCATTGCTCGACCGCTTCGATCAGCGAGTTGACGCGAATCAGTGGCACCGCATCGCCGATGGCCTGGCCAATCAGCTCGGAATCACGGCCCATCAACACCACGGCGCGGCAGTTGGCCGCGACCGGATCACGCAGATCCTTGAATTCGGCCCCTTTGCCGTCGCCACCGGCGATCAGCACCAGCTTGCCTTCGATGTCAGCGCCCAGCCCTTCGATGGCGGCCAGCGCGGCGCCCACGTTGGTGGCTTTGGAATCGTTGTAGTAACTCACGCCATTCAGGTCGCGGACCCACTGGCAACGATGCTCAAGTCCGGCAAAAGTACGCAGGCTCGACAGCATGGCATCGAACGGCAAACCAACGGCATGCCCCAGGGCCAGGGCCGCAAGGGCGTTGGACTGGTTATGCGCGCCGCGAATTTTCAGCTCGCGCACCGGCATCAGGTTCTGGAATTCAAAGGCCAGGTATTTCTCGCCATTTTCCTCGCGCAGACCAAAGGCCTTGAAATCCGGGGTGTTCAGACCGAAGGTCCAGCACGGCTGACCCTCGCTCATCAACGGGCGGCTCAGTGCGTCCTGACGATTGACCACCACTTGCTTCGCGCCACGGAAGATCCGATGCTTGGCCAGGTGATACGCCGGCAGGCCGCTGTAACGGTCCATATGGTCTTCGCTGACGTTCAGCACGGTGGCCACTTCGGCGCCCAGGTGATCGGTCGTCTCCAGCTGGAAGCTCGAAAGCTCCATCACGTACAACTCGACGTCATCGCTCAACAGATCAAGTGCCGGAGTACCGAGGTTACCGCCCACCGCCACGCGCTTGCCGGCGGCTGCCGCCATTTCGCCGACCAGGGTAGTCACGGTGCTTTTCGCGTTGGAGCCGCTGATGGCAACAATCGGCGCCTTCGCGTTACGTGCGAACAGCTCGATATCCCCCGACAGCTTCACGCCACGGGCAGCCGCCGCTTGCAGGGCCGGAGTCGCCAAGGCCAGGCCCGGACTCACGTAGAGCTCGTCGGCACGGCAGAGGAATTCGACATCCAGCTCGCCACAACGCACTTCCACGTGCGGATAGTCACGGCACAGCGTAACCAGTTCCGGTGGATTTTCCCGCGTATCGGCGACGGCGAACGACACGCCCCGGTTCGCCAGGAAGCGAACCAGAGACATGCCGCTCTTGCCGAGGCCGACAACGATGCGGAAGTGGTCAGAAGCGATCAGAGACACTCGTTCTACCTCAGCTTCAGGGTGGCAAGGCCGATCAGCACCAGAATCACGGTGATGATCCAGAAACGGACGATCACGCGTGGTTCGGGCCAGCCCTTGAGTTCAAAGTGGTGGTGAATCGGCGCCATACGGAATACGCGGCGACCGGTCAGCTTGAAAGAGGCAACCTGAATGACCACCGACAGGGTTTCCATCACGAACACACCGCCCATGATGAACAGGACGATTTCCTGACGAACGATCACGGCAATGGTGCCCAGCGCCGCGCCCAGCGCCAGTGCGCCGACGTCGCCCATGAAGACTTGCGCCGGATACGTGTTGAACCAGAGGAAACCCAGCCCAGCACCGATCAGCGCGCCGCAGAACACAATCAGTTCACCTGCGCCCGGTACATAAGGGATCAGCAGGTATTCGGCGAATTTCACGTTACCCGACAGGTAGCAGAAGATCCCCAGCGCGCCGCCGACCATCACGGTTGGCATGATCGCCAGGCCGTCGAGGCCATCGGTCAGGTTGACCGCGTTGCTGGAGCCGACGATCACGAAGTAGGTCAGAACGATGAAGCCTGCGCCCAGCGCAATGCTGTAGTCCTTGAGCATCGGCAGGATCAGGGTGGTTTCCACCGGCGACGCTGCGGTCATATAAAGGAAGATCGCCGCGCCCAGACCAAACACCGACTGCCAGAAGTATTTCCAGCGGCTCGGCAAACCACGGGAGTTCTTCTCGATCACTTTGCGGTAATCATCGACCCAGCCCACGGCCCCGAACAGCAGGGTGACCAGCAACACGACCCAGACATAACGGTTGTGCAGGTCTGCCCACAGCAAGGTGCTGATACCGATAGCGGTCAAAATCAGCGCGCCGCCCATGGTCGGAGTGCCCGACTTGGACAGGTGCGATTGCGGGCCGTCATTGCGGACCGACTGGCCGATCTGGCGGTTCTGCAAGGTGCGGATCATCCATGGACCCAGGCACAGCGACAACGACAGGGCGGTCAGTACACCGAGAATCCCGCGCAGGGTCAGGTACTGAAAGACCGCGAAGCCTTTGTAGAACTGTTGCAGATACTCCGCTAACAACAGCAGCATTAATGTTTCTCCCCGCTCGAACCGCACAAAGCCGCAACGACGTTTTCCATCGCAGCGCTTCGCGAGCCCTTGATCAAAATAGTGGTGTTTGTATCGTGTTCGGCGCCCAGCGCCGCGATCAGATCAGCCTGATTGGCGAAGTGACGGGCCTGCTCACCGAAGGCGGCGACGGCATGCACCATCATCGGGCCAACGGCGTAAAGCGCGGAAACCTTGCCTCGGGCATACGCGCCGACATCGCGGTGCCCCTGCTCCGCCCATTCGCCCAACTCGCCAATATCTCCGAGCACCAGAACGGTGCGGCCGGAAAAGCCGGCGAGTATATCAACGGCAGCGCACATCGAGGTGGGGTTCGCGTTGTAAGAATCATCAATTACGCGCATGCCGTTGGTCGCCAGTTGCGCGACAGCACGCCCCTTGACCGGTTGCACCGCATTCAGCCCCGTGGTGATGCCGAACAGCGACACACCCAGGGCATGGGCAGCCGCTGCCGCCGCCAGGGCATTGGCAACGTTGTGGTTGCCGAGCAGGTTCAGTTGAACGTGCTCGACACCTTGCGGACTGTGCAGCTTGAAGGACGGGCAACCGCGTGCGTCACGGTCCAGATCGCCGGCGTGGAAATCGGCACGGCTGTCGTTCAGGGCAAAGGTCAGCACCTGACGACCGGCAGCACGCTTCTTCCAGATATCGAACGCCTTGTCGTCAAGGTTCAGAACGGCGACGCCATCGGCGTCCAGCCCTTCCAGAATCTCGCCCTTGGCTTCAACGATTTTTTCCGGTCCGCCAAATTCGCCGACGTGGGCGGTCCCGGCATTATTAATCACGGCCACATGCGGCCTGGTCATGCCGACGGTGTAAGCAATCTCGCCGATACGCGAAGCACCCAGTTCGATGACGGCTGCCGTGTGTTCCGCGGCCAGTTCGAGCAGGGTCAGCGGAACGCCGAGGTCATTGTTCAGATTGCCACGGGTCGCCAGCACCGGCCCGCGCGTGCGCAGGATGCTCGCGAGCATTTCCTTGACCGTGGTTTTGCCGCTGGAGCCGGTGATCGCCGCGACCGGGTTCGAATAGGCGGCACGGTTCAGCGCGCCGAGTTCGCCCAAGGCCTGACGGGTGTCCTTGACCAATAGCTGCGGCAACGTACTGTTCGCCACTTCGCGCTCGACCAGGGCTGCGACCGCGCCTTTGCTGGCAACGTCGTTCAGGTAGTCATGACCATCGAAACGCGGACCGGTCAGGGCAACAAACAACTGGCCCGGCTTGATTGCCCGGCTGTCGATGCTGACACCGTCGAAGCTGGCATCGGCAGCGATCAGGCGAGCACTCAACGCGCCGGTCAGCTCGCTCAACTTCAGGGCTTTAAGCATGGGCCACCTCCCACGCGGTCAAGGCGCGGTCGGCCTCCACCAGATCGGAAAAGTCATGGCGTTCGCCGTTGATTTCCTGATAGTCCTCGTGACCTTTACCGGCCAGAACAATCACATCGTCCGCGCTGGCGCTGGCGATCAACTGGGCAATCGCCTGGCCACGGCCGGCGACGAAACGGACGTTATCCACCGCCGTGAAGCCGGCGCGAATGTCGTCGAAAATCTGTGAAGGGTCTTCGGTGCGCGGGTTGTCATCGGTGACCAGTACAGCATCGGCCAGACGCTCGACCACTTCAGCCATCAGCGGACGCTTGCCGCGATCACGATCACCGCCGCAACCGAACAGGCAGAGCAGTTTGCCCTTGGCATGTGGACGCAGGGCCATCAGGACTTTTTCAAGCGCATCCGGGGTGTGGGCGTAATCGACCACCACCAGCGGCTGAGTCCCGCCGCCCAGACGTTGCATGCGACCGGCCGGACCTTCGAGTCTTGGCAGCACGTGGAGGATTTCATCCAGCGCGTAATCCAGACCGAGCAAGGTGCCGACAGCAGCCAGTACGTTGCTCAGGTTGAAGCGACCGAGCAAGGCACTGCGCAAATGGTGTTCGCCTTGCGGCGTAACCAGCGTGGCGCGCACACCTTCGTCGTCGAATCGAGCGTCACGGCAATACAGATAGGCGCTGGAATTCTCCAGGCTATACGTGATCAGGCGCGACTCACGCTCTTGCGCAGCCAGTTGCCGACCGAACGCGTCGTCGAGGTTGATTACCCGGCACTTCAGATCGTTCCAGGCGAACAGCTTGGCCTTGGCCTCGCCGTAGGCTTGCATGGTCCCGTGATAATCCAGGTGATCGCGCGACAGGTTGGTCATCACCGCCACATCGAACGCCAGTGCGCTCACGCGCCCCTGGTCCAGACCGTGGGAGGACACTTCCATGGCCACGGCTTTGGCACCGGCGTTTTTCAGGTCGGCCAGGGTCGCCTGTACGGCAATCGGGTTGGGTGTGGTGTGCAGGCCACTTTCCAGTGAGCCGTAGAAACCGGTGCCCAGGGTGCCAACGATGCCGCAATGCTGACCCAGCAGGTCCAGTGCTTGCGCAACCAGTTGGGTGACGCTGGTTTTACCGTTGGTACCGGTCACGCCAATCAGGTTCAGGTTACGGCTCGGGTCGCCGTAAAAACGCCCGGCAATATCCGACAGCTGCGCGGCCAGGCCTTTGACCGGAATCAGCGGCGCATCGGTCATCGGCAGCACGGTGGCGCCTTCGACTTCGTAGGCGATTGCGGCAGCGCCACGCTGCAAGGCATCGGCGATGTGCATACGGCCGTCGAACCTGGCACCCGGAACGGCCAGAAACAGGTCGCCCGCGCGGACATTACGACTGTCCAGGGTCAGTTCGCGAATCAACAGATCACGACCGGCGTGGGCAAAGATCTTGTTCAGGCTCAGAGACATCAGCCGCGCCCTCCATTGGTTTTGACAGGTGTGACCGGTGCCGTGCTGGCTTGCTGAGTGGTCGGCAGGTTGTCCGGCGTAACGTTCATCAGACGCAGGGTCCCGGACATCACTTTGCTGAACACCGGCGCCGAAACCAGACCACCGAAGTAGCCAGCCTTGCTCGGTTCATCGATCACGACAACGATCGCGTAGCGTGGGTCGCTCATGGGACCAAAACCTGCGAACAACGAGCGGTAGGAGTTCTCGGCATAGCCTTTGGTGCCCACCGACGTCTTACGTGCGGTACCGGACTTGCCCGCGACGTGATAGGCCGGCACTTGCGCACGGAATACGCCGCGTGGCGCTTCGATCACTTGCTGCAACATGCCCTGCATGGTCTTCGCCACTTTTTCCGGAATGACCTGAGTGGTTTGCGGAGCCTTGTCGGTCTTGATCAGGGTCAGCGGCGCGATGCGGCCGTTGTTGGCCAGCGCCGAGAAGGCATGGACCAGTTGAATGGCGGTTACCGAGATGCCATAGCCGTACGACAGCGTGGCCGTCTCGGCCTTGCGCCATTCGCGATAGTTCGGCAGGTTGCCGACACGCTCGCCCGGGAAACCCAGGCCGGTGTCCTGGCCGAGGCCGATTTTTTGCGCCAGGCGGTAAATGGTTTCGCCGCCGATATCGAAGGCGACCTTACTCATGCCGACGTTACTGGAGTTGATCAGGATGCCGGTCAGGTCGAGCACCGGGCCTTCGGTCTTGGATACGTCCTTGATGGTGTATTTACCAATCTGCAAGCTGCCCGGATACACCTCGACGGTATCGCTCGGCTTCCAGCGCCCGGTTTCCAGCGCAGCACTCATGGAAATCGCTTTCATGGTCGAACCCGGCTCGAACACGTCGATCATCGCGCGGTTACGCATCATTACCGGTTGCAGGTTGCGACGATTGTTCGGGTTGTAGGTCGGCTGGTTGACCATGGCGAGGATCTCGCCGGTCTTGACGTCCATGATCACCAGGCTGCCAGCCTTGGCGCCGTTCTCGATGATCGCGTTGCGCAGCTCACGGTTCGCCAGGTATTGCAGACGCAGGTCAATCGACAACGCCAAGGGCTTGCCGGCCTTGGCGTTTTTGGTCACTTGAACGTCTTTGATCAGTCTGCCGCGCCGGTCCTTGATGACCTGACGTTTGCCGGCGACACCGGCCAGCCATTCGTCGTACGCCAGCTCCACACCTTCACGCCCGTGGTCATC
This sequence comes from uncultured Pseudomonas sp., assembly GCA_964396695.1. Classification (GTDB taxonomy): domain Bacteria; phylum Pseudomonadota; class Gammaproteobacteria; order Pseudomonadales; family Pseudomonadaceae; genus Aquipseudomonas. The sequence goes on from CAYNGZ010000040.1 coordinate 22,008, forward strand.
GATGTCGGTAAAGCCGACCATGTGCGCGGTGACTTCGCCGGCCGGATAGAAACGCCGGAACTCTTCGATGCCGTATACGCCCGGCACTTTCAGATCGAGCACGACCTGCCCCTGCTCAGGGGTCAGCCCGCGCACCAGATAGATGAATTCCTTATTGGCCTGGGCTTCGAGTCGTTCGGTCAGGGCTTTAGGATCCTGACCCAGCGCAGCCGCCAGGGCCGGCCACTTTTCCTTGGCCAGTTGCATTTCCTTGGCGTTGGCCCACAGGGTGGTCACCGGGGTGCTCACGGCCAACGGTTCGCCGTTGCGGTCGGTGATCAAACCACGGTGAGCCGGAATCGGGATGTGTCGAACACTGCGCGCATCCCCCTGACCGATCAGGAAGTCACGGTCCACCACTTGCAAATCGATAATGCGCCAGCAAATGGCCGCCACCATGACGCCCAGCAAACCGAGCACCACGCGAAACCGCCACGGAAAGAGTGCCCCTTCGAGTTTCATCATGGCGCCACCATCCGTACTTCACCAGCGCCGGGAATGCGCATCTTCAGTTGTTCGGTGGCCAATACTTCGATACGGCTATGGGCGGTCCAGGTGCTCTGTTCGAGAATCAACCGGCCCCACTCTGCCTGCGCCTTGTCGCGCACGCTCAACTCGTTGTAAAGCGAGTTCAGCAACTGACGGTTCCAGTGGGCGCTATAGGACACCGCAATCGCGGAGATCAATACGGCGATAAATAGCAGCAGCATGAAAAAGCTTCCGCCCGGAAGCGGCTTGGCGAAGAGCTTGCTCACCGAAGTTTCTCCGCGACACGCATGACGGCGCTACGGGAACGAGGGTTGGCTTTGAGTTCGGCTTCACCGGCGAACTGCGCTTTGCCATGGATTTTTATTTTCGGCACAAAGGCTTCGAAACGTACCGGCAGGTTGCGCGGCAGGTTATCGGTTTCACCCTTGACCAGTTTGCGCATGAACAGTTTGACGATGCGGTCTTCCAGCGAATGGAAGCTGATCACTACCAGGCGGCCGCCCACTTCGAGCGCTTCCAGCGCAGCTTCGAGGCCGGCCTCAAGATCGCCCAACTCGTTATTGACGTGAATTCGCAGGCCCTGGAATGCACGGGTTGCCGGGTTCTTGCCCTTCTCCCAGGCAGGGTTGGCCACTTTCAGGACTTCAGCCAGATCGCCAGTGCGCTCGAAGGGCTTGATGTCACGGCGTTCGACCACAGCACGGGCCATGCGCCCCGAGAAACGCTCTTCGCCGTATTCCTTGAACACGCGGGCAATTTCTTCGACAGGTGCGGTGTTGACGAATTCTGCCGCACTGATCCCGCGAGACGGGTCCATGCGCATGTCCAGCGGGCCGTCATTGAGGAAACTGAAACCACGCTCCGGATCGTCGAGCTGTGGCGAAGACACGCCCAGATCGAGCAGAACGCCGCTGACCTTGCCAGCCAGACCGCGTTCGGCAACTTCCGAACCGAGCTCGGCAAAGCTGCGCTGCACAACGACAAAGCGGCCGTCTTCGGCCGCTAGCGTTTGCCCGGTGGCAATCGCCTGAGGATCTTTGTCGAACCCCAACAACCGACCATCGGGACCGAGCTGGCTGAGAATCAGCCGACTATGCCCCCCGCGCCCGAACGTCCCATCCAGATAGCCGCCATCAGGGCGTACGGCGCAGGCCTAAACGGCTTCCGCAAGCAGTACGGTGGTGTGGTTGAATCCAGCATCCCAACCAAA
>CAYNGZ010000040.1:23755-24565 GCA_964396695.1 uncultured Pseudomonas sp.
CCTCGGCTCACTCGGTTTCGCGAGCGAGGCTTCCGGCCGCTGGCGTGTGCCGGGGGGATATTGGGTGTGGCCTTTTCTCGATCCCGAGCAGCCGGCAATGGGGGCCGCGTTGGCTGAGGAGCAACCGGCTGTGCCCGCCGCGTCCGAACGTGCCGTCCAGATAGCAGCCATCAGGACGTACGGCGAGAGCCTCGACGGCTTCGTCAAGCAGTACGGTGATGTGGTTGAAGCCGCTATCAATAGTCACAGGATCAAATCACGCAGTTCATCAGGCATGGCGCCCGGTTGTTGAATAGCAGCCAGGTCAGCAGCAGAAACCGCATTCCAGGCATCCTCGTCCCACAATTGGAACTTGTTCAGTTGGCCTACCAGCATCGCGCGTTTATCCAGCTTTGCGTATTCGCGCAGACGCGGCGGAACCAGAAAACGACCACTGCCATCGAGCTCGAGGTCGACGGCATTACCAATCAGCAAGCGTTGCAAACGACGGTTCTCTTCGCGAAGCGAAGGCAGTGCGCGCAGTTTGGTTTCAATCAGCTCCCACTCATCGAGCGGATAAACACACAAACAAGGATCAACGGCATCAATTGTGACAATTAATTGCCCGGAACTTCGCGAAACGAGCTCGTCACGATACCGGCTCGGCATGGCGAGACGGCCTTTTGCATCGAGACTGATAGCGTTAGCTCCGCGAAACACGTCAGCGTTTCTCCAAATTTTAGCGTTTTACGCTTAAAAAACCCACTTCATGCCACTTTCCGCCACTTGCGCACACTATAGGAATGCGCCCACCACACCGTCAAGGCGCGG
>CAYNGZ010000041.1:0-2499 GCA_964396695.1 uncultured Pseudomonas sp.
CCTCTGTTATGCACCCCTCCACTTTAGTGGCTCCGAGGAGCGACTGTGAAGAACTGGACGTTGCGCCAACGCTGTTTGGCGGGCTTTGCGGTAATTATCGCGATCATGCTGCTGATGGTCATGGTCTCGTTGTCCAGTCTGCTGAAGATTGAGTCCAGTGAGGAAACGGTCCAGACGGATGCCGTTCCGGGGCTGTATTACAGTTCGATGATTCGCGGCGCCTGGGTCGACAGCTATGTCCTGACTCAACGGATCGTTGGCCTCTCGGAACATCGCGACATGAGTGCTGCTGATCTGGAGCTGTACAAGGGCGCCGAGGCGCACCTGAAAGACGAGATGAGCAACTATCGGAAAACGATCTTCACGACTGAGGATCGGGTCGATTTCGAAGCGTTCGAGGCTCGTTATCAAACGTACAATCAGCTGTTGGGTAAAGTCGTCGGTTTGTATCAGCAAAAACAATACGAACAGGCCCGTCTAGCGCTGGAGCAGGAATTGACGCCCGCGTGGGTGGATGGCCGCAAGCAGTTGAATGTTGTGATTGATAGCAATCGTGATCAGTCCAATGCCGCCACCGAGGCCATCCGCCAGGCGGTCACCGCGGCAAAAGTCAGCATGGGCGTGTCTTTGCTGGTGGCGGTCATCGCTGCCGGCCTCTGCGGCCTGCTGCTGATGCGCGCCATCATGGCGCCGATGAACCGCATCGTGCAGATCCTCGAGATCATGCGTACTGGCGATCTCAGCAGCCGCCTGAACCTGGATCGCAAAGACGAATTCGGTGCGGTGGAAACCGGCTTCAACGACATGATGACCGAGCTGACCTCGCTGGTGTCCCAGGCGCAGCGCTCCTCGGTACAGGTCACCACGTCGGTCACCGAAATCGCCGCCACGTCCAAACAGCAGCAGGCGACCGCCACTGAAACGGCGGCCACCACCACTGAGATCGGCGCCACCTCGCGCGAAATCGCCGCCACCTCGCGGGATCTGGTGCGGACCATGACCGAGGTCTCCACCGCCGCCGATCAGGCCTCGGTGCTGGCCGGTTCCGGTCAGCAAGGGCTGGCGCGCATGGAAGAGACCATGCACTCGGTGATGGGCGCGGCCGATCTGGTCAATGCCAAACTGGCGATCCTCAACGAGAAGGCCGGCAACATCAATCAGGTGGTGGTGACCATCGTCAAGGTCGCGGACCAGACCAACCTGCTGTCGCTGAACGCCGCCATCGAAGCGGAAAAGGCCGGTGAATACGGTCGCGGTTTCGCCGTGGTCGCCACCGAAGTTCGACGTCTGGCAGACCAGACCGCCGTCGCTACTTACGACATCGAGCAGATGGTTCGCGAGATCCAGTCGGCCGTGTCGGCCGGCGTCATGGGCATGGACAAATTCTCCGAAGAAGTGCGCCGCGGCATGTCCGAAGTGCAGCAGGTCGGTGAGCAGCTGTCGCAGATCATCCATCAGGTTCAGGCGCTGGCGCCGCGGGTGTTGATGGTCAACGAAGGGATGCAGGCCCAGGCCACGGGCGCCGAGCAGATCAACCATGCACTGGTGCAGTTGGGCGATGCCAGCAGCCAGACGGTCGAGTCACTGCGTCAGGCCAGTTCCGCCATCGACGAACTGAGCCAGGTGGCCGTGGGGCTGCGCAGCGGCGTCTCGCGATTCAAAGTCTGATGAGCGAGCTCGTGGCGAAACGGGGGGCAGGCATGGCGCCCAAACAGTCATTGTTCCTGGTGTTTCGCATCGGCGACGAGCGCTATGCACTGCAAGCCATCGAGGTGGCTGAAGTGCTGCCGCGCCTGGCGCTCAAGCCAATTGCCGGGGCGCCGTCGTGGGTCGCGGGGGTGTTTGCCTATCGCGGCGCCGTGGTGCCGGTGATTGATGTCGGCGCGCTGGCGTTCGGTCAGCCGGCCCAGGCTCGCACCAGCACCCGATTGGTGCTGGTGCACTATCAGCCCGATGACGCCACGCCCGGGCAATTGCTCGGGCTGATTCTCGAGCAGGCCACCGACACCCTGCGTTGCAACCCGGCGGACTTCCAGCCCTATGGCCTGGACAACCACCAGGCGCCGTATTTGGGGCCGGTACGTGAAGACGCGCAAGGACTGTTGCAATGGGTTCGTGTCGCAGACTTGCTGGATGCTCAGGTGCGGGCGCTGCTGTTTCCGTCACCGCCGCTGGACGTGGCGATGCTTGAGGAGCGCCCATGAGCAACGACCAGCGTTTTTTCGATTTCCTCAAAGAACGCATCGGCCTGGACGTGAACTCCGTCGGCTCGGCGATCATCGAGCGGGCCGTGCGCCAGCGCATGACGGCGCAGTGCGTGGAAACGTCCGATGTGTACTGGCAGCGGCTGCAAGGTTCGCAAGACGAGCAACAGGCGTTGATCGAAGCGGTGATCGTCCCGGAAACCTGGTTTTTTCGGTACCCGGAATCCTTTGCGACCCTGGCCAAACTGGCGGTCAAGCGCCTGGCACAGAACAAGGGCCAGGGGGGAGCTCGGGG
>CAYNGZ010000041.1:2509-24481 GCA_964396695.1 uncultured Pseudomonas sp.
TCGGTCTGCCGTGCTCGACCGGCGAGGAGCCGCATTCGATTGCCCTGGCGTTATTGGATGGCGGGCTTGCGCCGCATCAATTCAAGGTCGACGGGTTGGATGTCAGTCCGCTGTCGGTTGAGCGGGCCAGGCGTGCGCTGTACGGCAAGAACTCCTTTCGTGGCCAGCAAACCGATTTCCGCGAGCGGCACTTCAGCAGCGAAGGCGACGGTTATCGCGTCAGCGATCGAGTGCGCGAGCAGGTGCGTTTGCAGGTGGGTAACCTGCTGGATCCGACGCTGCTGGCCAATGAACTGCCCTATGACTTCGTTTTTTGTCGCAACCTGCTGATCTATTTCGATCAGCCCACCCAGAAGCAGGTTCTGGAAGTGCTCAAGCGCTTGACCCACGTGGACGGCGTGCTGTTTATCGGCCCGGCCGAAGGCAGTTTGCTGGGCCGCCTGGGGATGCGTTCGATCGGTATTCCACAATCCTTCGCCTTCAGCCGTTACAGCGAGCCTGAACCCGCACCGCCCCCCGTGTTTACTGGATCGCCGTTGCCGGTGAATTTGCCGCTGCACAGCGCTCCACCGCCGCCGGTGCGCAACCGGCCTTTTGCTGCCGTTGCACCGGCGCCAAGTGCGCGTTTGGAGGCGGTGTCGAACACCGATGCTGCCGCTCTGCTGGCGAACATTGCGACCCTGGCCAACGAAGGTAAGAGCCTCGAAGCGCAGGCCGCCTGCGAGGAGTACCTGCGTAACCATGAGCCGGTGGCGCAGGTGTTTTACTGGTTGGGGCTGCTCAGCGATGTCGCCGGCAACATGCCGCAAGCCCAGGGCTTTTATCGCAAGGCGCTTTATTTGCAACCGCAACACCCCGACGCGCTGATGCACTTGTCCGCGCTGCTGGCGTCCCAGGGGGATGCAGTCGGGGCCCGTCGATTGCAGGAACGCGCCGCCCGTAGCGAGCGCACCGCTGACAGTGAGCGTAAACGATGACCGGTTCTGTTTCGTTGAACGTGACCCATGACGATGCCCAGGCCATCGACGACTGCTGGAACCGTATCGGTATCCACGGCGACAAGTCCTGCCCGTTACTGATCGAACACATTCACTGTCGTAATTGCGCGGTGTATTCGGCGGCGGCAACGCGTCTGCTGGATCGCTATGCGTTGCAGCAGGATGATCGCGCGCAAGCGTCCATTGCCGTCGAAACGGAGGTGGTGACGCGCTCGTTATTGATGTTCCGTCTCGGCGAAGAATGGCTGGCCCTGGCCACTCGCAGTCTGGTGGAAGTGGCGCCCTTGCAGGCGATTCATTCATTGCCGCATCAGCGTTCGCGGGCCTTGCTGGGGGTGGCGAATGTGCGTGGTGCGCTGGTGGCGTGCCTGTCGCTGGTGGAGTTGCTCGGGCTGGAAGCGACTACGGGGGGCGCCTCGGGTGTGCGGATCATGCCGCGTCTGTTGATCATCGCCGCTCACGGCGGTCCGGTGGTGGTGCCGGTGGATGAGGTGGACGGGATTCACGCCATTGATGAGCGGATCCTCGACGCTGCCTCCCGGTCGGGCCAGCAGGCCAGCGCCAAATACACCCGTGGCGTACTGCAATTCAGAGATCGCAGCCTGCGCTGGCTGGATGAAGAGCAGTTGTTGTCCGCCGTGACCCGGAGCCTGACATGACCCCTGATCAAATGCGCGACGCGTCGCTGCTGGAGCTTTTCAGTCTTGAAGCCGAGGCCCAGACCCAAGTGCTCAGCGCCGGGCTGCTGGCGCTGGAACGCGATCCGACCCAGGCCGATCATCTGGAAGCCTGCATGCGCGCCGCGCATTCGCTCAAGGGCGCGGCGCGGATTGTCGGTGTGGATGCCGGGGTCAGCGTTTCCCATGTGATGGAAGATTGCCTGGTCAGCGCGCAGGAAGGTCGCCTCTTGTTGCGCCCTGAACACATTGATGCGCTACTGCAAGGCACAGACTTGCTGATGCGTATCGCCACGCCGGGCAGCGCCAATGTCGGACCGAGTGACATCGACGCTTATGTAGCGTTGATGGGGCGTTTGCTGGATCCCCTGGCGGTCGCCGCGCCTGCCGTTGCACAGCCTTCATTGCCTCCCGAGCCACCGGCGCTGCGAGTCGAGCCGCCAGACCTGGTGTCAGAACTCGAGTCGTCGCTGGCGGCCTCGGTAGAAGCGTCGCGTAAAGCCAAGCGCGTCACCGAGGGCGGCGAGCGGGTGTTGCGGGTTACCGCCGAACGCTTGAACAGTCTGCTCGACCTGTCCAGCAAATCACTGGTGGAAACCCATCGTCTCAAGCCGTACCTGGCGACGATGCAGCGCCTCAAACGCATGCAGAACAACAGCCTGCGCGCTCTGGAAAATCTCAACGTCCACCTTAAAGAGCAGGACCTGAGCCTTGAGGCGCTGGAGGCGCTCGGCGATGCACGGCGATTGTTGGCCGAATCCCAGCAACTGTTGGCGGAGAAAACTGCCGAGCTCGATGAGTTCGCCTGGCAGGCCAGCCAGCGTGCTCAGGTGTTGTATGACACGGCGCTGGCCTGCCGCATGCGACCGTTTGCCGATGTGCTGGCCGGGCAAACGCGGATGGTGCGCGATCTGGGCCGTAGTCTGGGCAAGCAAGTGCGGTTGGAGATCGAGGGCGAAAAGACCCAGGTTGATCGCGACGTGCTGGAAAAGCTCGAAGCACCGCTGACCCATTTGTTGCGTAACGCTGTGGACCACGGCATTGAAACGCCCGAGCAACGCCTGTTGGCCGGTAAACCCGCCGAGGGCTTGATCCGCTTGCGCGCATCCCATCAGGCCGGGTTGCTGGTGCTGGAGTTGAGCGATGACGGTCATGGCGTGGATCTGGAACGGGTCCGCCGCAGCATCGTCGAGCGCCAGTTGTCACCCGCCGAGACCGCCGCGCAACTGAGTGAAGATGAGCTGCTGACGTTCCTCTTCCTGCCGGGCTTCAGCCTGCGCGACAAGGTCACCGAAGTGTCCGGACGCGGTGTCGGCCTGGATGCGGTTCAGCACATGGTCCGCCAGTTGCGTGGCGCCGTGATGCTGGAGCAGAAGGCAGGCGAGGGCAGTCGTTTCCACCTTGAGGTGCCGCTGACGTTGTCGGTGGTGCGCAGCCTGGTGGTGGAAGTCGGCGAGGAGGCGTATGCCTTTCCGTTGGCGCATATCGAGCGCATGTGCGATCTGGCGTCGGACGACATCGTCCAGGTGGAAGGTCGTCAGCACTTCTGGCACGAAGGTCGGCACGTTGGCCTGGTTGCCGCGAGCCAGTTGCTGAACCGTCCGGCGAGTCAGAACAGTCCGGCCACACTCAAGGTCGTGGTGATCCGTGAGCGCGATGCGGTCTACGGTGTGGCCGTCGAGCGCTTTATTGGCGAGCGCACGTTGGTGGTGCTGCCGCTGGATGAGCGTTTGGGCAAGGTTCAGGACATTTCTGCCGGGGCCTTGCTCGATGACGGTTCGGTGGCGCTGATCGTCGACGTCGAAGACATGCTCCGCTCGGTGGACAAGCTGCTCAATACCGGTCGCCTGGAACGGATCGCCCGGCACAGCCAGCAGACCGCCATCGTTGCGCGCAAACGCATTCTGGTGGTCGATGACTCACTGACGGTTCGTGAGTTGCAGCGCAAGCTGCTGCTCAATCGTGGTTATGACGTGGCCGTTGCGGTTGATGGCATGGACGGCTGGAACGCGCTGCGCGCCGAGGATTTCGATCTGCTGATTACCGACATTGATATGCCGCGCATGGACGGGATCGAGCTGGTTTCGTTGTTGCGACGTGACAATCGGCTGCAATCGCTGCCGGTGATGGTGGTGTCCTACAAGGATCGCGAAGAAGACCGTCGGCGTGGACTGGACGCTGGAGCCGACTACTATCTGGCCAAGGCCAGCTTTCATGACGATGCGCTGCTCGATGCGGTGGTTGAGCTCATAGGAGGAGCGCAGGCATGAAGATCGCTATCGTCAACGATATGCCCATGGCGGTGGAGGCCCTGCGGCGAGCCTTGGCGTTCGAGCCGGCGCATGAGGTGGTCTGGGTCGCCAAAAACGGGGCCGAGGCGGTGCAACGTTGCGCCGAGTTCACGCCGGACCTGATCCTGATGGACCTGATCATGCCGGTCATGGATGGCGTCGAAGCGACCCGCCGGATCATGGCCGAGACCCCGTGCGCCATCGTCATCGTCACGGTGGACCGGCAGCAGAATGTCCACAGGGTGTTCGAGGCCATGGGCCACGGCGCGCTGGATGTGGTCGATACCCCGGCCCTTGGCGCGGGCGATCCGAGAGAAGCCGCCGCGCCGCTGCTGCGCAAGATCATGAATATCGGCTGGCTGATCGGCGAGCGCAGTCACCGCGAGCGCTCAGCACCGCCCCATTTCCGCAGTTCCGGGCAACGCCAGAGCCTGGTGGCCATCGGCTCTTCTGCCGGTGGGCCGGCGGCGCTGGAAGCCTTGCTCAAGGGCCTGCCACGCGACTTTGCGCCGGCCATCGTGCTGGTTCAGCACGTTGACCAGGTGTTCGCGGCAGGTATGGCTGACTGGCTCGGCAGCGCCAGCGGTCTGGATGTGCGGCTGGCCCGGGAAGGCGAGCCGCCGCAAAGCGGCACGGTGCTGCTGGCGGGCACCAACCACCATATTCGTTTATTGAAGAATGGTACGCTGGCCTACACCGCCGAGCCGGTCAACGAGATCTATCGGCCCTCGATCGACGTGTTTTTCGAAAGCGTGGCCACTTACTGGGACGGTGGTGCAGTGGGTGTATTGCTGACCGGCATGGGGCGCGATGGCGCTCAGGGACTTAAATTGATGCGTCAGCAGGGTTACCTGACCATGGCTCAGGATCAGCGCAGCAGTGCGGTCTATGGCATGCCGAAAGCGGCCGTCGCCATCGATGCTGCTGTGGAAATTCACCCGCTGGACAAGATAGCGCCACGATTGCTGGAGATCTTTGCGAAATGACTCATCATTGCAGCTGTACTCGCCTTATTCAGGTCCCCGCACATGGATGACTTACAGCTCGACGATTTCAAAACCGATGAAAATGCCGCGATGGTGCTGCTGGTCGACGACCAGGCCATGATCGGTGAAGCCGTGCGCCGCGGGCTGGCGAACGAAGACAACATCGACTTCCATTTCTGCGCAGACCCGCATCAGGCCATCGCCCAGGCGATTCGTATCAAGCCGACGGTGATTTTGCAGGATCTGGTCATGCCGGGTCTGGACGGCCTGTCGCTGGTGCGCGAATACCGCAATCACCCGGCGACCAAGGACATTCCGATCATTGTGCTGTCGACCAAGGAAGACCCGCTGATCAAGAGCGCGGCGTTTGCCGCGGGGGCCAACGATTACCTGGTAAAGCTGCCGGACAACATCGAACTGGTGGCGCGCATTCGCTATCACTCGCGCTCCTACACCACCCTTATCCAGCGCGACGCGGCTTATCGTGCGCTCCGGGTCAGCCAGCAGCAGTTGCTCGACACCAACCTGGTGCTGCAACGGCTGATGAACTCCGACGGCCTGACCGGCCTGTCGAACCGCCGCCATTTCGACGAGTACCTCGAACTGGAATGGCGCCGTGCCATGCGTGACCAGGCGCAACTGTCGCTTTTGATGATCGATGTCGACTATTTCAAGGCGTACAACGACAGCTTCGGCCACCTTGAAGGCGACGAAGCCCTGCGCAAGGTCGCCACGGCGATCCGCGATGCCAGCAGCCGGCCTTCCGATCTGCCGGCGCGTTATGGCGGTGAAGAGTTCGTTCTGGTATTGCCCAATACCTCGCCGGGCGGGGCGCGTCTGGTCGCGGAAAAACTCCGTCAGACGGTGGCCGGGATGAAGATTCCACACACATTCCCGACCGAAGGGGCGAGCCTGACCATCAGCATCGGCCTCTCGACCGTGACCCCGCAGCCGGGCAGCGATTACCGTCAATTGATCTCGGCAGCGGACAAGGGGTTGTACCTGGCGAAGAACAATGGGCGCAATCAGGTGGGGATCGAATGAACCCAAGCGTTCATTCGCTGCTAAAGCCGCCAGGCGGGCTGCCGTGAGAGCGTGATTACGTTATACTCGCCGGCTTTCAAAAGTTCGCCAACGAGTGCTGCCCGTCATGGAAATCAACCCGATCCTTAACAGTATCAAGGACCTGTCCGAGCGCTCCGAAACTATTCGGGGGTATCTTTGACTACGATCAAAAGCATGAGCGTCTGACCGAAGTCAATCGCGAGCTTGAAGATCCGAGTGTCTGGAACAAACCTGAATACGCCCAGGAGTTGGGCCGCGAGCGCGCTGCGCTGGCGCAGATCGTCGAGACCCTCGACGAATTGAACACCGGTCTGGCCGATTGCCGCGACCTGCTGGACATGGCCGTCGAAGAAAACGACGAAGGCGCAGTCAGCGATGTCGTCGCCGAGCTGGCCCGTCTCGAGGAAAACCTCGCCAAGCTTGAATTCCGCCGCATGTTCAGCCACGAAATGGACCCGAACAACGCCTACCTGGACATCCAGGCCGGTTCCGGCGGCACCGAAGCCCAGGACTGGGCCAACATCCTGCTGCGCATGTACCTGCGCTGGGCCGACAAACGCGGTTTCGACGCAACCATTATGGAACTGTCCGCCGGTGAAGTCGCCGGGATCAAGGGCGCGACCGTGCACATCAAGGGTGAATACGCCTTTGGCTGGTTGCGGACCGAGATCGGCGTGCACCGTCTGGTGCGCAAGAGCCCGTTCGACTCCGGCAACCGTCGCCACACTTCGTTCTGCGCGGTGTTCGTCTCGCCCGAGATCGACGACAAGGTGGAAATCGAGATCAACCCGGCAGACCTGCGGATCGACACCTACCGCTCCTCCGGTGCCGGTGGTCAGCACGTAAACACCACTGACTCGGCCGTACGTATTACCCACGTACCGACCAACACTGTGGTCAGCTGCCAGAACGAACGTTCCCAGCACGCCAACAAAGACACCGCCATGAAAATGCTGCGGGCCAAGTTGTACGAGCAGGAAATGCAGAAGCGCAACGCCGCTTCTCAGGCGCTGGAAGACACCAAGTCGGATATCGGCTGGGGTCACCAGATCCGTTCTTATGTGCTTGATGCGTCGCGGATCAAGGATCTGCGCACTAATATCGAACGCAGCGACTGCGACAAGGTGCTCGACGGTGATATCGACGAATACCTGGAAGCCAGCCTGAAATCGGGGCTGTAAACCGTCAGCCCGACCTCAAGTCCCCCGTCTGTGGCGGGGGCAACGAACCTGTGATGGAAAATTTAAAGACATGAGCGACCTAGAACTCGATCCGCAAGCCCTGCAACAGGAAGAAAACTCCCTGATCGCCCTGCGCAAGGAAAAGCTTGCTGCCGAGCGCGCCAAGGGCAATGCCTTCCCGAACGACTTCCGCCGCGACAATTACTGCGATGCCTTGCAGAAACAGTACGCGGACAAGACCAAGGAAGAGCTGGCAGAGGCTGCAATCCCGGTCAAGGTTGCCGGTCGCATCATGCTCAACCGTGGCTCGTTCATGGTGATCCAGGACATGACTGGTCGTATTCAGGTCTATGTCAACCGTAAGACTCTGTCCGAAGAAACCCTGGCCGCGGTGAAAACCTGGGACATGGGCGACATCATTGCTGCCGAAGGCACCCTGGCCCGTTCCGGCAAGGGCGACCTGTACGTCGAAATGACCAGCGTGCGCCTGCTGACCAAGTCCCTGCGCCCGCTGCCGGACAAGCACCACGGCCTGACTGACACGGAGCAGCGCTATCGCCAGCGCTACGTTGACCTGATCGTCAACGAAGACGTGCGCCAGACTTTCCGCGTGCGTTCGCAAGTTATCGCGCACATCCGCAGCTTCCTGATGAAGCGTGACTTCCTCGAAGTGGAAACGCCGATGCTGCAAACCATTCCGGGTGGTGCCGCGGCCAAGCCGTTCGAGACTCACCACAACGCGCTGGACATGGAAATGTTCCTGCGTATCGCGCCAGAGCTGTATCTGAAGCGTCTGGTGGTCGGCGGTTTCGAAAAAGTGTTCGAGATCAACCGCAACTTCCGTAACGAAGGCGTTTCGACTCGTCACAACCCTGAATTCACCATGTTGGAGTTCTACCAGGCCTACGCCGACTACGAAGACAACATGGACCTGACCGAAGAGCTGTTCCGCGAGCTGGCGCAGCTGGTTCTGGGTAGCACCGACGTGCCGTACGGCGACAAGGTGTTCCACTTCGGCGAGCCGTTCGCCCGTCTGTCGGTGTTCGACTCGATCCTCAAGTACAACCCTGAGCTGACCGCCGATGACCTGAACGACATCGACAAGGCTCGCGCCATCGCCAAGAAGGCCGGCGCCAAGGTGCTGGGCTTCGAAGGCCTGGGCAAGCTGCAGGTGATGATTTTCGAAGAACTGGTCGAGCACAAGCTGGAGCAGCCACACTTCATTACCCAGTACCCGTTCGAAGTGTCGCCGCTGGCCCGCCGCAATGACGAGAACCCGAACGTCACCGACCGTTTCGAACTGTTCATCGGTGGCCGCGAAATCGCCAACGCCTACTCCGAGTTGAACGACGCGGAAGACCAGGCCGAGCGTTTCATGGCTCAGGTGGCCGACAAGGACGCCGGCGACGACGAAGCCATGCACTACGACGCCGACTTCGTTCGCGCGCTGGAGTACGGCATGCCGCCGACTGCGGGTGAAGGGATCGGCATCGACCGTCTGGTGATGTTGCTGACCAACTCGCCGTCGATTCGTGATGTGATCCTGTTCCCGCACATGCGGCCACAAGCGTAAATGTTTCAATTAAAAAGCCGCCTATAACAGGCGGCTTTTTATTGCCTGTCTGGTACAAACGTATCAATTGGTTACTTTTGACGTTAGAGAGGAAAACCGGTCGTGAATCGTGCAATTGCTCAAGAAGGAGCAGCTGGCATCGCCACTGCGGTCGCTGAAAGCGTTCAGTATCAGGGTCGCAAAGCCAGCCGACAGGGAAGTGAGCAGCGTCGACAGGACATTCTCGATGCGGCGATGCGCATCGTCGTGCGCGACGGTGTCCGTGCGGTACGTCACCGTGCAGTGGCCGCCGAAGCCGGTGTGCCGTTGTCGGCGACCACCTACTATTTCAAGGATATCGATGACCTGCTCACCGATACCTTCGCTCAATACGTCGAACGCAGTGCTGCCTACATGGCCAGGTTGTGGGCCAACAACGAAGGCCTGTTGCGCGAGATGGTCATCAGCGGCGATGGCAGTCCTGAGTGCCGCTCACAGTTGGCCGACGATATTGCGCGGCTGATGGCTGACTATGTTCACCGGCAATTGATCAACCGCCGCGAGCACCTGATGGCCGAGCAGGCGTTCCGCCAGGAAGCCTTGCTCAATCCGCGTCTGGCCCTGCTGGTACGCTCGCATCAGCAGATCCTCCTGCACGGTACCTGCCAGCTTTTCCAGGTATTGGGTTCCCGAGAGCCACAGCAGGATGCCAAAGTGTTGACGGCGATTATCGGCCGGATGGAATATCAGGGCCTGCTCAACGACGCAGAGCCCGAGGCCGAACAAGAGATGCTCGGCATTCTGACGCGATATATGCACCTGGTGCTGGCATCGGTGTAAGTACCCTTTGTCGATCGTTCCCACGCAGCGTGGGAACGATCGAGCAAGCCAAGCAAAGCCGTCCAATTTTTCAAAGGGAGCACCGGGTGGACGAATACCAGCAGACGATACGCACCTTGTCCGATCGCATAGTGCTGGCGCAGACGCCGATTCGGGTCCTGGATGCGGTCAAGTGGGACGACAACATCCGCAAGGGTTTCCTCAAGGCCAAAGGCAAGGAAATGCCCGCGGTGGACCGTGACTATTACCTCAATCGGCCACTGTCCTTCGATTCCAGCAAAGTGAAGCTGGAATTCCAGAACATCGAACGCGACATCACCCGTCAGCTCGGTCAGTTCAACCCGGTCGGGCAGATCATGCGGCGCATGTGCAAGGAATACCGCATGGTGGTGCGGATGCTCGAAGCGCGTGGCACCGAAGATTTCGGCCTGATCTCGCAAGAGCTTTACGGCGCAGCCTCCGATGCGTTCCACGCCGGTGACCCGACCCTGGCCGACCTTGGCCTGATGATGTCCGACTACCTGAACAATATCGATGGCCGGGGCGACCTCAAGGACGAGCCGAAGATTCTCACGGCCAAAGAAGCGGTGCATTTGCTGCAAACCCGCTTGAACAAAGTGTTCGGTGAGGCCGAGGAAACCATTCGGGTGTTCGAGTCCGACGGTATCGTTGCGGATGCGGCGGCCGGTGCCGATTACATCAAGATCCGCGCCGACGCGATGTTCAACGACCGTGACGTGCGCGCCCTGGAGGTCCATGAAGGGCTGGTGCATGTCGGCACCACCCTCAACGGTCTGAACCAGCCGATCTGCACCTTCCTCTCCAAAGGTCCACCGTCCTCGACCGTGACCCAGGAAGGCCTGGCGATCCTGATGGAAATCATCACCTTCGCGTCCTACCCCAGTCGCCTGCGCAAACTGACCAACCGGACCCGTGCGATTCACATGGCCGAGGAGGGCGCGGACTTCTTGCAGATCTTCGAGTTCTTCCGCGCACAAGGCTTCGAGATGGCTGAAAGTTATAGCAATACCAGCCGGGTTTTCCGTGGTTCGGTGCCAACCGGTCTGCCATTTACCAAAGACTTGTCCTACCTCAAGGGCTTTATCATGGTTTACAACTACATTCAGTTGGCCGTGCGTAAAGGCAAGCTTGAGCAGATCCCTTTGCTGTTTTGCGGCAAAACCACGCTGGAAGACATGCGAACCCTGCGCCAATTGGTGGATGAAGGCTTGGTGGAGCCACCCAAGTACCTGCCGGACCAGTTCCGTGACATGAACGCCTTGTCGGCCTGGATGTGTTTCTCCAATTTCCTGAATCACCTGAGCCTGGACCGGATCGAAGCGGATTACTCGAATATCCTGTAAGGACGGCAAGATCCAGTGTGCTGATCGTTCCCACGCGGGAGCGTGGGAACGATCGGTTCAACTCTTCATTGCGGGGTTTCATCGGATGAGAATCCTCGGCATCCTCTGCCTTCTCCTGACCCTCGGCGGTTGCAGCGCCTTGCTGTTTTACCCCGATCCCGGTCTGCCGTTTACCCCCGAGAAAGCCGGGCTTGAATACCGTGACGTCAGCCTGACCACTGCCGATGGCGTGATACTGCATGGCTGGTGGCTGCCGGCCAAAAAAGGGGGGGCGGTCAAGGGCACGGTGCTGCACTTGCACGGCAATGGCGGGAATCTCGCCGGGCATCTGGGGGCCAGTTGGTGGCTACCGAAGCAGGGTTACCAGGTGCTGCTGGTGGACTATCGCGGGTATGGCCTGTCGCAGGGTAAACCCGGCCTGCCGGCGATCTATCAGGACATCGACGCAGCATTCAAGTGGCTGGACCAGGCGCCCGAGGTTCAGGGCAAACCGTTGGTCGTCCTGGGCCAGAGCCTTGGCGGTGCGCTAGCCGTGCACTATCTGGTGGAACACCCCGAGCGTCAGCGCCAGCTCAAGGCGTTGGTCCTCGACGGGGTGCCGGCCAGTTACCGCGATGTCGGGCGGTTTGCCCTGAGTACGTCGTGGATGACCTGGCCGTTTCAGGTGCCGTTGTCCTGGCTGGTGCCGGACGCCGACAGTGCGATCAACGCGATGCCGCAGCTCAATGGCGTGCCAAAACTGATCTTCCACAGCATCGACGATCCACTCGTGCCTCTTTCCAATGGCATCCGCCTGTATCAAGCTGCGCCGCCGCCGAAGGTGCTGCAGTTGGTCCGTGGCGGCCATGTGCAGACGTTTGCCGACCCGGTCTGGCGCAAAGTCATGCTGCGCTACCTTGATGACCCGCAGCATTTCAACGGCCTGCGCCGGTTGGGAGAAATCCCCAATTACCCGGCACCCCCGAATTCAGAAGTTGAACCTTTAGAGAGCCCGCAATGAGTGAAGAACGTAACGCCATCCCGCTGATCATCACCGGTATCTGCAGCATCCTCGGCACCGTCGGGGCGCTGTGGTACTACGGCTACCTGCACTTCGCCAAACCGGAAGACGCGCTGCTGCTCAACGACTTCACCATGCTCAAGACCGTACCGGGCGAAGACTACAAAGTCTCCCTGGAGCCGGCCGCGCAAGTCGCCCAGTGTGTCGATGGTGTGCTGGTGTTGTTTGATACCGAACAGAAAGGCCTGACCGGTGTGCTGGTCAACAACAAGAAAAAAGCCGTGCGTTGCATGGGGCAGGAAACGCCACAGCTCCAGCAATAAACACTACCGGCTTCAAAGATCGCAGCCTGCGACAGCTCCTACGTAAGCCCGTTACGATCTGTTGGTTGTCAAAATGCCAAAGCCCGATCCCCGTAGGAGGGGCCGCCCCCTCTTCGAGGCCGCGCTGTCGCGCAAGGAACATGGGCCAGGGCTGGCAAGCCAGCCCTTAAAAATAATATATAAATCAATAAGTTATTTTTTGTTCCATAAGAGCTGCCAAAGGCTGCGATCCGTTGATTTTATTAACGTAAAAGCCCCGCCTGATCACCTCAGGCGGGGCTTTTGCTTTACAGGCTGTCTCAGTGTTTTGGCTTGCCGGCCTGAGCCGATAAATCGTGCAAGTGGCGCCGCGACAATTCTAGAAAGCGCGGTGTCGGGCCAACGTCTTCGTAGAGCGGGTCGCCTTCCTCGTCGGTTGCGACCACCTGCTGACCCTTGACGTAAGGGAAGCTCGCTTCGAGCTCTTCCAGCGCTGCGCCGATCAGTTCGCCCAGCAGTTCTTCGGGGTGGCGTTTGGGGTACATCTCGGTAATCGCCGCCAGCCGCGCCGCGGCTTCGACGTCCAGGTGAATGGTGTAGCCGGTCTTGGTCAACCGGCCTGTGGCGGTTTCTTCCCAATGGTGGGCTAGCTCACGGATTTTCATGATGACCTCACTATGCACCTGCGGGTGGCAGGGTGTGATGAGTGTCCGGCCGTGGCCGGTGGCAAGCCTTTGTACGGCTTACTCTTCAGACTAGCCCTTTACCGTCGATTCGTTGCCCGGCTTGTAAGAACCCGCTGCGAACGGCACTCTTGAAGTCGACTGCCATTCGCTGGAGAACTGCTGATGACTGATATCGATGCACGCTTGCGCGAGGATGTTCACCTGCTGGGTGAGTTGTTGGGCAACACCATTCGCGAGCAGTACGGGGATGGCTTTCTCGACAAGATCGAGCTGATCCGCAAGGGTGCCAAGGCTGATCGACGTGGCTCGACGGACGCCGAACTGCGCGCCAGCCTCAACCAGTTGACTGAAGATGAACTGCTGCCAGTGGCGCGGGCGTTCAACCAGTTCCTGAATCTTGCGAACATCGCCGAGCAATATCAGTTGATTCACCGGCGCGAAGAGTCCCGGCCGGCGCCGTTCGAGGCGCGGGTGCTGCCCGAACTGCTCGCCCGCCTGCGGGCTGAAGGGCATGGTAGCGACGCCTTGGCGCGGCAATTGGGACGGCTGGAGATCGAACTGGTACTGACGGCGCACCCGACGGAAGTTGCCCGCCGGACCTTGATCCAGAAATACGACGCCATCGCCGCGCAGCTGGCCGCGCAGGATCACAGAGACCTGACGAGCGCCGAGCGCGAGCAGATTCAGTCGACATTGCAGCGCCTGATCGCTGAAGCCTGGCACACCGAAGAGATTCGCCGAACCCGGCCAACCCCGGTCGACGAAGCCAAGTGGGGCTTTGCGGTGATCGAGCATTCGCTGTGGCAGGCGATCCCCAATTACCTGCGCAAGGCTGACCAGGCCCTGCAGGCGGCCACCGGTCTGCGTTTACCGCTGGAGGCGGCGCCGGTTCGTTTCGCCTCGTGGATGGGCGGCGACCGTGACGGCAACCCGAACGTCACCGCAGCCGTTACCCGTGAAGTCTTGCTGCTGGCGCGCTGGATGGCGGCCGACCTTTACCTGCGCGATGTCGATCAATTGGCCGCCGATTTGTCGATGCAGCAGGCCAGTGCTGCGTTGCGGGCCAAGGCCGGAGACAGCGCCGAGCCTTACCGTGCGGTGCTCAAACAACTGCGTGAGCGTCTGCGCGCGACGCGTAACTGGGCGCAAGCCTCCTTGACGGCGATCACGCCAGCACCGGCCGAGGTGCTGCAAAACAACCGCGAGCTGCTTGACCCGCTGGAGCTGTGTTATCAGTCGCTGCATGAATGCGGCATGGGCGTGATTGCCGACGGCCCGTTGCTCGATTGCCTGCGGCGGGCGGTGACCTTCGGTCTGTTCCTGGTGCGGCTGGATGTGCGTCAGGACTCGTCGCGGCATTCGTCGGCAATGACCGAAATCACCGATTACCTCGGGCTCGGTCGCTATGAAGACTGGGACGAGGAAACGCGTATTCGCTTCCTGATGGGCGAGCTGAACAATCGTCGGCCGCTGTTGCCGGCCTATTTCAAACCTTCGGCTGACACCGCTGAAGTGCTGGCGACCTGTCGCGAAATCGCGGCGGCACCGGCGGCGTCGCTGGGCTCTTATGTGATCTCCATGGCTGGCGCGGCTTCGGATGTGCTGGCCGTGCAGTTGCTGCTTAAAGAAGCCGGCGTACTGCGGCCGATGCGCGTGGTGCCGTTGTTCGAAACCCTGGCTGACCTGGACAACGCCGGTCCGGTGATCGAGAAGCTATTGCTGCTGCCGGGCTATCGCTCGCGTCTGCAAGGGCCGCAGGAGGTGATGATCGGTTATTCCGACTCGGCCAAGGACGCCGGCACGACAGCGGCGGCCTGGGCGCAGTATCGGGCGCAGGAGCGTCTGGTGGATATCTGCCGCGAGCAACAAGTGGAACTGTTGTTGTTCCATGGTCGTGGCGGCACCGTGGGCCGTGGCGGCGGCCCGGCCCACGCGGCGATTCTGTCGCAGCCGCCGGGCTCGGTGGCCGGGCGTTTCCGCACCACCGAGCAGGGGGAAATGATTCGATTCAAATTCGGTCTGCCGGACATCGCCGAACAAAACCTCAACCTATATCTGGCGGCCGTGCTCGAAGCAACGTTGTTGCCCCCTCCGCCACCGGAACCGGCGTGGCGCGGCCTGATGGACGAATTGGCGGCTGATGGCGTCAGCGCTTACCGCGCCGTGGTGCGGGAGAATCCACAATTCGTCGAGTATTTCCGTCAATCCACGCCCGAGCAGGAACTGGGACGTCTGCCGCTCGGCAGCCGTCCAGCCAAGCGCCGCGCTGGCGGGATCGAAAGCCTGCGGGCGATTCCGTGGATCTTCGGCTGGACCCAGACCCGTCTGATGCTGCCGGCCTGGCTCGGCTGGGAAGCGGCGTTGAGCAACGCATTGGCCCGTGGTGAGGGTGAGTTGCTGGCGCAGATGCGTGAGCAATGGCCGTTTTTCCGCACGCGGATCGACATGCTGGAGATGGTGCTGGCCAAGGCTGACGCAGACATTGCCCAGTCCTACGATGAGCGATTGGTTACGCCTGATTTGTTACCTTTGGGTGTGCATTTACGCGACCTATTGTCGCAGGCGTGTTCGGTGGTCCTGGGCCTGACCGGCCAGTCGCAGTTGCTGGCCCATAGCCCCGACACCCTGGAGTTCATCCGTTTGCGTAACACCTACCTCGACCCGCTACATCTATTGCAGGCCGAGCTGTTGGCCCGCTCGCGGCAGCCGGAAGTGGTGCAGGGCAGCCCGGTAGAACAGGCGTTGCTGGTGTCTGTGGCGGGGATTGCCGCCGGTTTGCGCAATACCGGCTAAGGTCTTTTGCGGCGTGTAAAAGAGGGGGCTACGGCTTCAGGCGACCGGTCCGCGAGGGCGGGTCGCCGTTGTCAGGCGACACTTTGTTATGGGGGTGCGACCTGGATCGCCTCGTCGCCAGGGTGTAACAGGCACGGGTTGCTCCGACTTTCGGCGGCTTGTATGGTCCGGGCCTGCTGTGTATCTTGATCAGCCTTTGGCCGTTTGGGCGGCCCACGACCCTGTTTATGAGATTGGCCCCACGCGGCAAATCCGATCGTTATCTAAATAAGAAATTGAGGAGCACATCGATGCGCGTCATTCTGCTGGGAGCTCCCGGGGCCGGTAAAGGTACTCAGGCTCAGTTCATCACTGAAAAATTCGCTATTCCACAGATCTCCACCGGCGACATGCTGCGTGCTGCGGTCAAGGCCGGCACCGAACTGGGCATTAAAGCCAAGAGCATCATGGATGCGGGCGGTCTGGTTTCCGATGACCTGATCATCAACCTGGTCAAGGAACGCATCAGCCAGGCTGATTGCGCCAACGGTTTCCTGTTCGACGGCTTCCCGCGCACCATTCCCCAGGCTGAAGCGCTGGTGAAGGCCGGTGTCGAGCTGGACCACGTGGTTGAAATCGCTGTCGATGACGAAGAAATCGTTCAGCGTATCGCCGGTCGTCGTGTACACGAAGCCAGTGGCCGCGTTTACCACACCGTCTACAACCCGCCGAAAGTCGCGGGCCAGGACGACATCACCGGCGAAGCGCTGGTGCAGCGTAAAGACGACACTGAAGAAACCGTGCGTCATCGTCTGTCGGTCTACCACTCCCAGACCAAGCCGCTGGTGGATTTCTACCAGCAACTGTCGGCAGCCAAAGGCAAGCCGGTTTACAGCCATATCTCAGGTGTTGGCTCTGTAGAAGCGATCACCGGCAAGGTGCTTGAAGCACTGAGCTGAGAAAGCTGATTGGCTTTACCTTCAACGGCCCGCTTGCGGGCCGTTGTTGTTTATACTGGCGCACTTTTCTACCTCTCTGACGGAAACATCGATGAGCACCTTGCTGGCCCTGGACACCGCGACTGAAGCTTGCTCCGTTGCCTTGCTGCATGACGGCAAGGTTACGAGCCATTACGAGGTGATCCCGCGCCTGCACGCGCAGAAGTTGCTACCGATGATCCAGCAGTTGCTGGCCGAGGCGGGCACCACGTTGCAAGCGGTTGATGCGATTGCCTTTGGCCGCGGCCCTGGGGCGTTTACCGGTGTGCGAATTGCCATTGGCGTGGTTCAAGGCCTGGCATTTGCCCTGGATCGCCCGGTGTTGCCGGTGTCCAACCTGGCGGTGCTGGCGCAGCGAGCGTTGCGTGAGCACGGTGCACGGCAGGTCGCGGCGGCCATCGATGCGCGGATGGATGAAGTGTATTGGGGCTGCTACCGCGAAACTGCCGGTGAAATGCGCCTGGTGGGGGTTGAAGCGGTGTTGCCACCGCAAGGGGTTGCATTGCCGGCAGATGCCACGGGCGACTGGTTCGGCGCAGGCACCGGTTGGGGCTATGGCGAGCGAATTGCGGTCAAGCTGACGGGGCAGGACGCTGGCATGCTACCTCACGCCGAAGACTTGCTGACGCTGGCCCGCTTCGCCTGGGAACGTGGTGAGGCGATTCGGGCGGACGAGGCACAACCGGTTTACCTGCGCGATAAAGTGGCGACTCCCAAGGGCCGTTGAGCTTCGAAAATCAGAGAATCAAAAGATCAAAAGATCGCAGGCTTCGCCAGCTCCTACGGATCGGCTGTAGGAGCTGCCGCAGGCTGCGATCTTTGCCAGTCGTCAGTTTCCAAGGGCTGCTTTTAAACCTTTTCCGGTTTATGTGCTCTAGTTATCACTTGGAAGTTTGCGAACACCGGTGGGTGCCGCTAAATTGCCATCATCGATAGCGAGTTTGTACTTATGCGCATAGACGGCTTTTCCTCTCAGTCCTACCCCATCCAGCGCAAGCCTCGCAAAGGCAATGTGTCGGTGGACGAGTCCATCGAGGAAATCGATGGCGAGCTGGAGTTCCCTTCCGAAGAGCAACTGGCTGCCCGCGCCGCCAAGGCTTCTGCGCAACGCCTGAGCAATCTTCCCGCCCGTCAGCAGGACATGATCTATCATCGTGCCATGAGCAAAAGCGTGGCGATGGCCCTGGCCAGCTACTTGAGCACCGCGGCTTTCGTCGATTGGGATATGGAAGTGCTGGGTCTCGACCTGCACATCTGATGCGGCTGCCTTACTACCTCGGTTGCCCGTCCTGGAGCGAAAACGCCTGGCGCGAGTACCTCTATCCGCAAAACGCCCGTCCCAACGAATTTCTCGGTCTGTACTCGCAGGTCTTCAACGCCGTTGAAGGCAACACCACGTTTTATGCGCGCCCTGCGCAGGCGACGGTAGAGCGTTGGGCGCAGACGATGCCCGAACACTTTCGCTTTACCGCCAAATTTCCCGGCGACATCAGCCACGGTGGTGATCTGCGCGATCAACTGAGCGCCGCCGAAACCTTCGTGCAATTGCTCAGCCCACTTGGCGAGCGGGTTTCGCCGTTCTGGCTGCAGTTGTCGGCAGCGTTCACCCCGCAACGGCTGGCTGAACTGGCCGGGTTCATCGATGAGCTACAGCGGCCCTTGGCGGTTGAGGTGCGGCATCGGGATTTCTTTGCCAAAGGCGACGCCGAACGGATGCTCAATCGGCTGTTGCTGGACCGTGGCGTGGAGCGCATTTGCCTCGATCCACGGGCACTGTTCAGTTGCACGTCGACCGAACCCTCAGTGCTCCACGCGCAAGCGAAAAAGCCCAAGGTGCCACCGCGTCCGGCGGCCTTCACCCAGTTCCCGCAAGTGCGCTTCATCGGCCATCCGGTGCTTGAAGCCAACGATTCGTTCCTGACACCGTGGGTCGAGAAAATCGCCCAATGGATCGAAGAGGGCCGCACGCCGTACATCTTCCTGCACACCGCTGACAACCTGCTGGCTGCCGCCCTGGCGCAGCGCTTTCATACTCGGTTGATGACGCGTTTGCCTGGCTTGCCAGCGCTGCCTGAGCTATATAGAGAGCCCGCCGCCGAGCAGCTTGGTTTGCTCTGACGACGGGTTTTTCCCTTCTACAGGAGCGAGCCAATGGATGCGCAAACCCTTAGAGCCAAAACATTCAAGGCCTTGCACGAAGGTGCCGGGGCCTTTGTGATTCCCAATCCGTGGGATGCTGGTTCGGCAAAAATGCTCGCCAGTCTGGGTTACCAGGCGCTGGCGACCACCAGTGCCGGTTATGCTTTTTCGCTGGGCCGCCCGGACGGCGCGGTAAAACTCGAAGAGACGCTGGTCAACGTTCGGGCGATTGTCGCCGCGAGCGATCTGCCAGTCGCCGTCGATCTGGAAAACGGATTCGCCGACAGCCCGCAGGCGTCCGCCGAGAGCCTGCTGCGCGCCGCCACTGCTGGCGCGGTAGGGGGTTCGATCGAAGATGCTACCGGCCGTGAAGACGCTCCGATCTATTGCTTTGAACACGCCGTCGCCCGCATCGAAGCAGCCGTCGCGGCAGCACGCAGTTTGCCGTTCCCGTTCACCCTGACTGCGCGTGCCGAGAATTACCTGCACGGTAATCCGGACCTGGCCGATACCATTCGCCGCTTGCAGGCCTTTGCCGAGGCGGGCGCCGATGTGCTTTATGCGCCGGGCCTGCGCACCGCTGAAGAGATACTGGCGGTGGTCCGTGCGGTGGCGCCGAAGCCGGTCAATGTGCTGATGGCCGGCGGTCTCAGGTTGAACGTGGCGCAGCTCAGTGAAATGGGCGTCAAACGGATCAGCGTCGGTTCGGCCATGGCCCGTGCGGCCTATGGAGCCTTTTATCAGGCCGCGCAGGAAATTCAGGGCCAGGGCACCTTCGACTTCGCCGACCGCGCGCTGCCGTTCGGGCAGATCAATCAACTGTTCAAAGGCTGACTGACAGGGAGTGGTCGTGCGGTTTCTGAAAGTGTTGTTGGCAGTGATGCTGGTGATGGGTGGGTTGCTGTTGGGTGTCTGGCGCGGCTGGCTACCATTGCCAGCGGCCTGGAACCCTTGGGCGCCGTTGGATGTCCGGGCCACGCCGAACCTGCTGACACGCTTCAAATTGATGAGACTGCGCGATAACCCGCCACTCTGCGATCAGGTGCTCAGCGGTGCCGGGTTAAGGTTCGTCCGTCAGGCCGACAGTAACCCGGACGTCGATTGCCCGTTGAGCAACACCTTGCGTGTGCAAGGCGGCGAGGTGGCGCTGAGCAGCAGCTTCCTCGCCAGTTGCCCGTTGGCGGTGGCCTTCGTGCTGTTTGAACGGCATGCCTTGCAACCGGCGGCGCAGGCCACGTATGGGCAGGCGGTGGCGCGGGTCGATCACCTCGGGAGTTTTGCCTGCCGCACTATGTACAGCCGTGAAAACACTTCACGCAGCCAGCACGCGACCGCCGATGCACTGGATATCGCCGGCTTTCGCCTGGCGGACGGGCGCAGTATCAGCGTGCTGCGGGACTGGCCGAAGGACAATGATGATGCGCGCTTTCTACGCAAGGTTCGCGATGGCGCGTGTGACCTGTTCAGCGTGGTGTTGAGCCCGGACTACAACGCTGCTCATCGCAACCATTTTCATCTGGATGTCGGACCGTGGTGGGTGTGTCGCTAGGGTTGAGACTCAGGCGGCGATGCGCAGGTTTTGCAGGACGATCGGGCGAGCCCAGCCGTTATCGAAGTCGAATTGCTTCTGTTGCTCGACCAGTTCTTCGTGAGGGTAGGGGGTTGCCGGTTTGTCCAGCAGATCGAGTTCGAACTCGGCAATCGGCAGGTGCAACGGACGCGGTTGCGGTGCCGGGCCTGGCGCAGGCAGTGGCTGACCGGCAGCGAGGACGATCGGGCGCACCCAGGCGCTTTCGAAGTCTTGCTGTTTCTGTTGCGCGAGAATTTCTTGCGGCGGGAACGGCGGGAATGGTTTGTCGGCCAGGTCCATTTCGAACTCGGCAATCGGCAGGAACAGCGGCTCAGGCGGGCGGACTTCAGTGTCCTTCACGTCGCAGGTGCGCTGCGTGACGATGTGTTCGAGCAGCTCGGCGCCAACGGTCGGTTCGATCGGGCCGTCGACAGCGACGGGTGTGTAACTGCCGGGAACCGGCGCAGCATCGCCCAGATGATCGGCCAGTGCCTGGGCAAAAAAATCCTGCCACAGGTGACTGACACCGCTCAGTGCCTGGGAATTGCGCAGACCATAATCGCCGTGGGGCGAAATATAGCCTACTGATGTGCGTTGAATGACTGACATTTCTCTCGGTCGACGCTCAGCTCTGGCAAAATGCTCGATAGTTTTGTTATCGGCCGTTTTTGCCGATCATTAATTTTTTGAGTGTGTTTTCTGATGAGTGAGCAACCCGCGGCCAGCCGCATCAAAGTCCAGGCCCTGGCCGAGGCGTTTCAGGCACGTGCCGAGCACTGGGCCGAGCGATTGAACTTGCCGTTGCTGCTGGAGGATGCCGAGTTTGCACTGCAAGTGGGTGAGCACGGTTTGCAGTTGCAACAGCTCGGCCCGGATGCGCCGGGACCGGTGCGGGTGGACTTCGTCGAGGGCGGCGCCGCCCATCGCCGGTTGTACGGTGGCGGCAGCGGTCAGATGATCGCCAAAGCTGTCGGCATCGCTCAAGGCGTGCGGCCGAAGGTGCTGGATGCCACCGCCGGGCTGGGCAAGGATGGTTTCGTGCTGGCAAGCCTGGGCTGTGAAATGAGCCTGATCGAGCGGCAGCCGTTGATTGGGGCGTTGCTGGAAGACGGTTTGGCCCGCGCCGAGGAAGATTTTGAGGTAGCGCCGATTGTGGCGCGGATGCAGTTGCTCAAGGGCAACTCGATCGAGTTGATGCGCAACTGGGAAGGTGAGCCGCCGCAGGTGATCTACCTCGACCCGATGTTCCCGCATCGTGAGAAAACCGCGTTGGTGAAGAAGGAAATGCGCCTGTTTCGCCCGTTGGTGGGTGATGACCCGGACGCGCCAGCACTGCTCGAAGCCGCACTCGCATTGGCCAGCCACCGGGTGGTGGTCAAGCGCCCGCGCAAGGCGCCGTGCATCGAAGGGCCCAAGCCGAGCCATGCGCTGGATGGCAAATCCAGCCGTTACGACATCTATCCCAAGAAAGCCCTCAAACCCTGACGTGTTCCCAGCGTAATTGGATGGACTCGCCCACGCCGAGGCGTCAATGCGCCACGGTGGCAGTCT
>CAYNGZ010000042.1:0-12881 GCA_964396695.1 uncultured Pseudomonas sp.
TCATGGTGGTGACGCCGCTCATCAGCGCTTCTTCGATCTGCTGCGGGCAGATGAAGTGGATGTGCGTGTCGATGCCGCCAGCGGTGAGGATCATGCCTTCGCCGGCGATCACTTCGGTGCTGGCGCCGACCGCGATGGTCACGTTGGGCTGGATGTCCGGGTTGCCGGCCTTGCCGATGGCGGCGATCCGCCCATCCTTGAGGCCGACGTCGGCTTTGACGATCCCCCAATGGTCGATGATCAGCGCATTGGTGATCAGCGTGTCGACGACTTCCTTCGCCAGTAACTGGCTCTGACCCTGGCCGTCGCGGATCACTTTGCCGCCACCGAATTTCACTTCTTCGCCGTAGGTGGTGAAGTCTTTTTCGACCTCGATCCACAGCTCGGTGTCGGCCAGACGGACCTTGTCACCGACGGTGGGGCCGAACATGTCGGCGTAGGCTTGTCTTGAGATTTTCATGCGCTTGCCTTGGGATTCAATTGGGTTGGAGACCGCTCGCATAGCTCGCTATCGCAGCCTCGCTTCGCTCGGCAGCTCCGACAGGTGTTCACATAAATTTCCGGTGTCCGCGGTCCCTGTAGGAGCTGCCGCAGGCTGCGATCTTCTGGACGCGCCACCGCTATCAATCAAGGTCGCCCATGATCCTGCCGGCAAACCCGAACACCCGGCGATGCCCGGCCAGGTCCACCAGCTCGACCTCGCGGCGCTGCCCCGGTTCGAAGCGCACGGCGGTGCCGGCCGGGATGTTCAGGCGCATGCCACGGCTGGCGGCACGGTCGAACGTCAGGGCGTCATTGGTTTCGAAAAAGTGATAGTGCGAGCCCACCTGGATCGGCCGGTCGCCGCTGTTGGCCACGGTCAGGCTCAGGGTGCGACGGCCGGCGTTGAGCTCGATGTCGCCTTGCTTGATCTGATATTCGCCAGGAATCATTCGGGTTGTCCCAGGGTCTTGAAGTAGATGGCGGTCGGGGTGTAACGACCGTCCGGGCTTTGGCAGTAGTCGGGCAATTCACCGACACGGGTGTAGCCCAGAGATTGATAGAACGCTTCGGCCGCCGAGCCGGCTTCGGTGTCGAGGTACAGCAGGCCGCGTTTGTGCTGACGTGCGGCAAGCTCCACAGCATTCATCAATTGTTGAGCCAGGCCGCGTCGCCGCGTGTCATGGCGCACCTGCAGTTTTTGCACTTCGGCGCGATTGCGGCCGTTGGCTTTCTGGCACAGGCCCAGTTGTACGCTGGCCAGCACCTTCTCATCCTGAACCACGACCCACAGCAACAGACTGCCGTCCTCAAGCCCGGCCTGGACGCTGTTGATGTAGGCGCGGGCCTGGGCATCATCGAGGTCGGCCATGAAGCCGATCGAGGCACCGTGCTGCACGGCGTCAAACAGCAAGTCGATCAAGCCCTGACGGTAGTGCGCAAAGCTCTCGGCGTTCACGCGTCGCAGTTGGGCAGTGTTCATGGTGTATCACTCCTTGTTGGCGACAGGCGGCTCCGCGCCCGGATTGAGGATCAGCTGCATGAAGGTCAGGTCGAGCCAGCGGCCGAACTTGGTGCCCACTTGCGGCATGTGCCCGGTGGTGATGAAGCCGACCCGTTCGTGCAGGCGAATCGAGGCGGCGTTACCACTTTCGATGGCAGCAAGCATCACGTGTTTGTTGCAGCCCCTGGCACTCTCGATCAGCGCGTCCATCAGTTGCGGGCCGAGGCCATTGCCGCGTTGATCGCTGCGCACGTACACCGAGTGTTCGACGGTGTGACGGAAACCGTCGAACGGCCGCCAGTCACCGAACGAGGCATAGCCGAGCACGCTGTTGTCGGCGTCGACAATCACCAGAACAGGATAGCCCTGGGATTGCCGGGTGCTGAACCAGGCCTGGCGGTTGGCGAGGTCCACGGCCTGTTCGTTCCAGATCGCGGTCGTATTGAGGACCGCATCGTTGTAGATGTCGCGGATCGCCGGCAGGTCGGCGTGCAGCGCATCACGGATGTGATAAGTCATGGCGCGGCCTCAGACGATGGGTTGGTGGACGGTGACCAGTTTGGTGCCGTCGGGGAAGGTCGCTTCGACCTGGATCTCCGGGATCATTTCCGGGATACCTTCCATCACTTGCTCGCGGCTGAGCAGGGTGGTGCCGTAGTGCATCAGTTCGGCGACCGTCTGGCCGTCGCGCGCGCCTTCGAGCAACGCTGCGGAGATGTAGGCCATCGCTTCCGGGTAATTGAGTTTCACGCCACGGGCCAAACGCCGCTCGGCGACCAGGCCGGCGGTGAAGATCAGCAGCTTGTCTTTTTCGCGTGGGGTCAGGTCCATTTGGTATCCGTCAGGGCAGTTTTGTGAGTTTTTTGCGGGTGAGGGGTGTCAATTAAATCCACCCCTCACCCTAGCCCTCTCCCCAGAGGGAGAGGGGACTGATCTCGGTTGTTTGTTGGGGCCGGATCAGTCAGCAGTATTTTTTTGAGCCTGTTCAATCTTTGAAGTATCACTCACCCTAGCCCTCTCCCCTCTGGGGAGAGGGCTAGGGTGAGGGGGGGGTCTTTAGGTGCTCCAGATTCTGGGGGGGACTGCTTCGCGGCCGAGCAAGGCCGGTCTGAGCAATCGCCACAAATCGATCAGCCAGCCTCGCGCCAACAGGGCTTCACTGGCCAGGCATCTGGCAACCAACAAGCCCGGCAACTGCGTCAGATCCCCGCGCACGTCATTAGGCAACGAGCGGCAGGCCTCCAGCAGTTCGCTGTCGATTTCACCCGTTACCAGCAACGTCGCAAACACCGGCTGCCCGTCCAGCCCGATCGGCGAATCCAGCAAACCGTCATCCCCGACAATGCGCTGGCGTTCGTGCCAGAGCAACTGGCCGTCGCGGCGGATGTCCAGCTGTGACTGATAGTGCCCGTGCTCGAAACGTTCGCCGCTGGCCGGACGACCCAGCGCCACGACGTCCCAATAGAACAGCCGGGCATCGCCTTCCAGGTCGATCGAGGTGCGGAGTTCAGCCTGGGCGGCGCTGAAGACGATGGTTTCCTGTGGCAGCCACTCCAGGGTGGCGCCGGCCGCGACGTTCAAAACGAGCTGCTGGCAGGCCGGCCCCGCGGCGCGATACCACTTGGCAGCGCCAGGGCTGGTCAACTGCGCCCAGGCGTTGGCGCCGACGCAGGCCGTAATGTCCAGCCGATCACCACCGGCAATGCCGCCGGGCGGGTGGACGATGATGTGCTGGCACACCTCCGGGCCTTCGGCGTACAGGTGCTTTTGCACCCGCAGCGGGCCCTTGTGGCGGCGCAGAACCGGGCGCGTGCTGTCGCCGAATCGGGCGTAGCCGAGTTCCAGCTCGGCGTGCCAGCTGGGGGTGAACAGCGCAGCAGTGATTGAAAGGGGGGCAGGGACAGTCATAAATTCTAATTATCGTCAGGACGCTAAAGACTTGGGTCTGTACGAAAACTCGCCGCGCAGGCAGTTCTCGTACAGAGCCTAGATCGTAACCAGTCCGCGCACACCTTCGGCCTCCATATTTTCACCGCGTCCTTGCTGGACGATCTCGCCCCGGGACATCACCA
The DNA here is from genome assembly GCA_964396695.1 of uncultured Pseudomonas sp. Lineage (GTDB taxonomy): Bacteria > Pseudomonadota > Gammaproteobacteria > Pseudomonadales > Pseudomonadaceae > Aquipseudomonas. The sequence continues at coordinate 3,556 of CAYNGZ010000042.1, forward strand.
GGTACTGATCGGCCAGCTCGGCGGCGAAGTCGTAGAACTGCTCGACCAGCAGGATCGCCATGTCGCCCCGTGCGGCGAGCTTTTTGATTACCGCGCCAATTTCCTTGATCACCGACGGCTGAATGCCTTCGGTGGGCTCGTCGAGGATCAGCAAACGAGGCCGACTGGCCAGTGCGCGACCGATGGCCAGTTGTTGTTGCTGACCGCCCGACAAGTCGCCACCGCGGCGTTGCTTCATTTGCAGCAATACCGGAAACAGCTCGTAGATGAACGCCGGGACCTCTTTGGCCTCGGAGCCCGGGAAGCGTGACAGGCCCATCAGCAGGTTTTCTTCCACTGTCAGCCGTCCGAAAATCTCCCGGCCCTGCGGCACGTAAGCGATGCCGGCATGAACCCGTTGATGCGGCTTGAACGAGGTGATGGCTTTGCCTTCCCAATTCACCGCGCCTTCTTTGGCGGGCAACAGCCCCATCAGGCATTTGAGCAGGGTCGTCTTGCCGACACCGTTGCGCCCGAGCAGGCAGGTGACTTCACCGACCTTCACGTCAAAGCTCAGGCCCCGCAGGATGTGGCTACCGCCGTAGTACTGGTGCAGCTTGTCGACTTGCAGCATCTTCAAATTCCTTGTGGTTCACACAACCCCGCTGTCGTAGGAGCTGCCGCAGGCTGCGATCTTTTGATCTTGTTTTTGCCCTGCTTTTGCCCTGCGGCGTCTGCGGGAAAGATCGCAGCCTCGCTCCGCTCGACAGCTCCTACAGGGGAAGTTTCAGCGGCCGAGATACACCTCGAGCACCCGCTCGTTATCCTGCACCTGTGCAAGCGACCCTTCGGCCAGCACGCTGCCCTGGTGCAGCACTGTGACGTGGTCGGCAATCGAGCCGACGAAGCCCATGTCGTGCTCCACTACCATCAGCGAATGCTTGCCGGCCAGGCGTTTGAACAGCTCGGCGGTGAACTCGGTTTCGGCGTCGGTCATGCCCGCCACCGGTTCATCGAGCAGCAGCAGTTGCGGGTCTTGCATCAGCAACATGCCGATCTCCAGAAACTGCTTTTGCCCGTGGGAAAGCAGGCCGGCCGGGCGATTGACCGAGGTGGTCAGGCGAATGGTCTCCAGCACCTCGCTAATGCGATCTTTTTGTTCACCGTTGAGTTTCGCCCGCAGACTGGCCCACACCGATTTGTCGGTTTTCTGCGCCAGCTCGAGGTTTTCAAACACGCTCAAGGCTTCGAACACCGTCGGCTTCTGGAACTTGCGGCCGATCCCGGCCTGGGCGATCTGCACTTCGCTCATCTGTGTCAGGTCCAGGGTTTCACCGAACCAGGCGTTGCCATGACTGGGCCGGGTCTTTCCGGTGATCACGTCCATCAGCGTGGTTTTGCCCGCGCCGTTGGGGCCGATGATGCAGCGCAGTTCGCCGACACCGATGTACAGATTCAGCGCGTTGAGCGCCCTGAAACCCTCGAAGCTGACGCTGATGTCTTCAAGCGTGAGGATCGTGCCGTGGCGGGTGTTCAGGCCTTTTTCGACGCGTTGACCGAGGCCGATGGCGTCGCGGCTGCTGCCGGCGTCCTTGTTGGGTTCCGGTGGAAAAAAGACCGGTTCGAGCATGAATTCAGCCGTTGGAGCTGCTCTCATTTCTATAAGCCTCATTGTTCGCCCCTTTTCTTCAGCAAACCGATCACGCCTTTGGGCAGGTACAGGGTCACGACGATGAACAGCGCACCGAGGAAAAACAGCCAGTACTCGGGGAACGCCACGGTGAACCAGCTCTTCATGCCATTGACCACGCCCGCGCCGAGCAGCGGCCCGATCAACGTACCGCGCCCGCCGAGCGCGACCCACACGGCGGCTTCGATGGAGTTGGTCGGCGACATTTCGCCGGGATTGATGATCCCGACTTGCGGTACATAAAGCGCACCGGCGAGGCCGCACAGCACGGCGCTCAGGACCCAGACAAACAGCTTGAAAACGCGAGGGTCGTAGCCGCAGAACATCAGGCGGTTTTCCGCATCACGCAGGGCGGTCAGTACCCGGCCGAACTTGCTTTGCGCCAGGCGCCAGCCGATGAACAGGCTGGCCACCAGCAACAGCACAGTGGCGACGAACAGCACCGCGCGAGTGCCCGGTTCTGTGATGCCGAACCCCAGAATCGTGCGGAAATTGGTGAAACCGTTGTTGCCGCCAAACCCCGTTTCGTTGCGGAAAAACAGCAGCATCCCGGCGAAGGTCAGGGCCTGGGTCATGATCGAGAAATACACGCCCTTGATCCGCGAGCGGAAGGCGAAGAAACCGAACACCAGCGCCAGCAAGCCTGGCGCCAGCACCACCAGGCACATCGCCCAGATAAAGCTGCTGGTGCCGGTCCAGTACCACGGCAGCTCGGTCCATGACAGGAAGGTCATGAACGCCGGCAGGCCATCGCCCGAGGCCTGGCGCATCAGGTACATACCCATGGCATAACCGCCGAGGGCGAAGAACAAACCGTGGCCGAGGGAAAGCAAACCGGCGTAACCCCAGACCAGGTCCAGGGCCAGGGCGACGATGGCGTAGCAGAGAATCTTGCCGACCAGTGTCAGTGTGTAGGCCGAGACGTGAAACGCACTGTCGGCAGGCAGCAATGACAGCAGCGGCAGCGTCAGCAGCAGTGCGAGAATCACCGCACCCAGCACGATCGTGACTTTGGGGCCGGCCTTTTGCGTGGCCGTGAGCATCAGGGGCTGGTTCATCAGTCGATCACCCGTCCTTTCAGTGCGAAGAGTCCTTGCGGGCGTTTCTGAATGAACAGAATGATCAGCGCGAGGATCAGGATCTTGCCGAGTACGGCGCCGATTTGCGGTTCAAGAATCTTGTTGGCAACCCCTAAGCCGAACGCGGCGAGCACGCTGCCGGCCAGTTGGCCAACGCCGCCGAGCACCACCACCAGGAACGAATCGATGATGTAGCTCTGACCGAGGTCCGGGCCGACGTTGCCGACCTGACTCAGGGCCACGCCGCCAAGCCCGGCGATGCCCGAGCCGAGCCCAAAGGCGAGCATGTCGACGCGCCCGGTGGGCACGCCGCAGCAGGCGGCCATGTTGCGGTTCTGGGTGACCGCGCGCACGTTCAAACCGAGACGGGTCCTGTTCAGCAGCAGCCAGGTCAGCGCCACCACACACAGCGCGAACAGGATGATCACGATGCGGTTGTACGGCAGCACCAGGTTGGGCAGTACCTGAACCCCGCCCGAGAGCCAGGCCGGGTTTGCCACTTCGACGTTCTGCGCGCCGAACAGCAAACGCACCAGTTGAATCAGCATCAGGCTGATGCCCCAGGTCGCCAGCAGGGTTTCCAGCGGTCGGCCGTATAAGTGGCGAATCACCGTGCGCTCCAGTGCCATGCCGATACCGGCGGTGACAAAAAATGCCACCGGCAACGCCACCAGCGGGTAGAACTCGATCGCTTGCGGGGCGAAGCGCTGGAACAGCAACTGCACGACGTACGTGGAGTAAGCGCCGAGCATCAGCATCTCGCCGTGGGCCATGTTGATCACCCCAAGCAGGCCGAAAGTGATCGCCAGGCCGAGGGCCGCCAACAGCAGGATCGAACCCAGCGACATGCCACTGAAGGCCTGACCCAGCAGTTCGCCGACCAGCAGTTTGCGTTTGACTTGCGCCAGGCTGGTTTCAGCTGCCGTGTGCACTGTGGCATCGGCTTCGACGCCGGGTTGGAGCAGACCTTCGAGGCGGGTGCGGGCCAGTGGATCGCCGGTTTCACCGAGCAAGCGCACGGCTGCCAGGCGTACGGTTGGGTCAGTGTCCACCAGTTGCAGGTTGGCCAGCGCCAGGCTCAGGGCGTCGTGAACGCTTGGGTCCTTTTCGCCTGCCAGTTGCTGGTCGAGGAATGCAAGCTGCGCCGGTTTTGCGCTTTTTTGCAGTTGTTGTGCGGCGCTTAAACGCACTTTGGTGTCAGCAGCGAGCAGTTGATGACTGGCCAGCGCGGTGTCGATCAGACCCCGCAGGCGGTTGTTCAGGCGCAGGGTTCTGGCTTGGCCATCGACGGTCAGTTGCCCTTGTTGCAAGGCGTTGATCAGCTCGATGCGGGCCGGATCGGGCTGCGTGGCCCAGGTTTCCAGAAGCTTTGCTTGCTGCACAGGATTGGCCGCGACAAAGTCTTCGGCGTCCCTGGCATGAGCGGTCATCGGCAGCAAGAGTGCGATGGCGAGTAGAAAGCGGTAGATGGCAGTGGGCATTCGTGGTGTCCTGTTCGACCGCCCCCCCTCACCCTAACCCTCTCCCGGAGGGAGAGGGGACTGACCGAGGTGTTTGGACGATGTGCTGCGACCTGCAAAATTGAGCCGAACTCAGGCTTTGAAAAGCTTGAGGATCGGCTCCCTTTCCCCCTCTCCCCTCTGAGGAGAGGGCTGGGGTGAGGGGATGGATTTCAAGTCCACCCCGAACTCCAGATCCGCCTCAGTTGCTCTTCACCGCATACTCCGGCTTCTTGTCGTTGCCCGGTATGAACGGGCTCCACGGCTGGGCGCGGATCGGGCCTTCGGTTTGCCATACCACGTTGAACTGACCATCGGCCTGGATCTCGCCGATCATCACCGGCTTGTGCAGGTGGTGGTTGGTCTTGTCCATGGTCAGGGTGTAGCCCGACGGCGCGGCGAAGGTTTGGCCGGTCAAAGCTTCGCGGACCTTGTCGACATCGGTGGACTTGGCTTTTTCTGCCGCCTGCGCCCACATATGGATGCCGACGTAAGTGGCTTCCATCGGGTCGTTGGTCACGGCTTTCTCTGCTCCCGGCAGGTTGTGTTTTTTGGCGTAGGCTTTCCAGTCGGCGACGAACTTCTGGTTCACCGGGTTCTCCACCGACTCGAAGTAGTTCCACGCCGCGAGGTTGCCCACCAGCGGTTTGGTGTCGATGCCACGCAGTTCCTCTTCGCCCACCGAGAAGGCGACGACCGGAACGTCGGTGGCTTTCAGGCCCTGGTTGGCCAGTTCCTTATAGAACGGCACGTTGGAGTCGCCGTTGACCGTGGAAATGACTGCGGTCTTGCCGCCGGCCGAGAATTTTTTGATGTTGGCGACGATGGTTTGATAGTCGCTGTGACCGAACGGGGTGTAGACCTCTTCGATGTCCTTGTCGGCCACGCCTTTGGCGTGCAGGAACGAGCGCAGGATCTTGTTGGTGGTGCGCGGGTAGACGTAGTCGGTGCCGAGCAGGAAGTAGCGCTTGGCGCTGCCGCCTTCTTCGCTCATCAGGTATTCCACCGCCGGGATCGCCTGCTGGTTTGGCGCGGCGCCGGTGTAGAAGACGTTCGGCGACATCTCTTCGCCTTCGTACTGCACCGGGTAGAACAGCAGGCCGTTGAGTTCTTCGAACACCGGCAATACCGATTTACGCGACACCGAGGTCCAGCAGCCGAACACCACCGCGACCTTGTCCTGGGTCAGCAGCTGCCGGCCCTTTTCCGCGAACAGCGGCCAGTTCGATGCCGGGTCGACGACCACCGGCTCCAGCATCTTGCCGTTGACCCCGCCCTTGGCGTTGATCTCGTCGATGGTCATCAGCGCCATGTCTTTCAGCGAGGTTTCAGAGATCGCCATGGTCCCTGACAACGAATGCAGGATCCCGACCTTGATGGTCTCGGCGGCCTGGACCGTCCAGGTCATGCCCATCGCGGCAATGCTTGCCGAGAGTGTGAAAGCCTTGATCAAGCTGCGACGCTTCATTGTGCGATCTCCATGAACATTGGTTTTTTTCTGGTTGGCAGATGCGGACTACTGAAGGGGCTTTAGCAAGGGCTGTGCCTGGTCGGAGAAAGGCACGGAAATGTCGTGTTAGAGCGGTTGCGCTGGCAGATGGCGCACCATGAAAGGACGTGTCTGGCGTGTTGGTGCGAGGGGATGCGCCACATTAGGGCGCGGGATTGTATTTCTGCGGGCTTGCTCGCGAAGAGGGAGTGTCAGTCAACATGGATGTCGACTGTCAGACCGCATTCGCGAGCAAGCCCGCTCCCACAGGATCGTGCTAGATGTTCAACAGTTGCAGGCGCTCACGCACGGCAGTTTCGATGCCGGCTTCGTCCAGACCGCATTCGGCGAGCATTTGCGCCGGTTTGGCGTGCTCGACGTAGATGTCCGGCAGGCCCAGGTGCAGCACGGGTTTGAGCAGGTTTTCGCGGGCGAGAAACTCGCTGACGGCACCACCGGCACCGCCCATGATGGCGTTTTCTTCGATAGTTACCAGCAGCGCGTGGCTGCCGGCGATTTCGCGTACCAACGCTTCATCCAGTGGTTTGACGAAACGCATGTCGACCACGGTCGCATCGATTTTTTCAGCGACTTTGAGTGCTTCGGCCAATTGCACGCCGAACACCAGCAGGGCGACCGTGCTGCCCTGACGACGAATCACGCCTTTGCCGATTTCAATCGGTTCGAGGTTCTTCTCGATGGTTGCGTTCGGTCCCGTGCCGCGTGGGTAACGCACCGCCGCCGGGCCGTCGTACAGATGGCCGGTGGTGAGCATTTTGCGCAGTTCGTTTTCGTCGCTCGGGGTCATCACCACCATGCCGGGGATGCACCGCAGGAACGACAGGTCGAAACTGCCGGCGTGAGTCGGGCCGTCTTCGCCCACCAGACCTGCACGGTCGATGGCGAACAGCACGTCGAGGTTCTGCACCGCGACGTCATGCACCAACTGGTCGTAGCCGCGCTGCAGGAAGGTCGAATAGATCGCCACCACCGGTTTGGCGCCTTCGCAGGCCATACCGGCCGCGAGGGTGACCGCGTGTTGCTCGGCAATCGCCACGTCGAAATAACGCAGCGGGAAGCGCTCGCTGAAGGCCACCAGATCGGAACCTTCTTTCATCGCCGGGGTGATGCCGACCAGGCGCGGATCAGCGGCGGCCATGTCACACAGCCACTCGCCAAACACACCGGAGTACTTCGGCCCGCCGGCTTTTTTCGGCGCGGCGGCGGGAGCGTCCAGCGGTTCGAGCTTGGTGATCGCGTGGTAGCCGATCGGGTCGACTTCCGCCGGGGCGAAGCCTTTGCCTTTCTTGGTCACGACGTGCAGGAACTGCGGGCCCTTGAGGTCGCGCATGTTGCGCAGGGTGGCGATCAGGGTGGGCAGGTCATGGCCGTCGATCGGGCCGATGTAGTTCCAGCCCAGCTCTTCGAACAGGGTGCCGGGAACCAGCATGCCTTTGGCGTATTCTTCGGTGCGCCGGGCAATTTCCCAGGCGCCGGGCAGGCGCGACAGGACCTTTTTGCTGCCTTCACGCATGCTCGCGTAAGTGCGGCTGGAAAGGATCTTCGCCAGGTAATTCGACAACCCGCCCACGTTGCGCGAGATCGACATGTCGTTGTCGTTGAGGATCACCAGCATGTTGGCGTCGACTTCCGGCGCATGGTTCAGCGCTTCGAACGCCATGCCGGCGGTCAGTGCGCCGTCGCCGATCACCGCGATCGCCTTGCGATCGCTGTTTTGCAGGCGGGCGGCAATGGCCATGCCCAGCGCTGCGCTGATCGAGGTGCTGGAGTGGCCGACACCAAAGGTGTCGTACTCGCTCTCGGAACGGCGCGGGAAGGCCGCAATGCCGTCCTTCTGGCGCAGGGTACTCATGCGCTCGCGGCGACCGGTGAGGATCTTGTGCGGGTACGCCTGATGACCTACGTCCCACACCAACCGGTCGTCCGGGGTGTCGAAAACGTAATGCAACGCGATGGTCAGCTCGATAACACCCAGGCCGGCACCGAAATGCCCACCGGTCTGACCGACCGTGTAGAGCAATTCCAGGCGCAACTCATTCGCCAGGGTTTCCAGCTCGGCTTCGCCTAACCGGCGCAGGCCGTCCGGCGTGTTGGCACGGTCGAGCAGGGGCGTGGTCGGGCGCTTGCGGGGAATCTCATGAAACGTCGTGGGCATCAGGCGAATCGTTATAGGTATAGAAAGAGGCGGCAGTTTACCTGATGCATCGCACGCTGCCCACGCAGAGCTCGGAACTTGGCCGATTTGCGGTGGGCAACGGGCGTCTGATCAGCTGCGGCGTTCGACGATATAGCGCGCCAGATCACGCAGCGGCTCGGCCGACGCGTCAAACGGTCGCAGTGCGTGCAGGGCCTGATCGCGCAGTTCCAGGGCATAGGCCTTGGCCGCATCGAGGCCGAGCAGCGCTGGATAAGTCGGCTTGTCCCGGGCAATATCGGCGCCCTGGCGCTTGCCGAGGGTTTCTGTGTCGCTCTCGACGTCGAGAATGTCGTCCTGCACCTGAAACGCCAGACCGATGGCCTGTGCATAGGTCTGCAAGGATTTGAGCTCGTCTTTCTCGGCGCGGCCACTGGCCAGGGCGCCGAGCTTGACGCTGGCTTCGATCAGCGCGCCGGTCTTGTGCCGGTGCATGTATTCGAGGGCTTTCTGATCAAGCTTCAAGCCGACCGACCCCAGGTCGATGGCCTGACCGCCGACCATTCCGGCCGGGCCCGCCGCCAACGCCAGGGCGCTGACCATTTGCAGACGAGTCTCGGCGTCCGCCGAATTCAGGCGCGGGTCGAGCAACGCGCTGAACGCCAGGCTTTGCAGGCCGTCACCGGCGAGAATCGCGCAGGCTTCGTCGAATTTTTTATGAGTGGTCGGCTGACCGCGACGCAGATCGTCGTCGTCCATCGCCGGCAAATCGTCATGCACCAGCGAGTACGCGTGGATCAACTCCACCGCACAGGCTGCGCCGTTGGCTTGTTCGGCCTCACCGCCCAGCGTCTCGCAGGCCGCGTAGGCCAGCAACGGACGCACACGTTTGCCGCCATTCATCACGCTGTAGCGCATGGCTTCGTACAAACGTGCGAGTTCAGGGCTCGGCGCGTTGAACAGGGTTTCGAGTGCCGCGTTGACCCGGGCCTGGCTGGTGGCCGAATACGCCGCGATCATTCTGGCTGTTCCGCGTCAAAGGGCGCCTCGGTCAGCTCGCCATCTCGCTCAAGAAGCACCTGAACCTTCTGCTCGGCCTGCGCCAGCGCAGCCTGACAATCACGGGTCAGACCGATGCCTTGCTCGAAAGCAGTCAGCGAGTCTTCCAGCGACAGCTCGCCGTTCTCCAGGCGCTCGACCAGCGTTTGCAGGTCAGCGAGCGATTGTTCGAAATCCAGTGCAGCTTTTTTGCGGGCCATGGCGGCGATTTCCGGTAGACGTTAAACCGGCGCGACACTAGCAGATAGGGGGGGGTGGGGCAAATGGAGGGGGCTTGTTCCCGTCGGGTCAGGCCCCGGCGTTGTCCGAATAATTGACCTGATATCGGGTGCTGCGGCCAGCTCCGGGCAGACGGACCAGACAGCCTTTGTCCAGT
>CAYNGZ010000042.1:12891-22043 GCA_964396695.1 uncultured Pseudomonas sp.
GGTGGGCCAGGTGGGGTGTGGTAGTTGCCTTGGAAACTTTGGCCACCGCCTGATACTGGGCGGCGCTGATGCCGTTCTCAAAGCCGTTCTCGCCGCCATCGAGCAATCGATTGAGCACTTTGACTTGCTCTGAAGACAGCGGCTGTTCTCGATGTCGCTGCCAAAAACGCGCCTTGCCGAGTACCCGGCCGATACGTGCCATTGCCTGTTGCAGGCTCTTCAACAGTGTTTGCAGAAACCACTCCAGCCATTCGGTGAGATCGAGCGTGGCTTTTTGAGAGGTTTCCAGCACCCGGTAATAACCGGTGCGGTCGTCCAGGATACTGGCAGACATGGCATAGAAACGGATGGCCTGGTTCTCTCCTTGAGCGAGCGCCAAGTCAGTGATGGCGCGGGTCAAACGACCGTTGCCGTCGTCAAAGGGATGGAGGGTCACAAACCAGAAGTGCGCAATGCCTGCACGCAGCAGCGGATCGAGTTGCGTTTCGAAGCGACTGGTTTCGAACCAATCGAGAAAGACATCCAGTTGCTGCTCCAGGCCGTCTCGCGCAGGGGCCTCGAAATGAACGGTCGGTTTATCCAGGCGACCAGAAACCACCTGCATCGGCTCATCCTCACGCAAAGCACCGACACGGATATTTCGTGTACTGAAGTCCTCTTCCGGAACAGGAAACAACCATTCATGCCAGCGCAACAGGCGTGCAAGGTTCAGCGGCTCAGCGAAATGCTGAGTGGCATCCAGCATCAATTCAGCCAGCCCTTCACTGCGCTTGCTCACGCGTCTGTCGCCGACGTCTTCCAGGCCCAGACGTCGTGCCAGCGAAGAGCGGACCGAACCCACATTAAGCTGCTCACCTTCGATGGCGGATGACGTCACGATGTTCTGCAGCAGGGAATCCAGCTCACTTTGCGAACTGAGCGCTCCCCCCGCCGAACTGGACATTCCCAGCAGCCGACCTTGCGCCTGCACACATTCACGCAGCAGCGGTGCTAAACGTGCGGCTTGCCAGTGAAAGTGTGGCCAATCGGGCTGTTGCCAGATCCAGCGAGGGTGGGGCATAGAGTCGTACTCGTGGGTGTGAGCCGAATAAGAGGCTTATTCGGCTCATTTGGTGAGCCGATTGTGTGAGTTATTCGGCTCAAGGTCCAGTATTTTGCGCATCAGAGGGAGGATGGCCAAGTCGAGCAATTTGGGCAGCAGGCTGCTGCCTAACTCGGAAAAACCATTACAGACACTGATCGAACGCAACCTTGAGCCGCTGCTAAGCATTCGCTTTCTAGCTACCGAATACTCGACCGGCAAGACTCATGCTGGACGTATCGACACGTTGGGTCTGGATGAGAACTTCAGCCCGGTGATTGTGGAATACAAGCGTTCAGTTGGGGAGAACGTCATCAATCAGGGGTTGTTCTATCTGGACTGGCTTCTGGACCATCAGGCGGAGTTCAAACTCTTGGTTATGGAGGTCTTGGGGAACGAAGCCGCAGCACGAATCGACTGGACCTCCCCGCGTCTGCTGTGTATCGCCGCCGACTTCACCAAATACGACATCCATGCCGTTCAGCAGATCAACCGCAACGTGGAGCTGATTCGGTATCGCCGCTTTGGCTCGGATTTGCTGTTGCTGGAACTGGCCAGCGCAACCAGTGCCAGCTACAAGGCCAAGCCTGTGAAGGCCGTAAAAGTTCAAGCTGAACCTGCCCAAGTCAAGGCAACGAATGGTGACAAGGGTTACACCGAATGGCTCTCTCTTTTGTCAGCCCCAATGCTGGAGCTGCTGACCTCGCTGGAAAACTTCATTGGCTCCTTGGGGGACGATATCCAACGTAAGGAGCTCAAGCTCTATGTCGCCTTCAAGCGGCTGAAGAACTTCGCCACGATCGTGCCACAGAAAAATCGGCTATTGCTGTTTCTGCACTTGAATCCTGATTCTTTGGACTCGATGCCTGCCAATGGGCGTGATGCTCGGTTGTTTGGGCACTGGGGGACGGGGGATCTGGAGTTGTCGATTACCGGATTTGCGGAGATGGAGCAGAGCAAAGGGTTGATTTCAAGAGCTTATGAAGGACGTGGGCAGTCGGTGGTCGGTGTGCCTGACTGAGTACTCAATTTGGTCAGCGGCTTGCTGACCAAGTTGAGCATTCAGTCGGGCGGTGTAAAAGTCTCAGCACTGCTGCGACAATTACCTCTGGCCCCAAAATCTGATCAACCTCAATCAAAGCAAGCGCCCGGGAGGGTGCGAGTTTTACCTGTGTATGGCGATTCAGGGTCAGTGGTCAGTTGGGAAATGGAGCGCTGATTTCATCCAGACTGACTTTGACTCGCTGAGGCGCAGCAAGACGCTCTGTAACCACCGCAATTAGTGCTTCATCCACTTCACTGGGTTTGTCTTGCTCTGCCAGTGAGCGCTGATTCAGGTCGACTGAGGTGGGCTTGATGGCGTCCATGGAGAAACACCTCTAATGGCGACTTTCCAGCAGGCATTAAAAAGCCGGCTTGTGGCCGGCTTCTCGGGGACTGGCTTGGTTTATTTTTGGTAAACCGTACCAGCCTTCAAAACGTACACCCGGATCTTGCGTCCGGCTGTGGGACTTGGCGAGAAAGTCATCTGCCTTGTCAGTGCGATCGGACCGGCGTGGGGCGGGTCGATGCCAATGTGGGGCGCAGCATACTGATTTTTTTGGGGAATTCCCAGCGTGAAGTGCTATCCAGAGCGTTGTGCGGCCTAAAAGGGCGACTCGGTATCAGCAGAACGGCACCGGTGGCCGCTGTTTGTTCAGCGTGGACCACCAGAAGACCCAGCCGAGGATTTCGATGTTCTGCGCTTCGATCTCTTTGGCGCTGAAGATTTCGTCGGGGTAGCCGCTGCTGTTGTGGCTGCGCAGTCGCAGGGCGCCGGAGGGGAGGCGGTGCAGGTATTTGATGCGCAGCATGCCGGCGTGTTCGAGGGCGTAGATCTGGCCGTCGACGACCTGGGTCAGGCTGCGGTCGATGGCCAGGGTTGAGCCGTCTTCGATTTTCTCCGACATGCTGTCGCCGACCATGGGCACGCAGATGGCTTGGGCCGGTTCGACTTCCAGGTTTTCAAGGTAACGGCGCGGCAGGCGGATGAACTCGCCGGGTATTTCGGCAACCTGGGTTTCGTTGGCGCCAGCGGTAACAGGGACTTCTTTATACAGCGGAATGTCGATGTCGGCCGAGTCGACGTTCACGATGTATACGCCACGCGTTTCCTGCGCTTCGAAAACGTTACCGGTCTGATCGGCCAGTTGTCCCGAGCCTGGATGCTTGGGGCCTTCGCCGTTGAGCAGCCACAGGCTGTTTACACTTAACAAGCGGGCGATTTCGTCCATCCGTGGGTAGGGAACGCCGCGGATGTACCAGTTGTTCACGTGCTGGGGCTCGACGTTGCAGAAGGTCGCGAATTCCGAAGGGGTGATGTTCACCTCTTTCAGGAGCGCTTTGAAGCGTGGCCCGCATTTATGTTTTTTCATAAGCACGGAGTTTACGGGGCGGGGTGATCGGATTAAATAAACAACCCGGTCAATTTTCGCGGGAAAATTCTGGTGTAGTGAAGGATATTGTTAGTTCATATTAAACGTGTCTAAACGTTAGACTTGTTTTGTTAAACGCTCTGTTTATTTCTATTTTTTAGCGCGCATGAAAAAACCCCGGATAACCGGGGTTTCTTCAAGAGACACTGGCGTTCAGCCAATGCCGTCTCAGCCTTTATAGGCAGCAACCGACTTCGTGATCGCGGCGCGAGCGGCGTCTGCGCCGTCCCAACCTTCAATCTTCACCCATTTGTCTGCTTCGAGCTTCTTGTAGTTCGCGAAGAAGTGCTCGATCTGATGAATCAGCAGTGCTGGCAGGTCGGTGTATTCCTTCACGTCAACGTACAGCTGGGACAGCTTGTCGTGTGGAACGGCGATAACTTTGGCATCGCCGCCGCCGTCGTCGGTCATGTTCAGGATGCCGACTGGACGCGCGCGGATCACCGAACCTGGAGCAACCGGGTAAGGGGTCACAACCAGCACGTCGAGGGGATCACCGTCGTCTGCCAGGGTGTTCGGGATGTAACCGTAGTTGGCCGGGTAGAACATTGGGGTGGCCATGAAACGGTCAACGAACAGGCAATCGCTGTCTTTGTCGATTTCGTATTTGATCGGCGCGTGGTTGGCCGGAATCTCGATCGCGACGTAGATGTCGTTCGGCAGTTCTTTGCCAGCCGGAATCTTGCTGTAGCTCATTGGGCGGTGCCCCCGTAAGTGACCAAATGACTTGGCCGGATTGACCAAAAAGTGGCAGCGATTATAGGCATATTCCGTCGCCTGCGCCACGTACCAGAGGTCGTGTAGACCCAGATGTCTTTGTGAGGCAGGACCCTAGTCGTGTGCCTGATAAGCCGGATGGGTGGCTTGCAGGTGCTTGAGCCTTGCCAGCGGGTCCTGGCGGTAAAACAGCTGCAACTGCTGATAGACCTGTGGATAAGCCTGGTGCAGCAAATCCGGGGCGCTGAAGAAGTACTCGCTGGTGACGGCGAAGAACTCGGCCGGATTTTCCGCCGCATAAGGGTCGATGAGGGTGTCGGCGTGCGGATGGCGATCCAGGTGGCGATTGAGGTCGTCGTAGGCGTGTTGCATGACCTTCGCCCAGTCGCTGACGCGCATGTCGCTGTGCAGCGGCGGCAAGCCGTTGGCGTCGCCATTGAGCATGTCGAGTTTGTGTGCCAGTTCGTGGATCACCAGGTTGTAGCCTTCCCAGCCGCCACTGGCCATCACGCCCGGCCAGGCCAGAATGATCGGCCCCTGTTGCCAGGCTTCACCGCTGTGCTCGCCGTCCCATTTATGCACGACACCACTGGCATCGCGATGGCGTTGCGGACTGAGGAAGTCGTCGGGGTAGAGCACGATTTCGTGGAAACCCTGATACCAGTTCAAATCGCCCAGGTGCAGGAGGGGCAATTGCGCTTGCACGGCCAGCAGCAGGCGTTGTTCCTGGTGCAGTTCGACACCGGGCAGGCAGGTCAGGTGTTTGTCTTGCAGAAAGAGCACGGCGGCTTCGCGCAGCCACTGGTCTTCGGCCTCACTGAGGCCGTCGAGAAAGCTCAGGTGTTGGCGCACCCGTTGCCAGGTTTCATTGGCAACGGGGTGCCTGGCCAGCGTGCGCTGGCGGCGCCAGGCATTGAGGGACCACATGGACGCTCAGCGCGACGCGGCTTTGGAGTTCGCGTTGGCCAGGCGATTGCGGATTACACCAATGATCATCGGCACCAGCGACAGCAGGATGATGCCCACGACCAGCAACGACAGGTTCTTTTTGATGAACGGCACGTTACCGAAGAAATAACCCAGGGTCACCAGGCCGCCGACCCAGAGGATGGTGCCGAACACGCTGAAGGCGAAGAAACGCGGGTAAGGCATTTTGCCGACGCCGGCGACGAACGGTGCAAAGGTCCGGATGATCGGCAGGAAACGCGCGAGGGTCACGGTCTTGCCGCCGTGCTTGTCATAGAAGTCATGGGTTTGTTGCAGGTAGTCGCGACGGAAAATCTTCGAGTTCGGGTTGCTGAACAACTTTTCGCCGGCCGTTCGTCCGACAAGGTAGTTGGTGCTGTCACCGAGAATCGCCGCCAGCATCAGCAAGCCGCCCAGCAGCACCGGGTCCATGCCGCCACCGGCTGCTACCGCGCCAGCGATGAACAACAGCGAATCACCCGGCAGGAAAGGCATCACGACCAGGCCGGTTTCGCAGAAAATCACCATGAACAGGATGGCGTAGATCCATGGCCCGTAGTTGGTCACCAGCAAGTCGAGATAGACGTCGAGATGCAGGATTAGGTCGATCGGGTTGAAATCCATGGTGGGCACCTGTGGTAATGACCCGACTCAGCAGGCCTGTGCGAATGTTTCGGAAAATTAAACTACAGGGCCGTGGAGTTTTTCTTACGGTCCGTGAGGGGCTGGATTATACGGACACAAAGGTGAAAAGCGTGTTGAGTTTGTAGCGGGGGATTTCGGAGGGCGGGCACCGCCCTGTAGGAGCTGCCGAAGGCTGCGATCTTTTGATTCTTAGCGAAGTAGAGACGCTGAAGATCAAAAGATCGCAGCCTTTGGCAGCTCTTATGGAACAAAAAATAACTTATTGATTTATATATTATTTTTAAGGGCTGGCTTGCCAGCCCTGGCCCATGTTCCTTACGCGACAGCGCGGCCTCGAAGAGGGGGCGGACCCTCCTACGAGCTTCTGACCTCATAGCTCTGCACTGATCGGCAATATGTAGTTCTTGAACTCGGTGTCTTCGCGAAAACCGATGGACTCGTAGGTTTTCTGCGCGATTTCGTTGTTGCTGCTGGTGGACACGCGCATGCGCACGGCCTGGGTTTCCTTGGCCATTTTCTTTGCGGTGCGCATCAGGTTGTCGGCGACCAGTTGGCGACGGGCGTCTTCGGCGACGTAGATGTCGTTGAGGATCCATACGCGCTTGAGCGACAGCGACGAAAAGCTGGGGTACAGCTGACAAAAGCCCAGCAACTTGTTGTCGTCATCATCGGGCAAGGCCAGATAGATCACCGACTCCTTGCGCCGCAAACGCTTTTCCAGAAAGGCCCGGGAGGAGTCTGGATAGGCCAGTGAGCCATAAAATTCGCGGTATTTGACGAACAAGGGCGTCAGAAGGTCCAGGTGCTCGAGGGTTGCTTGAGTAATCCGCATGCTAGGCCTCAATTTCAAGTAGATAGAGCGGCAGTTTCCAGTGGAGACGACGGCAATCGGTTCACTACTCGAGCAGCCGTTCGTCGACTCTGCCTGAAAGCGGATCAAAAACGCAATTCGGATACGGCTCAGTCATTCGGCGGACTTAGTAGGAAATTTCCTTTCATATCAGCGCCGTCTTTTGACTCAAGAGTCTGAACCTGGGCTTCGTCTTTCAGGTTGACCCCCGACAACTGCCGCCGACAGGCCTCGCGCATCAGGTAGAGCAAACGGTGTGCCGCCATGCCGTAACTCAAGCCTTCCTGCCGGACGTTGGAAATACAGTTGCGATAGGCGTCCGTCAGGCCGACCTTTGGATTATAGGTGAAATACAGGCCCAGACTGTCTGGCGAGCTGAGGCCAGGGCGTTCGCCGATCAGGATCACCACCATTTTTGCACCCAGCAATTCGCCGATTTCGTCGGCTACGGCGACGCGACCCTGTTTCACCAGAACCACGGGTGACAATGACCAGCCTTCGGCCCGGGTCTGTTCTTCCATGCGCGCCAGAAACGGCAAGGTGTGCCGATGCACCGCCAGTGCCGACAGGCCGTCGGCCACGACCACCGCCAAATCGACGCCGCCAGGGTTGGCGCAAGCGTGTTCACGCAGCGTTTGCGCGGACTCGTCACTCAGTTTGCGGCCCAGGTCCGGGCGTTGCAGGTAGCTGTGGCGATCGATGGCGGCGCTGTGCAGCAGCAGGCTGTCGCGCCCGCGCTCGGCCAGTTGCTGGCTGAGCCCGGCAGGGTCGAAGGGCAGGTGCACGGCATCGCGGGCCTCGGCGTGGGCGTACTGGAAATCCAGCTGCGCGCCGGTCGGCATGCTGGTGCCGGTACGACCCAGGGCGATGCGTGCCGGGGTCAGGCGGCGCAGTCCCAGCAAAGGGTTTTGCGGATCGACGGTTGGTTTATCCATCAGCAGAATACTCATCCCAGTTGCGCCATGGCCTGGCGGAAGGCCGGCGGCAGGTGGTTGCCGAAGCGAATTTTGCCGTCACCTTGGGTGAAGATGCCCATTTTTGCCAGCCACAACTCGAACTCCGGCGCGGGTTTGAGGCCCAGGGTCTGGCGCGCGTAGAGCGCGTCGTGGAACGAAGTGGTCTGGTAGTTGAGCATGATGTCGTCGGAGCCGGGGATGCCCATGATGAAGTTGATTCCGGCCACGCCCAGCAGCGTCAGCAGGTTGTCCATGTCGTCCTGATCGGCTTCGGCGTGGTTGGTGTAGCAGATGTCGCAACCCATCGGTACACCGAGCAACTTGCCGCAGAAGTGGTCTTCGAGGCCGGCGCGGATGATCTGTTTGCCGTTGTAGAGGTATTCCGGACCGATGAAGCCGACCACGGTGTTCACCAGAAACGGCTTGAAGTGCCGTGCCACGGCGTAGGCGCGGGTTTCACAGGTTTGCTGGTCGATGCCGTGATGGGCATTGGCCGAGAGTGCGCTGCCCTGGCCGGTTTCGAAGTACATCAGGTTTTGCCCCAGTGTGCCGCGATTGAGGCTCAAACCGGCGTCATAACCTTCCCGCAGCACGCCAAGGCTGATACCGAAACTGGCGTTGGCCGCTTCGGTGCCGGCGATCGACTGGAACACCAGGTCCAGCGGCACGCCACGGTTGATCGCCTCGATGGAGGTGGTGACGTGGGTCAGCACACAGGCCTGGGTCGGGATTTCGTAGCGCTGGATGACCGCGTCGAGCATTTCCAGCATGGCGCAGATCGAGGCGATGCTGTCGGTGGCCGGGTTGATGCCGATCATCGCGTCGCCATTGCCGTAGAGCAGACCGTCGAGAATGCTCGCGGCGATGCCGGCGGGTTCGTCGGTGGGGTGGTTGGGTTGCAGACGGGTCGACAGGCGACCGCGCAGGCCCATCGTGCCGCGAAATTGCGTGACCACGCGGATCTTCTGCGCCACCAGCACCAGGTCCTGCACGCGCATGATTTTCGACACGGCGGCCGCCATTTCCGGGGTCAGGCCGGGGGCCAGGGCTCGCAGGCTCTGCTCGTCGGCCGCATCGCTGAGCAGCCAGTCGCGAAAACCGCCGACGGTCAGGTGGCTGACAGGCGCAAACGCGCTGGCGTCGTGGGTGTCGATGATAAGGCGGGTGACTTCGTCGGATTCGTAAGGGATCAGTACTTCTTGCAGGAAATGCTTGAGCGGGATGTCAGCCAGGGTCATTTGCGCGGCAACCCGTTCGCCATCGTTCAGGGCGGCGACGCCGGCCAGGAAATCCCCGGAACGCGCCGGGCTGGCCTTGGCCATGACGTCCTTGAGGTCGTCGAAACGGTAGGTCCGGGCGCCGACGGTATGGGCAAATGCAGCCATGAGCGGTGTCCTCCTGGTTCTATAAATGACTCGAACACACCGCTGATCCCTTGTGGGAGCGAGCTTGCTCGCGAATAC
>CAYNGZ010000042.1:22053-23808 GCA_964396695.1 uncultured Pseudomonas sp.
GGCAAATGCAGCCAGGAGCGGTGTCCCCTTGAATGGTGGTTCGGGAGCTGCCGCAGGCTGCGATCTTTTGATTTTGAAAAAGCGAGGATCAAAAGATCGCAGCCTGCGGCAGCTCCTACCGGTTTTGCGTTGTTTCAGGGCAGGCGCCGGGAAAGCTGCCCGGCGCCGGTGCGATTCAGATACCCGTGAGCATCGCATCCGCCGGTGCGTCGGAACGCTGTCTGGCGGTCATTTGGAAGTAGATGAAGCCGGCCACCATGAAACCGAGGAATATCATCCCGATCAAGGTATTGAACCAGGCCATCGCCACCAGGCAGACCACGGCCAGGAACAGCGCAATGCCTGGCACGATCGGATAACCCGGGGCGCGGAAGGTGCGCTCCAGCAGCGGCTCGGTTTTACGCAGCTTGAACAGGCTGAGCATGCTGATGATGTACATCACGATGGCGCCGAACACCGACATGGTGATCATCGCCGCGGTCAGGGTCATGCCTTGCAGGTTGACCAGCCCATCGCTGTAGATCGCCGCGATGCCGATCACGCCGCCAGCCAGAATCGCCCGGTGCGGGGTCTGGAAGCGCGAGAGCTTGGCCAGGCCGCGAGGCAGGTAACCGGCGCGAGCCAGGGCGAAGAACTGTCGCGAATAACCCAGGATGATTCCGTGGAAGCTCGCCACCAGACCGAACAGACCGATCCACACGAGCATGTGCATCCAGCTGGAGTTATTGCCGACCACGGCTTTCATCGCCTGTGGCAGTGGATCGTTGATGTTCGCCAGTTGCCGCCAGTCGCCTACGCCGCCAGCCATGACCATCACGCCAATCGCCAGGAACACCAGGGTCAGGATGCCGCTGACGTAGGCCCGAGGAATGGTGCGTTTCGGGTCCTTGGCTTCTTCGGCGGCCATGGCCGCGCCTTCGATGGCGAGGAAGAACCAGATGGCGAAGGGGATCGCGGCAAAGATGCCAGGGATCGAGGCTGCGCTGAACTCACTGGAGCCGGACCAGCCGTTGAGCACGAAGTTGCTGAAGCTGAAGCCCGGTGCAACCACGCCCATGAACACCAGCAATTCGGCTACCGCCAGAACGGTTACCACCAGTTCGAAGGTCGCGGCAATGCTGACGCCAAGGATGTTCAGACCCATGAACACGACGTAGGCGCCGACCGCGGCGATTTTCGGGTCCAGATCCGGGTATTGCACGTTCAGGTAGGCACCGATGGCCATGGCAATGGCCGGTGGCGCGAAGACGAACTCGATCAGCGTGGCGATCCCGGCGATCAATCCGCCTTTCTCGCCAAAGGCCCGTCGGCTGTAGGCAAAGGGCCCGCCCGCGTGGGGAATGGCGGTGGTGAGTTCGGTGAAACTGAAGATGAAGCAGGTGTACATCGTCGCCACCATCAACGCGGTGACGAGAAAACCCAGGGTGCCGGCGGTGCCCCAGCCGTAACTCCAGCCGAAGTATTCGCCGGAAATCACCAGGCCGACGGCAATGCCCCACAGGTGCAGGGTGCCGAGTGTGGGTTTGAGCGTTGTTGAAGAAGTCATAAGTCCTCTCTGTCTTTTTTATTGTTCGATCTGTTGGACTTTCGGGTACGTCGGTTTGGGTGGATGGACGCTGTTCACGCAGCGGTTAATCTGTCGAGCGGGCACGCAAAGCCCGTGCCAGAGCGGCAGGGCGATGATTGTTGGTTGGAACGCCATCCCCGTAGGAGGGGCCGCCCCCTCTTCGAGGCCGCGCTGTCGCGCAAGGAACA
>CAYNGZ010000043.1:0-23269 GCA_964396695.1 uncultured Pseudomonas sp.
GACGTGTGCGCTGCGACGGCTCCAGGACTAGCCCCTGATCAGCTGCCCACAGCAACTCAGACGTAACAGGCAATAGCTCCGGAGTTTCCTGCCCTTCTCCCGCAAGCCGATGATAGGAAGACTCAGACCCCGCGACTGATCGTGTCGAGTCTGTCGGAACCTTGCTCCGTCGTGAGCGCCGCGCAGGCTCCTGGACTCGCCCCTGATCAGCTACCCACAGCGATTCAGACGTAACAGGCAATAGCTCCGGATTTCCCTGCCCTTCTCCCGGAAGCCGATGATAGGAAGACTCAGACTCCACGACTGATGGTGTCGAGTCTGTCGGAACCTTGTTCCGACGTATGCGCTGCGAGGGCTCCAGGACTCGCCCCTGATCAGCTACCCACAGCGATTCAGACGTAACAGGCAATAACTCCGGATTTTCCTGCCCTTCCCCCAGAAGCCGATGCAAGCGCTGACGGTTTGCATGGCTCAAGTGAGGGGCAAGGTGGCGCCATTGCCCGGACTCGAGGTAAAGCAAACGCAGCCACCCCAGTAATGTGGGCGATGGCAAATGCGCGGACAGTTGAGCTACTGCATCTGCCAGGAGCGGGAACATCCGGGGGGACAACTCGAGCGACGGTAATAACCGCTCCACAAACCATACGCTGTCCGGCATCGGAATCTCGGTGGGAGCCAGTCGCACCTGCGTCAACAATGCCCCCACCATCAGGCAGAAGGCCCAGGCTGGCTTATCCTGAGCCGGCCATTGCACCTTGCGGCCAAACAACAGTCCGCATACCCCGCTCAATCCCGCGTCACCTGCACTTTGCGGCAAGCGCGCCACAGCGTTCGGCCTTAGGCTGCATTCCGCAAGTAGCAAACGCCATGAATCGGGCTCGGCCTCGAGCTGCGCCAGCAACCAATCATCTGACGCACGGGCCAAGCGCTCACTCAAGGGGGCTGCTGCCACACCGCTCTTCAGGAAGCACGCAAACTGTGACAAGACCGTTTGTGTAACTGGGTGCTGAAGCTCGGCCTTCGACTTGCGCCCCTTGGCCGGCATTGGCAGAGGGGAGTTGCTTGCCACCACGCCCCGCTCAACCGCCAACTTCATGCTCGAATCAGCTGCTCGGTCCGTAGTCTCCATCAGGGAAACACCTGAGTCGGGCACTGCCCCGGCCATCATGGGCTGCAGCTTCGCCGCCAGGGCTGATAACAGTCGCTGGCAAAACTGCGCATCAAACTGCGCCAGGGATATCTCACCCAAGTCCAGCACCATCGGTGACAGCCGAAGGGTGCCCTCTGTCGTCAGGCTGATCTGCTGCAGCAATGTTGCCAGCTCTCCTCGCCACTGCTGATGAAACAGGCGTCGGCAACGGCCGAGCAAGGGGTTGGCCAAGTCCATGCGCACCTCGAGTACGATGCGAAGTTGTCCTATGCTATTCAAATGACAAGCCTCTAATTATCTCGAACGGGCTCTGGCGAACGACCCAACAAGATCATTTTGTCTCGCGTCACAGTGTAAAACTCATTAGACGGCCATTAGCGAACCAAGTAACTTCAAAACGAGCCATATTATAATTTTATGATAAAGGCCAGGATGTAATAAGCGGGCAAAGTGGATAAGGTATGGCTATGGGTTCCCTGCGTGGCCGATCCAGTATGTGTATGCGGCTGGCTACCACCGGTACTATTGTTGAGAGTTCGAGTCTCTGGTGTCGGTGTGTTTCCTTGAGTAAAGGATGTATACCCCCCTGCATTCGGAGTTGTATTCCATGTAAACTTCCCGGTATGGTTATGAGCTGGAATTTGATCAACCGTCAAGGTCGTATTTCCCACAGTCACTGTTATTCCCACGGCAGAGGCCTTACTGGTAGGCAAATTATAAGCTTTATTCCCCCCCGATCCCGACAAGCCACTTCCCCCCGCTGCACCCACTTCACCTCCGCTACCGCCAAGGATAAAACGGTTACGTAAATCCGGACGACCTGAGCTGCCATCGCACAGCGCCCACCCCGTTGGAATCACTGTCCCCGAAAACATGACGATCAACCCACTGGGGATGCCAGCACTCTGGGCAACTTCCAACTTGCCATTGACCATCGCCAGACTTGAACCGTGATTAACTCCCACCACATTGTCATTGACCGTAATTCCTTTACCAGGATCTGCCACAACAGCATTCACCCGTCCCCAGGCAGTAAATGCCGCTGCCCCATCATGCTTGGCTCTTAACCACATTCCGCCCACAGCATTGAAGTAGATCTGCGTACAGTCACTACTATCGAAGTTCTTATGAGAAAACATCATCAAGAACGCATTTCCCTCCAGATTATTAGCGGGGCCTGGCCGATTCGGGTACGTCCAATTATTCTCTACCCCATACACTCCAACTCTATAGCCGGGAGGTACGATAGTGTTAAAGTCGGTACCGTTAGCAAGCGAAGTGGATGACGCGGCAAAAGAATCCGCTACTTCCAGCTTGCCGTTAGCCACTTTCAGACTGGCTCCGAAATCAACACCGACACCGTTGGCGCCGACAACAAGCCCCTTATTGGCCTCGAGCTTTACGGCCACACCCGCGGCGCCGACTGACAACCCCTTATTAGGCTCGACCGTAACACCCACTCCATTACTATCTACCTTGATTCCCGACGCCGCATTCGCAATAACTCCCACCGCGTTGTCATTGACCGTAATCCCTTTGCCAGGATCTGCCACAACAGCATTCACCCGTCCCCAGGCAGTAAATGCCGCTGCCATATCATGCTTGGCTCTTAACCACATTCCGCCTACAGCATTGAAGTAGATCTGCGTACAGTCATAACTATTCTGGTTACCATGAGAAAACATCATCAAGAACGCATTTCCCGCCAGACCAGCAGCGGTGGCTGGCCGATTCGGATACGTCGAATCATTCGGTACCGCATACACTCCAATTCTATAGTTGGGAGGTACGATAGTGTTAAAGTCGGTACCGTTAGCAAGCGTCGCGGGTGGCGCGGCAAAAGAATCCGCTACTTCCAGCTTGCCGTTAGCCACTTTCAGACTGGTTCCGAAATCAACACCGACACCACTGCCATCGACCCGAACCCCGCTGTCGGCTTTTGGCCGCACAGCCAGCTTCCCCGAACTATCCAATTGCAGACCATCACCGGGTATACCATCTTGTGCCGGTGACAACCCAGCAGCCTTACGCCCTGCATCCGCAATATCGATCAAATCAGAAAAGTTCGATGCCAAAGGGACTTTCTGAACCCCAAAGACATCCTTGAGAGACTCCACACTCGGACCTACAGCGTTCTCCGGAACAGTATCAACCATTTTCATATTCCTTCTGATATTAATTTAAATGCATACCCATCCGACCATCAGGACTTTTGCCCTGAAGCTTCCATCAACCTGCAAATACTTACAAGAGTTTCGAGCACCTGACAAACAAGCTCTATACGCTGCCATTCGCCATGCCATTTAAACTCATTGACTAATCGAACATATTTTACAGTGCGACATTTTGATTCAGGTTGCCAAAAAGATAAAAACCTGACAATCCAGAGTCTGAATTCGGCCTGACGAGGATTTATCTTCGCAAAGGGCAATCAACCATTATCTTCTGAAAACAAACAGCAGCATCCGATAACGCAGCTTCACCAGAGACAGAAAGTCTTCTTCAAGGCTGCTAGACGGGAGGCGTATAAAGCAGTACGTTTTCTTCGATGTAGTCAAAATCCCAGTCGGGTTTGGTGGCGATTTCCTGTTGCCGCTCAGTGGCAATACGCATGGCGTTGATACCTTGCTCTCCTGTCGGCAGCATACCAAGCGCAAGCAACCTCATCAGGTTATAAGACAGCTCCCCCAACTGAATATTTTTTTGTGTCTGCCAACGCGCATAAGTCCAGGCAAAATCCTTGAACGCAGCTTCACTCAACCAGAGCAATTGAGCTGATACATGGCAGGGCAGCTCATCCTGAATAATTTTCTTGATCCAGGCTTCGATCACATAGGGGTCCATGGCATCGGCCAGTAGCTTGCTATTGAAGACTAGGCTCACATCAAAAGAGAAGCGGTCGGCAATTTCAGTCTCGACAACATGCCATCGATAGCTTCGCTGATGCTCTGATGCAGGTAATGCCGGACCAGACTTCCATTCGATCCGCAACTGCCTGTTGATCGTATTTATCTCCACGACCCTGGCATAGGTCACCGTGCTCTCGTCACCATCCTTGGTGGACTTTAGATAAATAGCAACAGTGTCATCATTCTGCAGGTTTCTGGGGAAAGGCTCGGTTTCAATCCAGGGTCGCAGATCATCTGCGGACTGACCTGGAACATACGCCCAGTCATACGTCATCTCCTTAAGCCATAGTTTGCTGTTGGACCAGCGTAGCGTCTTCTGTGACTGGGCCTCCACCAGTTGTTCCAGACTGCTGGACAGTTGACGGTTATCGTGCAAGTCCAGATGCACTGTATTCCCTGTAACTTTGGCCACCATGCAGGCCGGGATTTTGTATGAAGAATCCTCGCGGCCCAGAATAACCAACTCAATCAGCAACCCCGGTTGCAACCCCGTCGCCTCATCGTCCAATGTCAGCATCAGCCACGAAGGAGCGTCCGGATCGTCAACCGTAACACTGCTCAGGGATTGCAACTCGTCATAGCGCTCATCGGGTTGCTGCGGCAGCAAGCTAATATGCTCCACCAAATAAAATGGCAGCTTATCCAGCTCCATATCCGCGGCATCGACGAACAATTCCTTTCCCAAACCCAGTCGCGCCGCAATACGCCGCTGCAGGGCAGATACAGCACCCGTGCGGAACTGATTACGGGCATAACCCAAGGCACCGTGCTGTTTCAAATAACCACGTTGAATCGTCAGGAAGTCATCGTCAGATACATTCTTCAGCAATGTCCTGTTCGAGCGGCTATCGCCAAAATACCCCAACAGATGACCGATGATCGAAAGCTCTTTGTCGAAGTCCAGACGCTGCTCTTTAATCCACTGTTTGAGCGAACCCGAGTAATCGGCATGAACTGCGTTGGCCAAAGCGTCCTCCCTGAACGGCCACTGCCCCCCCATCACCAGGCCATCCTCGGACGCACTGCGGTCAAATGCCAGCAATTGCGGCAGACTGGCTAGCTGATCACAGGCATTGGCCAACAACTGCTCGAACGGTAACAGGAACTGGTGCAGGTGTTGCGCCTGTATCTCGGTTGCGGGCTGCTGCAAACCATAGCAGGGTGGAATCTTGTCACTGACAGGGTAGTGGCGACCCGGGTCGCGGTAACGCCCATAGGGCAGTAGCACTGACTTTTCGTTGATCAGAGCAACTTGGGGTAATGCTTGCTCAATCTCCGCTTTGGTAGCTTTTAGCTGCTGCCCACGCTTCATCAACTTGACCTGAGTACCCTCGGCGAGAACCTCCAACGGGTCGTGACCCCATAGGCGGACACTCATCCCGGCAGGCAGGCTGAACTCCCAGCCCTGCGACATAAAACTCAATGACTCCAGGTGCTTCACTCCCTCCATTGCCAGCAATGCATTGGCCAAAGGATTGATACTCAACTTGGAACCCGCTGCATAATCCCGAGCCTTGGGTAACACGGTGATCCAGCCATGTTGAAGCTGAGGCCCTTGATATATCGCTTCGTTGCTCACCCCTTGCGCAGCCAATTCAGCAGCGGAATATCGCTGGGGCTGAGGGCTGAGATAGGACTCCAGCGTCGTATAAATATTTGCCAGCACCGTTGCGGGCTCGCAAAAATCATCCTCCAGCTCAATGGTCAGTTCAACATTCACATCATGCGGTTGCAGCCAGGTAATAGGGCCAACGTATTCGCATACATTGCGGTTGTCTGCGAGGAACGCTCGCAACGCCAGCTCGGCATCGGCCTGGTTTACTCCGCGGTTCAATTCCACCAGTAGCCGATAACCACCTTGCAGGACGAATAATAGAGGTTCCGCGTCCTCGCTATCTGGACGCCGAAAATGAAACTCGCGAAACACGGGATCAAACCAATAGTTGTAATGCCCTTCGCTTTTCTCATCCAGCAATTGCAACTGGACATCGCGAAAATAGAAAATCCCCCTGGCATCGCCGCTGCTGTGCAGATCCAGAATAGCCCGACGATAATCATCCACGGTGACAGGTGAGCCGGTCAGCACCTGATGCGGGCCAAAATCGGCAGGAAACAGCCCTTCCCCGCTCGGTTCTTTTGGCGTGAGCAAGTCACTCAACGGCAAGGTATGACGATAAGATAAATCCGAAACGGCAAAGCTTAAGCCTTGCAACAACGTAACACCCGGGTCGTGTTCGGCAGTGTCGCTCCAACTGTCGCTGCCATAATAGCCAAGGTCCAGTTGAGCCTGTTGCCACAACTGATCGAAGTGGATGGACTTGCGAATTTGCATTGAGGATGCGATAGAGTCCTTCATATATTCCCCTAAAAATGAACTTGAACGAATAGACATCGCCTGGCAATCAAGTGAGTAAGCCCCTCGACTTTAAGTACGCGAGAATTATTCAACTGAATGCAACAACCTTACTTCAGAGTCCGTTCCCAGCGCGGAACCAAGACCCTGGTGGGAGCGCATTCGATTGATCGCATGGCATCGTTCAATGTGAACGCCACTACTCGCTCAACACAGGGTTGCTGTTGAATGAACGCCAGCACTTCATAATAATCCAGGCGACCTCCCGGTTTCGCTTCGCTCCGCCCATCCCATGCCCAAGGTATATAGCGCTGGAGCAAAATCTGATTCAACAGGTGATAGCCGTATTCAGGACTGATGGTCTGACTGAACTCGATTTCATACTTACCCAGCACTTCGATATATATTGGATTGGCTAAGGCAAGATTGACCCATGGTGAAGTTCTGTCCTGCAGGTAGCGACGCATCGCCTCCAGACGAGCCATATTGAAAACCGGCCGCAGCGGGTCTGTATTGTCCATATGACCATGACCGGGAATGACTGTTATGGTTTGCAGATCCGACGAGAGCGGGTCAGCAAACCCTCCTTCAGTTGGCGTATAGACTTCGTGAACCTCTGGAAACTGTTCCAGCAGTAAGGCACGCATGTCTTTCCAGCTCTGCCCCCGTCCGCGATGCGAGAGTTGTCGCGCCACCCGCTGGTTAAATACCGAAGACGATTCAGGCGCCCGCCCCCCCGCAGAGGGCCATGGCTGAATGACACTATCCAGGCCGTCAATGGTTTGTGCCGCCTGGACGATCGTACCGGCCGGCAACGGTCGATCGAAATGCGTGACATCCAGTGTTTCACCCTGGCTCAAGGTGGCGGTCATGCTATTGACAAGCACTGCCTGCAACCATGGGTAGCTTGAGGTTTCGGGGGTGTCTGCGTCGCCTGGAGGCGTTACCAGAATACGAATCCAGTGGCGTCCTGCAGGCATCCATGGAGCCTGGTTTGCCGCATTTGCCGGTAACGATGCCGTCCACAATCCTGAATCGAACAAGCCTCCAGTTCCGTCAGCGACCGTGGCATTCAACGACCGCCACCGATTCGCGCAGTCTAGATACTGGAAATCCAGCACGAGCATTTGCGGACTTTGCAGTTTCCAGTAAAGGGAGAGTTGCTGACCGGCCTGCATGGAACTGAAACCCAGGTAGAGCTGCGGTAGATCCTTGGCCCCGCCCTCCGTGTCAGTGTCTCTGTAGCCAAAAGGAGTCAACAGATACTGCATGCCCAGCTTCGTGTCCACCGCGCTGTATTCAACACTCAGGTTCTTCCATTGCGGCGTATAGGGCGGATTCAACACGGTTCCGGCTGACGATTGCGCCTCGAACCGTTGGTGCAGAAACCCATGACCAGCCAGCTCTAGTCGGACTCTGCTGCCCCAATCTTCAGGATCTGCACTATCACTGGCCTGAGCAGGAAGATTGCTAAAGGGTGGAAGGCTCAAGGGGACACCGACCGGAGCACCGGAGCCATCTGCAAACATAGGGATCGTCGCCCCCAGATTTTCCCAGCCGTTTTCGGTGTATACCTTGGGTTGCACAATGAAACTCTGATTCGTTACCGAACAATTCTCGTAGTCTTGATACCAGTCGTTAAAGCTCTGGCTGGGCAACCCTTGCCATTGCGGGGTCAATGTCACGGCAATCGGTGTGGACTTACGGCACCAGTCTGCCGTCATCAGACTGATGAAACTTGCCTCCGGCACCGGGACCTGTCCAAAGGGGGTGCAGGCACGGTCAAGTGAATGGCTGCCGGAATCTGTACGGAAGCGCACCTGCGTAGCGTGCACTACCTTTACTTCAATGCTGGAAACCACCGGAACCGGCAGACCATCCCTGCGGCTTAGTTTCAACGCTGGAGTGGCAAGAGCAAAGCCATCAAGGCCATTCGCTGAAGTAATCGCCGGAGCATCGGCCCCCAGGCTAAAGCTATAGCCTTCGTCCCAGGTCAAGCGTACCCAGCCGCTGGATGTACTGACCTCGGCGTATATCTCGCCCAAGGCCGGGCTGGAGGCAAAATTGATGCGGATGGTCCGCTTACCTTCTGACAGGGCCAAGACATCGGAGGCCACTACCCGGCCGGTAATAACCGGCACTTCTGGATTGCTATCCGCCGAGAACAGACGACTGCCCTGCTGTGGCCAGGCAAGCCCTTGTCTGGCGTCTTGCAACACGCAGGAGAATTGGCTTCCTTCATGAGGCCGGCACCAGCGCACGTCGGTCAGCTGCCCCTGATTGGCCTGCAAAGGTTGATCCAACTGATATTGAACGAGGGTGCCCTGATCGTCCTGACCAGCATCAAACAAGGTTCCCGTCGGCAGCAACAATTGCGAAGTGTTCCCTTTCAAGCGAAATGACAATACCACTCTATCGGGTTCTGCCGGTCGCTCTTTGAGACCCAAAAAATCTCGGTAGTAGAGCTGACGATGGGCACCCTGCAGTGTATTGAACAGCTCTACCGGGGTTTCCAATTGACGTAACAGCACCAACAGGAACACCTGCTGAGGAGCCAACTGTCCATCCGCCGTTTCAGGGGAATTATATAAAGCGGCCAGCCGCGGAATATCTTCATCCCCACCAGGGAAGAGCACTTGCCCCCAACTATTTCCCGGGCTGCCTGCAAACGGAATCTGTTTCGCATACTCAAATACGTAGTTCAAACGCTGCTCGGCGGTTCGAGAGTCCAACCTGAAGTGTTCATCCTGAAACGCCGTTATTAAATTCGACATAAGTCATGTTCCTTTTCACAACATTCAAAACCCTCGAAGCAAAGAGGGAGCAAGTCCAACACCACCCCAGCAACTTAAATCACTCGTCAATCAGCGACACCATAGAAGTTGACTATCCTGCCTTCACACTCTGCTGACTCGTATTGAAACTTCCAGTCCCCATGCTCGGTGTCGATGGATCAGGCGCTGAGGCCGGTGGCGGCGTCTTCGCAGGTTGATCGGGTAGAAACTGTGCCTTGAACTTCTGCCCCTTGATAATGACTGCCTGGCCGCAAACGGTTTTTTTCGCTTCCTGGCTGGTATCGAGTGCCGAGATGGTGATAGTTCCGGTTCCCGGAATACTATGAGAAGCCGTCGTATACGGGACGTTCATTAGTTTCACTTGCTTCTCATCGCCTTTGATGCACATTTTTTTGTTGCTGATAGTAGCCTTACCGGTGCCACTTATTGTGGTCGGTGGTGGAATCACGGTACGATTTCCAAACACCTGATCGAATTTCACAATATCGCCATGTATTACTACCCAATCGTTCATAGGAAACTGACTCCCTGACCATCGGTAATATCCAACAGGGCACTGAGCGTCCCTGTCATATCGCTGCCCCGTACTCGATAGGTCACGCTCACGTCGAGCTGACTCGGATTACCCTGATTTTGTGTCACGTGCAGGGAGTTCAATACCACCCTTGTTTCATAACGAAGAATGCGTTCTGTCATCTTTCGCTCAATGTCGGCCAGTAAGTCCTCACAGAGGTTTTCAAACATGATGCTATTCAAATCGCAGCCATAATCGGGGCGCATGATTCTTTCCCCAGAAGCCGTACTGAAAAGAATCTGCAAGCTCTGACGGATATCTTCCTGGTCTTCCACCATGGCTACCCCTGGCTGGGGAGAGACGGTGAATGTTGGAGGAAACGCCCAGCCGCGCCCATAAATCCCGCTAGTTTTATTGTTCATTATTACTCCTGGTAGCGTAAAAGCCGAATAATCCAGAGCTCGTCGTATTCAAACCAGAGATACAGGCACATTCCTGTCTTGAGCTATTATCGCAAGCGAATCCTGTCGCACTCATAGACATCGGTTAGCGCTGGGTTATTGCTCTTATCCCAGATCGATTGCTTTCCCTTTTACTTTGACGGAATCATTGCCGGTCATACTCATTACTTTGGTTGAGGCCTCGAGCTTCTCCTCACCTTTAAGCGTCATATTCTTTGAAGCACTGAGCCTCATATTCTCGCCAGCGAGCACGACATCCTGATCGGCACTCAATTCGATGCCTGATTTAAACTTCAAGTGATCTTTGTCATATTGCAATGACACACTACCCTCTTCGATATCAAACAAGAGCTGTCGCGTGTTGTCATCCTTGACAAGAACCAGGCCCTTTTTGTTATTGGCCTTGCTCGGCGCGAAGGGGGCTTTGTTTTCCGGGTTATGCATGGAGCCCAAAATGACTGGATATCGAGGATCTTCGGCAAAGAACCCCAACACCACTTCGTCACCTGGCTCTGGATACAGGCACAGGCCACTGTCCTTGCTGGCATAAGGCATGGCAAAGCGCGCCCAGAGTGACTTGTCCCCCACCGCCGGGACGTTGACTCGCAACCGATTGAGGCTGTTCGGATCCTCCTCATAATCCTCGACCACACCAATGTGCAGACCTGAAACACTCGGCAGCAACGTAGCGTCGACATCACACAAGGTGCCTTGGCCCAACGTTACAATAGTGCGCCAGTTCCCCCGGCTGACTTTATGCTGCACCGAACTGATGATGCCCTTACCATTGAAATGCGTGCCAAAACCGCTCAAGGCCAAGGTTTCGCCCAGTTGATATGCCGTAGCTCCCATCAACGTAAAGCGGGCTTGCACCCCCTTGGTCTGCAATGCCAGATAACGGCTGTCGGCCAATGCCTTCGACTCGTCCGGCATCAGGCTCAGGCTGGACGCCAGCAGCCATTGCTTCTGACCTGGCATCGAAAAACGACCAGGATCCAGCCCATCAATCCCCAGGGAATAGGGCTTACCCTGGGTACTCTGCGACATGGCCTGCTGCTTTATGTCCCAGGACGCCACGGCCAGTTTGCCGGGCTGCTCCATACCACTGAATTGCCAGCAAGCCTCTTCAATCAGCGGTTCTTTCCCATCCGCCTGTGCCATCGATTGTGATTGATAGAGTGTGTATTGTGCCGTACCGCTGGATACCTTTGGCTCGACAACGGATACGCCACCATTGGCATCTGGCAGTAGCCATACTCCATTGGCATTAAGCCTGGCTCTAATGAACTGCCAATCGGAACAGTCAAACTGGACCATCTGCGGATGTACGACTGACAAGCCCTGCATCCGACTCCCCTGCGGGATCTGGTGATCCTGCAACAACTGTTGCAGAACCTGTTTATCGCTCATCTTTTCAAACAGCTGATTCCTATGGCTAGCCACCAGCTTTTGCAACGGGTGCCGCAGCTTCAAGGTCAACTCTGAACGCCCCATCCGCACGCTGTAGCTTTGCTGTTGCACAACCCCGCTGAACAACACCACCTCAGGGCTGACCGACTTGATCTTGATAATCACCGCTGTGCCTGGCTCACAACGCTCGGCATCATGACTCAGGGCTTTGAGATCAGCAGTCGTACCGCCAGGCGCGGACAGCACAACTTTGCCTGACGGGATCTGATTCACGGCCAATTTGGTATCGAGCCAAACAGCCTGCAAGTAGGTTAATGGCTGTTTATCGGCACCGAACAACAGCTCTACTTCCAAGGACGAGGATAAGGTACGTGTATTCATGCTCACACCTCTCCCTCGGCGGGCACGACCAGCGTATCCCCAGGTGAAACATCGTTCAGATTATCCAGATCATTGGCAACAGCCAGCGACAGATAGTCAACCCCAGCACCAATGGCCCCGACACCCGCCGCGATACCTGCAGCAATCAGCGCCAGTGAAGGCATATCGGGAACGTTAATGGTGCCTACCGGAGGCGAGCTCAGTCCTTGCAGAGACTTTTGCAACAATAAACTTTCATCTGTGCTCAAACTCAGTGTGACCTCTGCCCGCAACGGCGTGGCATTGCGATCAAACAGTGTATAACTGACCGCCATTGACGTCATGCGACCCGCATAGTAGCCATGGCCACTCCAGTTCATCTTGCCCCACTCAACTTTTAGAAAGGGCGTTTCTTTAGTCTCTGGAAGTACCGAACAGCACAGTGCACGCAGTCGAGCCAGTTGTGCATCTACGGTCTTTTTATTACCCGGCAACTGAGCATCGAAGATCAACTTCAAATTCAATTCACCAGGACGTACCTGTTGATAGCGGTTACTTTGCTGCGTGCTATTGATGTACTCATCTGGCGCATAATCGGTGCTGTAACTCAAACCGATCGACTCAGGGTTGTACATCGCTTGTATTCGGCCGACCTCCTTTCGAAGCTCCCGATCCTGATAAGAACTGATCGTCAGCTTGGACAGGGCCCTTTCTAAAATCCCCATCACTGCTGCTCCTGCTCATCACGCAGACTTTCCAGCACCCGCCGTGTGACCTGCTCCACAAGATGGTCCTGCTCTACCCGCCCCAGTGACTCCCAAGAGGAGGCACCGGTTGCGGCATGAGTGGAATCCGTTACCCGGGCCTGGATAATCAACTCTTGAATTTCGATGGTCATGCTCTCACTCCCAGCCATTGCATATCGCTATAGGCCAATTCAAGCCGGTTAATAAGCACCGTATTGCTCGTGGCATCCAGATCACCCGTCTGCCATTTCACCGGCAGAGCATCACTGACCGTCCACGTGCAAATCGGCAGAGACTGATGGTTCAACAACATGATCACCAGGTCGGCGTAATGGGCGTCAAAATCACCTAAGACATCATTGAAGAACAGGGTTAATGGCGTCAGGACCATCACCCCACGCTCCAACACCAAAGGCGTGTGCTTTACCCTCTCTGGCAGATAGAGACCGCCTACATTGTCACCACCCTCACGGTGTTCACTGACACTGAGTTCACGTCCCAGGCCTGATATACGCTGAAAACGAATATCCAATGGACTCGGGATATTCTTGAAAAAAAACGTTGTCAAGAATCGGTGAGAAACCGAAGGTTCAAACAATTTTTCCAGGACGGTCATACCGATACTCCCCAGCTATTACCCGTAGCGGATCTTTCCAGAAGGTCGAAGTGCAGGCGGATCTCAATAAACTCGGCCGGGTAAAGTGCAGCTACCCTGACCTTCATTATCAATCTGCCGGCCTTGATATCCTCTGCCGTCATGCTTTCATCCAGGCCCACGAACAGTTCAAACGCCTCGTTCTCGACGACCCCGAACAATCCGCCACTCAGCCAGACCTTGCGTAACCAGCCCCTTGCCCGGCTTTTCAGTTTCAACCAGGTAATTTCATTATTGGGTTCAAATACACAGAAGCGCCCGACCCTGCTTAATCTCGACTCGATATAAGACAGCAGACGTCTGACCTGCACGTAGCGCCAGGGCGAACTTGCCACTGGGGTCAAGGTACGACACCCCCAGATCCTGACCCCACGCCCGGGAAAAGACCGAATCAGATTGATGGAAGCTGCGCCATGGTTGAACAGCCCATCAGCCTGCAAGTGCGAAACCGCGGGTTGAACCACATGGGCCAGCGCCACATTGGCAGGTGCCTTCCATACACCACGCTCGCGATCCGTGCGTTGAATGACTGCTGCTACTGCCGCGGAAGGAGGCAGCACAATCTGCCGGCTGTTTTCCAGCGTGTAATCGCTCACCAGCCTTGGCCAATAGGCTGCCCCGTGCTCGCTTCCCGCCAGATCGACGACATCCAGGCAGGTTTTGGCCGCGACCACAGAAACAGGCGAATCCAGCAAGCTGAAAAGCCCCGACTTGCACTGGCAGGCTCGTAACATGGCCCGCCAGACAAGTAACCAGTTTTCAGTGGCGGCATCGGCATCGAACAACACGATATCCGGAACAGATAACAGCGAAAGCGTCGGTTCTTGAGTAATGCTCGGGGACAATACTGCTGCACACAGCGCTGCTGAAATTGCAACACTGTCACAAGTCGCTAAAGCCTCATAAGTATCGACTGGATATACAAAGCACGGACGCCCACCATTGTCGAAATAATGCTGGACCGCATAATAAAGCACCGAACCGTTGCCTGCCGAACGATCCGGACCACCCAGCAGATTAATGAACTCACTCATCGATTCAATAAAAATCAATTTTCCCGCTGTGCTATTTTCGGTATAACCGACAAATACCGGAACGGCAGTCTCTTCCTCCGACATCGGTGGCAAGGCCATGGACTCGGCAAACTCAACTCCAGGATGCAACATGCTCATCATGTTTTCCCACTTTAAATGGAGCGCGATCTTGCGCACTAATACCAGCATCGACATAATTCATGTATGCCGACCAATGCCAAAGTCGACACCCCCAAGACAGAGCGCAATAGATAACGCATGATAAAACCGTCGAGGCGATCCGAATGCACTGATGAGCACTGAGTAAGTACAATGCTTAATGCTCATACAGTGCGCACATGCGAAAAGTCAGCTTTCTTATTAACCCTGACCGACTTCCTGAGAAAAACTCAGAATAATGAATTCAGCTGGGCGAACGGCTGCCATGCCGATCTTTACAATCATTTTGCCTTGCTTGATATCATCATCCGTCATTGTCAGGTCTTTGCCAACTTGAACGTAATATGCTTCTTTTTCGGTATTCCCCATCAACCCACCTTGTTGCCACAATTTGCGCAAATAGTTGTCAATAGCGGCGCGCACCCGCTCCCAGGTTGGCTGACTATTAGGTTCAAAGACGGCAAATTCCATCGCCTTCTTGATGTCTTTCTCTGCACTATTGAATAAACGGCGAACAGGCACATAACGCCAGTCGTCCTTGTCCTCCAAGGTTCGGGCTCCCCAGACCAGCACGCCGGAACCGGTAAACTGACGAATCATATTGATCGCCCTGCCCTTGTTGTACTTCCCCTGCTCGAAATCGCTGACCTTGAATTTAGGCCTCACCCCTCCAAACAGAGGGACATTAGCCGGAGCTTTCCAAACTCCACGCTCACGGTCAACCGAGCAATAGACACCTGCAATCGCCGCACTTGGCGGAATCTCTGTATCGACAGTTTTGCCATCGTCATCGATGTAACTGGCCCATGCCGCATTCAGCCAAGGATAATAGACTGCCGCATTGGGTGTCGATTCGTAGGTCGACACATAGTTTTCATCAAGCTCATCGGACGGTCCATCCAAAATGGCGAACATGGACTTACCCACACCGCAAAGCAAGGGCACGTCGTTACTAATATTCTCCCCGGCCGCTACTAGCAACGTAATGTCATCAAACTTCGGAACATCCTTCTTCAGATTCTTAACTTGAGCGATATAGCAGTAGCCGCCGCCATTTTCAAAATAGGTCTTGATCGCCACATGCAGCTTCTTTGACGGGTCAAATCCCCCCACTTTGGTTTCAAAGTCCAACCAGGAAGTAATTTGCCTGGTCACCGAAAACGTTGAGTCGCCATCCTCCACAGCAAATACCGGAACTGCAGTCGCGCCAGAAGAAATCGACATCGAGAGACCTGACACTTCTTCGATATATACACCTGGATGCGTGGTAACAATAGTCATAATGTTTTCCTTAAATATTTAGCCAATCGTAAAGTCAGTGAAACTTGGTCGTCATGCTATCAGCTAACAGGCTTAGTTCCTCTATCGCCACTTCATTGCTACTGGCATCAAAATCCGGCGCAGACAGTTTGGTTGGGAATGCATTATTAATGTTCCAGGTAACCAACAGCTCGCTACCGGACTCATTGGTCAAGCTGATTGAGATGTCTTTTTTCTCGACCTGATTCAGCGACGTAGAACTGATCCAGTCATACAGTTGGCTTTGTCCAACGACCACACCACGACGGAGCGTGATATTGATGGGCGCCGCTTGACCTGGCATTCGATACACACCGCCAGCACCGTCCTTGTACTCAATTGTTTCATAGGAATTTTCCAACCCGGAAACGGC
Source organism: uncultured Pseudomonas sp. (assembly GCA_964396695.1). Taxonomy (GTDB): domain Bacteria; phylum Pseudomonadota; class Gammaproteobacteria; order Pseudomonadales; family Pseudomonadaceae; genus Aquipseudomonas. The sequence goes on from CAYNGZ010000043.1 coordinate 16,219, forward strand.
ACTGAATGCCATCTCTTGATCTCCGATAGCAACCCGATAGCGGTAGGTTGGAATAGGGTATGTCGCTGCAACCTGATCTACTGTAGTAGCCATTAAATCTTCCTCGCCGAAGAGTATTTGTTGTATGCCCAGCGCTGCGCTCAACCGTACAAAGTAGAAATATCTGCCTATGCACCGGAGATATCCTTAAGCGAAACATACTGGGCAACTGAACTCTAATTACGATATTTCAAGACATCAACAAACACTACTTTTTCAGACCCCTCCCCACCCCACCTATTCATCACCCCCCCGCACCCACTGCACTCCAAACGTCAGCTATCCGTTAACGATCATGCTCCAGCAGGTCAACTCCGAGCATGAATTCAGACTTCCTGCTGCAGACGGCTGAACAGGCACGTAATAATTACAAGCATCAACTATTTCGCACGCAGTCTTTCCCACATCAACAGCCTTGCGATATCAATTGACATTTATTTTAGCCCGACATCCCCAGGGGGATCCTATGAAGGCAGCCGAGCTAGCACCAGAAGATGAGATGTGTTTCGATGAAAATTACTCGTATATTCTTGAGCATCTGAAGCGTGTTGATAAGATTCTGCAATTACATCTGTTCCAACAAAATGCAAAGCTTAATGACCGTGACCGCTACGATGAAATTGCAACAGTACCGGCATGGCTCCAGGCACGATTAAGTGCGGAGAATTCCACCGAGACCACTCCTACAAAAGCCTCCAGTCGTTTGGGTCAACTGACAACGCAATTTTCTTTAAATGACATCGAGCGAGACATTCTGCTACTTACACTACTCCCTCATTTCGATCCGCAATACGCCTGGCAGTTTTCAAGTGCCCAACACAATAACGAGCTACGCTTTCCCAGCGTGAGTTTTGCCCTGAATGTGCTGACACCGACGCTTCTGGAGAAAGCCAGAAATGAGGCATGTTTTCTACCTGATGCTCCCTTGCGAAAACATGATCTGATTCATCTGGAAAACCTTGAGGAGAATGACCAAAGCATTGGATTGATCAAGGTTGACGTTCCCCTCTACCACTACCTGATCGGCCACGACTACCTTCCTCCCTTGCTGGGTACCTGTGCCCACTGGTTTAGCCTGTACGAGCCAGCGAGCAATGCATCGACAGCCTTTAGTCAACAATTGAGTCGGTCTCTCGCCAGGCTCCCGTACAGGCCAGCGCCTCGGGTGACGCTGAAGGGTCCTATTGGCAGTGGCCGTGTGCAAACAGCCGGGGCTGCAGCCGCCATATTGGGTATGCCTAGCCTGCTGATGAATCTGGACATGCTTGCTGAAAACAATGACGACGCATTGCGCGCAATCTGCCTGGCGTTACGGGAGGTTCAACTCAGGAACGGCTGCCTGCTGCTACAAGGCCTCTCCACCTTGAGTACTTCGCGCCAACGCATCCATACGCTGTTTGGGCAAAAAGCCAAAGCATGCCGCCAACCAATCATCACCCTGCAGGACAACTCACAACCCAGTGTATGGCTGGGTGACGCACCACAAATCATTCTGGAGATGCCGGAAATATCACAGCACGAAAGCCTGAGCGTACTCAGTAACTATCTTGATCCCGAGTATCTGGATGATCAGGTAGATCTTGAAGCCTTGTGCAAACGGTTCCACATCAGCCCCTCCCGCCTGGTTCAAACCGTGGAAGAAGCGGAGTTATACCGTCGTCAGCGCGATCCTGTGGCGCTGTTGAGCCAGTGTGATTTAGTAAGTGCTTTCAAGCACAAATCACAGCAAAACTTTGGGGACCTGGCCATACGCATCCAGCCTGGACGCACCTTTGCCGACCTGATGGTCCCTGATGAGTTACAACAACAGCTGAACGAAGTGCTTATGGCGATCCGCCATCGGGAACATGCAATACAACAAGGATTTGGTCAAAAACTTAACTACGGACTGGGCATCAGCACACTGCTCCACGGTCCCTCTGGTGCGGGGAAAACCATGGCAGCAGAAGTCCTGGCTTCAGCCCTGAACGTTGACTTGATCAAAATCGACCTGTCAACTGTGGTTAACAAGTTTGTGGGGGAAACAGAAAAGCACATCGCTAAAATTTTTGATTTAGCTGCAAGGGACAGTGGCGTCCTGTTCTTCGATGAAGCCGATGCGTTATTTGGCAAGCGCAGCGAAACCAAAGATGCTCAAGATCGCTATGCCAACATTGAAGTATCCTATCTTCTACAACGACTGGAGAACCACCCCGGGCTAGTCATTCTCTCCACCAACAATTTGTCACACTTGGACAATGCGTTTACCAGGCGTTTGACCTTCATCATCAGGTTCTTGCTTCCAGATATTGAAACCCGAACCAGGATGTGGCAATCCATTTGGCCAAAAAAAATTCGCATTGCCGATGATGTTGACTTCAACTATTTCGCGCGCATCGCCGATACGTCCGGCGCAAACATCAGGAATATTGCACTACTAGCAACATGGCTGGCCACTGAAGAGGGGGCAGATGAGGTTGGCACTCAACATATCCGGCATGCCTTGCAGCGTGAAATGATAAAAACCGGACAAATCACTATCCAATAAGGAAGTCGTAATGATCATTGCATCCGATCCAGCTATTATCATGCTCAACCAACAGATAGAGAGGGCCATAAAGTCATACGTCCCCTCGGGCGTCGATCTCGACTTTGACATTCCCAACCCAGATACCCCACCCACGATTCCGACCGTAAACATATTTCTCTACAGTCTTCAGGAGGATCTCGCATTACGCTCATCCGTACCACGCCAGTATTCGCCTACCACAGGCAATCTGGACCCAGCTTATGTCAATATTCGTTGCGACTACTTGATCACATACTGGGACTCCAGCGCAAATACTAACGTATCGGCAGCGAACAGTCAGTCGATGATCATCATGAACTGCGTTCTGAATGCGTTAATAAACAACCGTGAGATTAGCGGTATTCCTCACGCTTATACGAGAGTCATATCACCCTCCGAACTTCACGGGTTAGGTATTTTCTGGCAGGCATTGGGAAATAAACCGAGACTTTGCCTGAACTACTCCGCCAGCGTCCCGCTTCAGCTCACCAACCATAATGAAAATCACCCGGCAGTAGAGTCCCCGACAACAACTTTCGAGAATTTGAACAAATGATATGAACTGCAAACTCGTCATGAGCGTTACCTTGCTGTCCTGAGCGTCTCAAGCCAGGTCTTCACTTTCGGGAGAGGGCCTGGAGTCATTGCGCAACTGAAGGTCCTTCGGCGCTGCAAGAAATGGCCGCGCTCAGGCCTGCATCGGCTATTCCAGCGTCACGGCATCAGTCAGTTGCCTCGCTCTTGCGAGCCCAAGCCAGAAAGAAAGCCGTTCAAACAGTATCCGATGGGACCAGGCCCTTTCATCCGTGGACTAGTGGACAGGCCGAGCGGATGAATCGGACGATCAAGGACACCACAACCAAGGCCTTTCACTCCACCTCGATTGAGCAGCTACAAAGTGATCTCAGCGACTACCTGTGGGCTTACAACAGCGCTCCTCCACTCAGAGCACTCAAAGCTCCCCCCATGGCTATATCCTGGGGCAATGGCATAAAGAACCACAGGTTTTTAAAACTGATCCAAGCCATCACTGCGCGGGACCAAACGACTCACAAAGCCCGCTGACGACGATAGAAACGTTTAAGAGCTCGCGCACAAAAGTATCATCAATACATGACAGAAATTAATCGCTGAACGCCATCTTTTCTACCCCGCCACCGCGTTCTCTATCGCCCCCCATACAAAAACACATACATCACACTCAACGACCACCAGCAAAATTGCAACAAATAATTACAGCCGCCTCGCGACCAAGCAAATGACGGCAAGCATATTGCTTCAGTCCACAATCAGACTTTTCATTGAGTCGATACCTCTTCAGAAAGACAATGAATTAAACGAAAAATAAACAGCCTTTAGCCCCTGTCACCCTCCAAACACTTTCCATCAGCAGTACCTTGATGGCAGGCCAAAAGCAACCAAGGTAACCCCACCAACCCACAACAGCACCTTCGACCCACAAAAATAAATAGAGAATCTAAAATGAACGGAATTCATCTATCCGGCTTCAATTGTGGAAACGAAAAATCCGTTGGCGCGAGCATTCGCTACTTGCACACCTGGATTCGAAAAAACGGCGTCAGAAAATCTGTCGAACCTGGGGATAAACCTTTCGAAATAAACGGAAACACTATATTTTCAATTGAAAGTGGCGCCTGGCGATTATTAATTGGTGATCAAAAAGTCATTAGCATAATAGGATCAGGAGGAATTTTAATGCTCGACCACCAGCCTTCTGGGTATAGAGGCCCGTCCAACCATTACGAAATCCTCTCTCGCTCGACTTATTACGAAATCCCCATGAAATATATTTATCTGGCTACAGACAATAAAGAACTGCTGAAAGGCATTTTGGACTTTATGATCTGGAACACGAGCAATATTTCAAGCAAGTGGCTAAACCAATGCATAGGTGATAGCTATACAGAAGTCAAATCCGCACTGGAGTGGATGAATGCATTACCCGATTTTATTCGCGCCAGCTTTACCGCCATTGCATTCATAACTGACACCACGGGTGTCTCCAGATCACATGCTTTATCAATCATGAAGTCCCTGAAGCTGGGCGGGTATATCGAGATGGAGGGTGGGTATCTAAAAAAGATCATCAAAACACTTCCTAACGGTTATTGAAGCCCTATTGAATCCGAGTGCCACGCAGCCTTTTAGTTGATCACGTGGCACCTACCTTCCCCCAATCTTCCAGCCGCACATCATCAGCACAAAAACATTAAAATAAATGTTTCCTCACAGGCTTCTGGGATACACAGAAACAAGAACGCCGATTTGACTGATGATGTTTCAACATTGAATCTCGACGAGTAGGCAATCCCATTTCAGGTATCACTGCACAAAGTCAATCAGATCGGAACCTTTTTCACCCATGCTAATTTTCCTGAATACAGCATTTAGAACCTTTGAAAAAACGGCACCAAAACCGTTCATCACGCCATACAGAATCAAATGAAATTGATCGCTAAACCGCGATAACCGGCACTCATGACTGACTGATGCCGGCCGAGCCTTTATCCTTGTCGTCTTTCTAACCCATGATTGTCTGCAATTTCTGTTGTTCGACGTTTTCCCAGGAGTAAGCCATGCCCCATGAAGGCAACCTGTTGCAAGCCGCTGTAGTCTTTCTGTTCGCGGCGGTGCTCACCGTGCCTTTGGCCAAACGCCTGCAACTGGGCGCGGTGTTGGGCTATCTGTTGGCCGGGGTGATCATCGGCCCGTCCGTGTTGGGGTTGATCGGCAACCCGCAAAGCGTCAGCCATATTTCCGAGCTCGGCGTGGTCTTGCTGCTGTTCATCATCGGCCTTGAGCTGTCGCCGCGACGGCTGTGGGTGATGCGCAAAGCGGTGTTCGGCGTCGGCCTGGCGCAGGTGCTGCTGACCGGTTCGGTGATCGGCGTGCTGGCGTTCTACGTGTTCGGCCAGGCGCTCAATAGCGCGATCGTGCTCGGCCTGGGATTGGCATTGTCGTCCACTGCCTTCGGCCTCCAAAGCCTGGCTGAACGCAAGGAACTGACCAGCCCGCACGGGCGGCTGGCGTTTGCGATACTGCTGTTTCAGGACATCGCTGCGATCCCGCTGATCGCCATGGTGCCGCTGCTCGCCGGCGGTGATCACACCACGACCGCCGCTGAAGACCTGAACCATGTCCTGCGAGTACTGGGCAGCATCGCGGTGGTGGTGATCGGTGGACGCTATCTGTTGCGGCCGGTGTTCCGTATCGTCGCTAAAACCGGTCTGCCGGAAGTCTCGACCGCCACAGCACTGCTGGTGGTGATCGGCACCGCGTGGCTGATGGACCTGGTGGGCGTGTCGATGGCACTTGGTGCGTTCCTCGCCGGTTTGCTGCTGGCGGACTCGGAATACCGCCATGAACTGGAAGCACAGATCGAACCCTTCAAGGGCCTGCTGCTGGGGCTGTTTTTCATCAGTGTCGGCATGGGTGCCAATATCAGCCTGTTGTTCAGCGCCCCGGCGACGGTGTTGGGCCTGACCCTGCTGTTGATCATGCTCAAGCTGCCCATGCTGTTTGTCGTCGGTCGACTGGCGGGAGGCCTGAACCGGCTCAGTGCATTGCGCTTGGGCATCGTGCTGGCGGCGGGCGGTGAGTTTGCGTTCGTGGTGTTCAAGATCGGCCGCGATCAAGGCCTGTTCGACCCACGGATGTACGACCTTCAAGTGCTGACCATCACTCTGTCCATGGCGGTAACACCGCTGTTGCTGTTGATGTGCGGCCGACTGGTGAAATCGAAAATCCAGCCGGTCGCCGTACCGCCCCACCTGCGCGAAATCGACACCGACGCCCCGCGCGTGGTGATCGCTGGCCTGGGCCGCATGGGGCAGATCGTCGCGCGGATTCTGCGGGCGCAAAAGATCCAGTTCGTGGCCCTCGACACCTCGGTGGAAACCATCGAACTGTCTCGCAGTTTTGGCGGTGTGCCGGTGTTCTATGGTGACCCGATGCGCCCGGAGATTCTCAGCGCGGCCAAGGTCGGGCAGGCGGAGTTCTTTGTGATTGCCACCGATGACCCGGGCACCAACATCAAGACTGCCGAGTTGGTGCGCAAGCTCTACCCACACCTGAAAATCATCGCCCGTGCGCGTAACCGTCAGCACGTGCACCGCCTGGTCGACCTCGGCGCCGAGGCGATCCGGGAAACCTGGTATTCAAGCCTGGAAATGAGTCGCCGGACCCTGCTCGGCCTGGGTCTGAGCCAGGCCCAGGCGGATGCCCGCATCGAAACGTTCAAGCATCACGACGAACAAGTGCTCGAAGCTCAGCACGCGATCTATGATGACGCGGCGAAAGTCATGCAGAGCGCCCAGGAAGCCCGAGTTGAACTGGCACGGCTGTTCGAGGCGGATCAGCTTGAGGAAGAGACGGAAAAAAATTGAAACCGGAAAAGATCGCAGCCTTCGGCAGCTCTTATGGAACAAAAAATAACTTATTGAT
>CAYNGZ010000044.1:0-23031 GCA_964396695.1 uncultured Pseudomonas sp.
TACATGCACCTCTTACTCATGTTATGCCCGAACACAAAATTACTGACACCCCCCAATGACCACTCAAATCCCGCCCCGCCGCTTCACCCCCATGTCCCAATTTGCCACCGACTACCCCGTCCTGCTCATCGACAGCGACGCCCCGCTGCGCGAACTCCACAACTGCATCAGCGAACGCCTCAACGCCGTCCTCAAATACCTGAACCTCATGGCCTGCACCCATCTGCCCGACTACGCCGAGAACGACATCAACACCGTCACCAACATCGCCCGGATCATGGTCCAGGACATTGCTGATGTGTTTGGGGTGATTGAGCAACGAGGGTTTGACGCGCCAGCGAATGCCTGAGCATCAGGCTTATACGAACAAATGGGGGCAGATTGAATCTGCCCCCTTTCACTTAATAAAATCCGCCTCGCTGTGCTTTTTCTGACGGACGCCGAAAAAATCCACCCAAGCACATCTGAGAACTCTTTACAAATAAGAAATATTTATTACACTTCATTACGGGAAAAATTCTTATGATGACGAATATCATGTTGAATCCATAAGTATTTTTCACATCCAAATACCCGCACTGCCCCAGGGGAACTGAGTTCCATGAACACTCGAGTCATCCGTAAAAAAGCAGTCTCGGCAATCACCATTCTTGGTATTGCAGCCATCATTTATTGTTTCCCCGTCGCTACCCTCTGGTTTTTGATTCTACTGGTGGTCTGCGGAATTTATGACTTTCTGCGCAATGGGATATTCGATAAAACCATTATCAAGAAGTACTTTTTAGGCGGTGGCCGAAACACATGGTTATTGGCGCCCTTGAACTCGTTCTTCGACTTGCTGTGCAAGCCAAATCGCTACGTTTATAAGTTGAACAATCTCCCTGATGCCTATCAGCGCGATATCAACTACGTGATCGAAAGCGCCATGGCTCACAAGGAAGAGATCATTCAGTTCCTGGACGCGCGCATGGCCCAGAAGAAAAGAGGCATGCTGTTCTTCCAGTGGTATGGCCGCAAGATCGACACCGAACTCGACATTCCAGCACTCCAGAAAAAACTGCCTTACATCAAAACAGTCGGTGTATCGGTCTTCAATGAAAACCAGTCCACCTCCTTTCACTTCGGCCCGCTACGTCTGATGCTCCGAGTGCTGTACAACATCATGCCAGCCCCTCACCATGACGGTGTCTACATCCAGGTGAGAAAGGAAAAGCACTACTGGCATGACGACCCGTTGTTCATTTTTGACGACACACTGCTGCATGCATCATTCAACAAGAACGACGCCAAACGTTACTGCCTGTTCATCGACATCATGCGCCCTTCTTACGCTTCTTTTGTTCTAAACGGGATCATCTCTGCATTTGCCGGAGCCGCCTTTACACTGCGCCGCTTCTTTTACAAGAACTGGAAGCTTATTCAGTAAGAGCGATAAACAGGAAAAGCCTGTTCTCCTCATCACGTTCACCCAATAAGAAACCCGTCTCTTGGTGCAATGCTGTTCACTTAAGCCACTAACCGGAAGCTTTTGACTTTCGGCTCTTCGACGAAGCTCAAGAAAAACGCCGCTTTCCCATTCCGGGGTAAGCGGTGTTTTTCCTTAAGTGAACAGCATTGCGCCCTTAAACGGAGTCGTGCACCCCGCCAGCATCGCCACAGCCTAAGCGCCTACGAACAATTTCATGTCGTTCCCTCGTTGAGATAGGGCGGGACTTTATCACCAACGCATTCACCTGTACGAATCCACAGTAGCGCCAAAGTTGTGCAATGCACCTATTTTGGTACACTCCAACCATGATAAATACCGCACCAATACTCAGAGTACGTTTCTTCTGCACGGACGCCGGGAATGAGCCGGTGCGCGAATGGCTGGCGGAGCTGCCTCGCGACCATAGGCGAATGATCGGGACCGACATCAAAACCGTTCAGTTTGGCTGGCCGATAGGCATGCCGGTGGTTCGCAAGCTGGACACCGGACTGTGGGAGGTCAGGATCGATCTCGACGATACCATCGCCCGCGTTCTGTTCACTCTAGTGGGCTCCGACATGGTTCTGCTCCACGGTTTCATCAAGAAGAGCCAAAAAACACCAGCGTCTGACATGGCCACTGCCAAGCAGCGCAAAGCAAGACTATGAGGTACAGCACATGAACAAACATATCGGATCTGACTTTGACGACTTCCTCGCCGAGCAGGGCCTTGCCGAGGAGGTCTCCGCCGCTGCACTCAAGCGCGTTATCTCCTGGCAGATTGCCGAGACGATGAAGCTGCAACGCGTCAGCAAGAAAACTCTCGCTGAGCGGATGCATACCAGTCGTACCGCTGTGGATCGCGCGCTTGATCAAAATGACGCGGGCATGACACTGGCCACTCTGGCCAGCGCTGCTCGCGCACTGGGCCAGCGTGTAGAGGTTCGCCTCGTCCCTGAGCATGAAGAACATCGCGCATAATCATGTACTACACCAGTGGCCAGGTCATCCGAGAGCCTATGGTCCAACAGCACATAGAACAAAGCTCGGACTACCGCAGTGCTGTCCACTTAAGGAAAAACGCCGCTTTCCCCGGAATGGGAAAGCGGCGTTTTTCTTGAGCTTCGCCAAAGAGCTGAAAGTCAAAAGCTTCCGGTTAGCGGCTTAAGTGAGCAGCATTGCACCTCCCGGCGTATTTTTCATTAGTCCGATTAAACGTTCAGGTCTTAGTTAACCTTCGCGTTCAACTCACCTTTCAGATAACGCGCACCAAACACTTCATAACGCGCAATGCACACATCACGCATCGCCGTCACGGTCGCGCCGAAGAACTTACTCGGATCAAACTCGCTCGGGTTGGTGGCCATCAGGCGACGCATCGCACCGGTGGATGCCAGACGCAGGTCGGTGTCAATGTTGACCTTGCGCACGCCGTACCTGATGCCTTCAACAATTTCTTCAACCGGTACGCCGTAGGTTTCTTTGATGTCGCCGTCACACTTATTGATGCTCCCCAGCTATCACAAAACTCAACTGTCCATCTTACCCACAGGTTTGCGCCTTAACCCCAACGTAACAGTGTCATTTCGCGCCGCGACCCGCCCGGCATCCCATTCACGCTGCATATCAGCAAACAGTTCGCCATTCACGCGATTGCGATTAGCCGCTAACGCTTGAGTCATCGCCTCGGCAATCCGCTCAATGATCACGGCCGGCCTGTCCACCGCGCAGTGTTTTCGACCGAACTCAATCAATTGCTGACGATCCGGGTAGCTTTTCACTTTGTTCATCTTGATGGCCAAGGTACGGTCAACCAATGAACGACCGGATTTCGGGTTGTAGTTTTCGTAGACGGTCGTGGTCGTGACATCGAATACCGGTGCCAATTGCACCGTTTCAAGCACGTCAGGATGGGTGTAAATCACCCCGAAATTCTTCAGGTGTGCATCGCCGTTACGCACCATGACCGAAAGACAAACCGAAGAGAAAAAACGCTCCAGTTCGCGGATCGGATCGCCATGTCGACAGACCTGGCCAATCACGGCTGCAAGGGTTTCATAGCTTTGGGAATACTTGTAGTTGTCATGGGGATCCTTGTTGAGCCCCAAAAGGACGGCCATGTCTTCAAACCCGAGCCGGCCGGAAGCGGTCAGGTCGAAGCGTTCCATCACAAACAGATCACCGTTTTCAGACAGCCAGAACGGCGGTGTTTCCTGCCCGGCAAAACGGGCCGCTTCCAGACAGAGAAATTCGTTTTGAGCCAGGTGTGCATACTCATCGGCGCCTGACTTAACAATCAGATCGGAGCTGAGCATGGTTTTTCGGTTACCGGTGAGCTTGTCCAGATCAGGCACCAGCACCTTGGGCTGCACACCTGAAATGCCCGATTCGAAGTAGGTGTCGACAAGGAACTCGAAAACACCTTGTGAGGCATCCGCAGACAGAATTTCTTGCAGCCCGACCTGAGCACGAACGGACACGGGTGCCTCTGTCGGATTCTGGTAGGTGAGGCGCCCGATTTGATTCCCTCCGATGACCGATAACAGGCGCATTTCATCCACCTGCATATGCTTGGCCATTCGGCGTTTGATCTGATCGGCCAGAAACCCTTCAGGCACATTCATATCAAAAATCGGATGCAGCACATTGCTCACCGAGGGCGTCGGGTCATAGGGCATGACCAGTGAGACTTCCCTGGGTGCATCGGCGCATTCGTAGGCAAACGAAAACTGTGACCCCTTGGACAGCTCGCCGGAAAAGCCCTGCGGTGTCATGACGTTGAGCCGTTTGACCTTACTCATCGTGCTCTACCAGGTCAGCAAGGGATTTGAGGTCAATTCGGTTATCCACAATTTCAAGGGCCATGCCCAGCGCTGATAGCACCCTGAATACAGTGTAAAGCGCGACATTTTCACCGGCCTCAAGGTCAATGATGGTTTTGCGACTGCATTTTGCCCTGTGGGCCAGTATGGCTTGGCTATAGCCTTTGGCACGCCGCAATTGACGAACTCTTTCTCCGAGTATTGAGGGATTGGAAAGAAGCATGAATGTCACCAATAACGGACTTTTTCAAATACATATTTGATTATGTCCGTTACAAGTGACATTTCAAGCGCCTTACGTCAGACAGCTTCCCATAGAAACTCCAGGCAAAAAGAAACCCGCTCTCGGCGGGTTTCTTTTCAAAGCAGGCTTAAGACTCAGACTCAGTTCACCTTAGCGTTCAACTCACCCTTCAAATACCGCTGGAACATCGCTTCCAACGAGATCGCCTTGATCTTCGAAGCATTGCCCGCAGTACCAAACGCTTCATAACGCGCAATGCACACATCACGCATCGCCGTCACAGTTGCGCCAAAGAATTTACGTGGGTCGAATTCGCTCGGGTTGGTGGCCATCAGGCGACGCATGGCGCCGGTGGATGCCAGGCGCAGGTCGGTGTCGATGTTGACCTTGCGCACGCCGTGTTTGATGCCTTCGACGATTTCTTCAACCGGTACGCCGTAGGTTTCCTTGATGTCGCCGCCGTACTGGTTGATGATCGCCAGCCACTCTTGCGGTACCGAGGAAGAACCGTGCATCACCAGGTGGGTGTTCGGGATGCGTTTGTGGATTTCCTTGATGCGGTCGATGGCCAGCACGTCGCCGGTAGGTGGCTTGGTGAACTTGTAGGCGCCGTGGCTGGTGCCGATGGCGATGGCCAGGGCGTCGACCTGGGTGCGCTTGACGAAGTCAGCGGCTTCTTCAGGGTCGGTCAGCATCTGGCTGTGGTCCAGAACGCCTTCGGCGCCGATACCGTCTTCTTCACCGGCCATGCCGGTTTCCAGCGAACCCAGGCAGCCCAGCTCGCCTTCTACCGATACGCCGCAGGCGTGAGCCATGGCCACGGTTTGTTGGGTGACACGGACGTTGTAGTCGTAGTCGGTCGGGGTCTTGCCGTCTTCACCGAGGGAGCCGTCCATCATCACCGAGCTGAAGCCCAGCTGGATCGAGCGCTGGCAGACGTCAGGGCTGGTGCCGTGGTCCTGGTGCATGCACACCGGGATGTGCGGGAATTCTTCGATCGCGGCCAGAATCAGGTGACGCAGGAATGGCGCGCCTGCGTATTTGCGGGCGCCGGCCGAAGCCTGGACGATCACCGGGGAGTCAGTCTTGTCAGCGGCTTCCATGATGGCGCGCATCTGCTCAAGGTTGTTGACGTTGAAGGCTGGAACGCCGTAGCCGAACTCGGCTGCGTGGTCCAGCATCTGGCGCATGCTGATAAGTGCCATTGTGTGTGTCTCTCCCGGTTGAGGGTCGTTAATCGTGCAAGCCTGCCGTAGCGGCGGCTGCTATTCAAGTTATTGCAGATCGGGGGTAAGGCCGGTCTGCGAGTTCGGTCAATCCAGATCCTGAGAGCCGTGTGTTACTTGGCTTTACAGCCACGGCCAATCAAATCGTTGGTGGCGACCCAGTACACCAGGCCTTCCTCACCTTTTACGTGAAACGCCAGTTTGTCATCGCTGTACAGCGAACCTGAACCGGCGGGCTCCAGTTTCAAGCGGTGCACCTGATCATCACCACCCAGACGCACGTCAACAGCGTTGCGGCTGTTATCAGCGTAGCGCCAGAGCACTTGGGCCTGGCTGTCGCAGACCCAGGTCGTCCAGTTATCGGACGCTGCGGGTGATGATGCGAACGGGTTCATGTTGGCGCAACCGGCAAGCACGGCCAGGGACGCCACGGCTATCAAGCCTTTCATCAATGGTCCTCGGCTGACGGCGCACGCCGCCAGCGCTGGGGGTTTGTGAGTCAGACCGGTCAAGGGCAACCATGTTCCTTGGCCGGGGTCCGTGTCTCGTATTTATCCAGGCCATCCGGCCCGGAGCGCTTGTTGATCACGGGGTTGGTTTCCGCTTGCCAGTCGGCCTGATAACAGCCCTTGTCCGGCACGCCGGCGTCCGCTTCCGGCGCGGCTGTCGGGGTACTCCCGCAGCCTGCCAGCACACCCGCTGTGATCAATGTCGCTAACGTCTTGACCATCTAAACACTCCTTTGCCTGGCCAATGGATAGGCCTCAGGCCTTTGCCCGGCTTTCCAGGACTTCAACGGCTGGCAGCACTTTGCCTTCGACGAATTCGAGGAACGCGCCACCGCCGGTAGAAATGTAGGAGATTTGCTCGGCAACGCCATACTTATCGATGGCGGCCAGGGTGTCGCCGCCGCCCGCGATGGAGAACGCCGAGCTGTCTGCGATGGCCTGGGCCAGGACTTTGGTGCCGTTACCGAACTGGTCGAATTCGAATACGCCGACCGGGCCGTTCCACAGAATGGTCTTCGACGACTTCAGCAGCTCCGCGAAGTGCGCGGCGGTCTGTGGGCCGATGTCCAGGATCATGTCGTCTGCTGCCACGTCGGCGATCAGCTTGACGGTCGCGGCGGCGCTTTCAGCGAATTCCTTGGCAACGACCACGTCGACCGGCAATGGCACGCTGACTTTGGCGGCGATGGCGCGGGCGGTCTCCAGCAGGTCTGGCTCGTACAGCGATTTGCCGACCGGGTGACCGGCAGCGGCCAGGAAGGTGTTGGCGATGCCGCCGCCAACGATCAACTGGTCGCAGATCTGGCTCAGGCTGTTCAGCACGTCGAGCTTGGTCGACACCTTGGAACCGGCAACGATGGCCGCCATTGGCTTGGCCGGCGCCCCCAGAGCTTTGCCCAGTGCCTCCAGCTCGGCCGCCAGCAGCGGGCCAGCAGCGGCAACTTTGGCGAACTTGGCCACGCCGTGGGTCGAACCCTCGGCACGGTGAGCGGTGCCGAAGGCGTCCATCACGAACACGTCGCACAGGGCAGCGTATTGCTGGGCCAGTTCGTCAGCGTTCTTTTTCTCGCCCTTGTTGAAGCGCACGTTCTCGAACAGCACGATGTCGCCGGCCTTGACCTCAACGCCGCCCAGGTAGTCGGACACCAGTGGCACTTCACGGCCCAGGGCCTTGCTCAGGTAGTCAGCGACTGGCTTGAGGCTGTTCTCGGCCGAGAACTCGCCTTCGGTCGGACGGCCCAGGTGCGAGCAAACCATCACGGCCGCGCCTTTTTCCAGGGCCAGCTTGATGGTCGGCAGCGAGGCCAGGATTCGCGCATCGCTGGTGACAACACCGTCCTTGACTGGGACGTTGAGGTCTTCGCGGATCAATACGCGCTTACCTTGCAGATCGAGGTCGGACATCTTCAACACGGTCATGGGTCGCATTTCCTGGATAGCTGTTTTAGAGAGCAGGTTTGTGGGTCGCTGTGTGCAGATAGTGTTCTGCAACATCCAGCATTCGGTTGGCAAAACCCCATTCGTTGTCGAACCAGGCCAGCACGTTCACCAGCCTTGGGCCGGAAACGCGGGTCTGACTGGCATCGACGATCGCCGAATGCGGGTCATGGTTGAAATCACAACTGGCGTGAGGCAGTTCGGTGTAAGCCAACAGCCCCTTGAGCGGGCCGCGGGTGGCCGCCTCGCGCAGGATCCGGTTGACCTCGGTCGCGTCCGTGTCGGTCACGGTTTGCATCGTGATGTCGAGGCAAGACACGTTGACCGTCGGCACGCGTACGGCTTTGGCCTGGATTCGTCCGGCAAGTTCCGGCAGCAGACGTTCGATGCCGCGCGCCAGACCGGTGGACACCGGGATCACCGACTGGAACGCCGAACGGGTGCGGCGCAGGTCTTCGTGGTGATAAGCGTCGATCACCGGCTGATCGTTCATCGCCGAGTGAATCGTGGTGATCGACACATAGTCCAGACCAAAGGCCTGATCCAGCAGACGCAACAGCGGTACACCGCAGTTGGTGGTGCAGGACGCGTTGGACACCAGCAGTTCATCGCCGGTCAGGCAATCCTGATTGACACCGTAAACGATGGTGGCGTCGACATCCGCTTCGCTGGCCATCGGCTGGGAAAACAACACGCGTGGTGCACCGGCGTCGAGGAAGCGCTGGCCATCTGCGCGGGTGTGGTAAGCGCCGGAGCACTCCAGCACCAGATCGACGCCCAGCGACGCCCAATCGATGCCTTCGGGGGTGGCACTGCGCAAGACCTTCACGCAGTTGCCGTTAATATGCAGACAATCGCCATCAACCTTCACCTCACCGGGAAAACGCCCATGGGTGGAGTCGAAGCGTGTCAGGTATTCGACGCTGGCCATGTCAGCCAGATCGTTGATCGCGACAATTTCAAACCCGGCCGCCGCCCCTCGCTCGAACAAAGCACGCAAGACGCAACGACCAATCCGGCCGTAGCCGTTGAGTGCAACTTTGTAAGGACGCGGTTGAGGCATGGGGTTCTCGATGAATTCGTGCTAACAACACAATCCCCCGTAGGAGCTGCCGCAGGCTGCGATCTTTTGATTTTGCTTTTTAAAACAAGATCAAAAGATCGCAGCCTGCGGCAGCTCCTACATTGGGACCGCGGCGGCCAATGGCTGCCGCGTCGTGTTTTAGTCTTCCAGCAACTCTTCAGCCTGACCCAGGATGTTTTCCAGGGTGAAGCCGAACGCTTCGAACAAGGCAGGCGCAGGCGCCGACTCGCCGTAGGTGGTCATGCCGATGACGCGACCTTCCAGGCCCACGTACTTGTACCAGTAGTCCGCGTGAGCGGCCTCGATGGCGATACGGGCGCTGACCTGCAACGGCAGAACCGATTGCTTGTAGCCGGCATCCTGAGCATCGAACACGCTGGTGCAAGGCATGGAAACCACGCGCACCTTGCGGCCCTGTTCAGTCAGTTTGTCGTAGGCCTGAACGGCCAGGCCGACTTCCGAACCGGTGGAGATCAGGATCAGCTCAGGCTCACCGAAGCAGTCCTTGAGCACGTAACCACCGCGGTTGATCAGCTCGATCTGCACTGCGTCACGGGTTTGGTGCTGCAGGTTCTGACGCGAGAAGATCAGTGCGCTAGGACCGTCCTTACGCTCCAGGGCGTACTTCCAGGCCACTGCCGATTCAACGGCATCGGCTGGACGCCAGGTGTCGAGGTTCGGCGTGCAACGCAGGCTGGCCAGTTGCTCGATGGGCTGGTGAGTCGGGCCGTCTTCGCCCAGACCGATGGAGTCGTGGGTGTAGACGTGGATCACACGCTGCTTCATCAGGGCCGACATGCGCACAGCGTTGCGGGCGTATTCCATGAACATCAGGAAGGTTGCGCCGTAAGGCACCAGACCACCGTGCAGGGCAACGCCGTTCATGATGGCGGTCATGCCGAACTCGCGAACGCCGTAGTACATGTAGTTGCCGCTGGCGTCTGCAGCGCTGACGCCTTTGCAACCTTTCCACAGGGTCAGGTTGGAACCGGCCAGGTCAGCCGAACCACCGAGCATTTCCGGCAACAGCGGGCCGAACGCGTTCAGGGCGTTCTGACTGGCTTTACGGCTGGCGATGGTTTCGCCTTTGGCCGCCACTTCAGCGATGTAGGCCGAGGCTTTCTCAGAGAAGTCCTCTGGCAATTCACCGCTCAGACGACGAACCAGCTCGTTGGCCAGCTCAGGGAATTCGGCGGAGTAGGCAGCGAAACGCTGATCCCACTCGGCTTCGACAGCGCGACCGGCTTCCTTGGCGTCCCACTCGGCGTAGATGTCGGCCGGGATTTCAAACGGGCCGTGGTTCCACTTCAGCGCGGTGCGGGTCAAAGCGATTTCCGCGTCGCCCAGAGCGGAGCCGTGGCAGTCTTCCTTGCCTTGCTTGTTCGGCGAACCGAAGCCGATGATGGTTTTGCAGCAGATCAGCGTCGGCTTCTCGCTCTTGCGAGCGGTTTCGATCGCGGTCTTGATCTCTTCCGGATCGTGACCGTCAACGTTGCGGATCACTTGCCAGTTGTAGGATTCAAAACGCTTCGGGGTGTCATCGGTGAACCAGCCTTCGACTTCACCGTCGATGGAGATGCCGTTGTCATCGTAGAAGGCAATCAGCTTGCCCAGGCCCAGCGTACCGGCCAGGGAGCTGACTTCGTGGGAAATGCCTTCCATCATGCAGCCATCACCCAGGAACACGTAGGTGTGGTGGTCGACAATGTTGTGGCCCGGACGGTTGAACTGCGCCGCCAGGACTTTTTCTGCCAGGGCAAAACCCACGGCGTTGGCCAGGCCCTGGCCCAGTGGACCGGTAGTGGTTTCAACACCCGGGGTGTAGCCGAATTCCGGGTGACCCGGGGTGCGGCTGTGCAGTTGGCGGAACTGTTTCAGGTCATCGATCGACAGGTCGTAGCCGGTCAGGTGCAGCAGCGAGTAGATCAACATCGAGCCGTGACCGTTGGACAGGATGAACCGGTCACGGTCGGCAAACGATGGATTGCTCGGGTTGTGCTTGAGGTAGTCACGCCAAAGTACTTCGGCGATATCCGCCATACCCATAGGGGCACCGGGATGGCCGCTGTTGGCTTTTTGCACGGCATCCATGCTGAGGGCACGAATGGCGTTGGCACGCTCACGACGGCTGGGCATCGCTGTTCTCCTGCGGATTCTGAATAGAGAGTGAATAAAACGAAACGGAAAAAAGGCGAGCATTTTCCCTCACCCGGACGCCTCGGGGCAATGACAGATAGTCGATCCGGGGCGTTTTTCCTGTGGATAAATGTGGATTCGCCTGGTGAAACCTTTCCGCGGGTCACTTGTAGAGTGAAGCGCAGCCCGGGAAGCGCCATCCATCGAGCAATATCAAAACTTTTTGATATTGGCCTTGCAGGGATTTCGGCGCATCACTAGACTGCTGGCCTTATGAATTTACGCGTGCCTTCCATTCGCCATGACGATTGCGATGAGCTGGCGGCCTTGTGCAAGGCCGGCGGCGATCCGTTGCGGCTGAACGTTTTGCGCGCACTGGCCAACGATTCGTTCGGCGTGCTGGAGCTGGCGCAAATCTTCGCCACCGGCCAATCGGGCATGAGTCACCACTTGAAGGTGCTGGCCCAGGCCGATCTGGTCGCGACCCGTCGCGAAGGCAACGCGATTTTTTACCGTCGCGCCTTGCCCCACACTGAACAACTGGGGGGCAAGCTGCACGCCGCTCTGCTCGAAGAAGTGGATAACCTGGCGCTGCCAAGCGATGTGCAGGCACGAATCAGCCAGGTCCACGGGCAACGCGCAGCCGCCAGCCAGGACTTTTTCTCACGGGTTGCGGAAAAGTTTCGCGCCCAGCAAGACTTGATCGCCGGCTTGGCGCAGTACCGCGAAAGCGTGCTGGCGCTGCTCGACAAGTTGAGTTTCAACGAAGACGCCACCGCCATTGAAGTCGGCCCCGGCGACGGCAGTTTTCTGCCAGAGCTGGCAAGCCGTTTCACTGAGGTCACGGCGCTCGACAACAGCCCGGCGATGCTCGATCTGGCGCGCCATGTCTGCGAACGAGAAAAGCTGGCTAACGTCAGCCTGCAATTGGCCGATGCATTGAATGGCGTAAGCCTTGTGGCCGATTGCGTTGTACTGAACATGGTCCTGCACCATTTCGCCGCGCCAGCCGATGCACTCAGGCACATGGCCGGTTTGCTGCAACCAGGCGGTAGCCTGTTAGTGACAGAGTTATGCAGTCACAACCAAAGTTGGGCCAGGGAGGCCTGCGGTGATCTTTGGTTGGGGTTTGAACAGGACGATTTGGCCCGTTGGGCCACCGCTGCGGGACTCGTTCCCGGAGAAAGCCTCTATGTAGGCTTACGTAATGGTTTCCAGATCCAGGTCCGCCATTTTCAGCGACCGGCTGGCGACACTCACCATCGGTAAATTTCAGGAAAACATCGAGATGAGCGAATATTCCCTTTTCACCTCCGAGTCCGTGTCTGAAGGGCATCCGGACAAAATCGCCGACCAGATTTCTGATGCGGTGCTGGACGCCATCATTGCTGAAGACAAGTTCGCCCGTGTGGCGTGCGAGACTCTGGTGAAAACGGGCGTGGCAATCATCGCTGGCGAAGTGACCACTTCGGCCTGGGTTGACCTGGAGCAGATCGTTCGTGACGTGATCACCAACATCGGCTACACCAGTTCCAACGTCGGTTTCGACGGTGCGACCTGCGGTGTGATGAACATCATCGGCAAGCAGTCCCCGGACATCAACCAGGGTGTCGACCGTGCCAAGCCTGAAGATCAAGGTGCTGGCGACCAGGGCCTGATGTTCGGCTACGCCAGCAACGAAACCGACGTGCTGATGCCAGCACCGATCACCTTCTCGCACCAGCTGGTTCAGCGCCAGGCCGAAGCCCGTAAATCCGGCCTGCTGCCGTGGCTGCGTCCGGACGCCAAGTCGCAAGTGACCTGCCGCTACGAAAACGGCAAGGTTGTCGGTATCGACGCCGTTGTTCTGTCGACTCAGCACAACCCGGAAGTGTCGTACAACGACCTGCGCGAAGGCGTGATGGAGCTGATCGTCAAGCACGTGCTGCCTGCCGAGCTGCTGACCAAGGACACCCAGTTCCACATCAACCCGACCGGCCAGTTCATCATCGGTGGCCCGGTAGGCGACTGCGGCCTGACCGGTCGCAAGATCATCGTTGACAGCTACGGCGGCATGGCCCGTCACGGGGGTGGTGCGTTCTCCGGTAAAGATCCATCGAAGGTTGACCGTTCCGCGGCTTACGCCGGTCGTTACGTGGCCAAGAACATCGTTGCTGCCGGCCTGGCCGAGCGTTGCGAGATTCAGGTTTCCTACGCCATCGGCGTCGCTCAGCCGACCTCGATTTCGTTGAACACCTTCGGCACCGGCAAGATCAGCGATGAGAAGATCATCAAACTGGTCCGTGAAGTGTTCGACCTGCGTCCATACGCAATCACCACCATGCTCGACCTGCTGCACCCGATGTACCAGGACACCGCTGCGTACGGCCACTTCGGCCGCACCCCGGAAACCAAAACCGTGGGCGACGATACGTTCACCACGTTCACCTGGGAAAAAACCGACCGCGCCGACGCCCTGCGCGCTGCTGCCGGCCTGTAAGACTTTCCTGGCTGCACAAAAAAGCCTCGCACGGTTCGCCGTGCGGGGCTTTTTCATGGGCGCTGATCCGGCCTGGACACACCCTGAAAACTACCTGCGCTCGCTAGCCTCCCTGCTGATCTAGCCTTCAGGCATCCCCCTCGAGCAAGGATGCTCATGATGCTGCCCACACTTCGCCTGTTGATCGGATTTTGTCTGCTTCTCGTTTGTCTGAACGCCAACGCCAACACCTGTCCCGACTGGCCACCCACTCGCGCTCAAACTGAAATAGCCGCGCTGCGACAGCAAATCGAACGCTGGGACGACAGCTATCACCGACTGGGACGCTCGCTGATCGCCGATGAGCTCTACGACCAGTCCCGCGCCCGCCTTGCCGCTTGGCAGGTGTGCTTCGAGCCGGCCTCAACACCTGAAAACCCGCTGCGTAGCGCCCGTGGCACGGTGCCCCACCCGGTTCCCCACACAGGCCTCGAAAAGCTCATCGACGGTCAGGCCGTCAAAGCCTGGCTCAAGTCGCGCAGCGAGGTGTGGGTTCAGCCCAAGGTCGATGGTGTGGCGGTCTCGCTGATTTACCGGGCAGGCCAGTTCCGGCAAGCGATCAGCCGCGGGGACGGCATCCATGGCCAGGACTGGACCGCCTCGGCACGCAAGATCGCCGCGATCCCCCGGCAACTGCCACAGCCAGTGGATCTTCTGCTGCAAGGCGAGCTCTATTGGCGCCTGACGGATCACGTGCAAGCCAACAGCGGCAGCCTGAACGCCCGTAGCACCGTGGCCGGGTTGATGGCCCGTAAAGAGCTGACCCCGAATGACGCCAGCGGGATCGGACTGTTTGTCTGGGACTGGCCACACGGCCCGACCACCTTGTCAGAGCGTCTGGCCGCCCTGAAAGCGCTCGGGTTCTCCGACAGTAAGCTCTACAGCCAATCCGTCAGCACATTTGCCGATGCCGAACGCTGGCGTGATCACTGGTATCGCAGCCCTCTACCGTTTGCCAGCGACGGCATTGTCCTGCGTCAGAGCCAGCGTCCGAACGCAGAGCGCTGGCAGGCGAAAACACCGTTCTGGAGCGTGGCCTGGAAATACCCTTTCGCCCAGGCATTGGCCGAAGTGCGCAAGGTCCAATTCAAGATCGGTCGTACCGGACGCATCACCCCGGTGCTGGAGCTTGCTCCGGTGATGCTGGATGACCGGCAGATCAAACGGGTAAGCGTCAGTTCGCTGCAGCGCTGGCAGGACATGGATATTCGCCCTGGCGATCAGGTCGCCATCAGCCTTGCCGGCTTGACCATCCCTCGGCTCGACAGCGTGGTGTTACGCAGCACTGAACGGCCAGAGGTGAGCGCGCCGCGTGCAGCAGACTTTCATCACCTCAGTTGCTGGCAGCCGTCACCGGGCTGCGAAAGCCAGTTTCTCGCACGGCTGAACTGGCTCAGTGGCAAGCAAGGGCTGGCGCTACAGCATGCAGGTCCCGGTACCTGGGAAAAACTGATCCGTGCCGGACGCATCAAAGGGTTACTCGATTGGTTGACCCTCGACGCCCAAGAGCTTGCTAACATTGACGGCTTCGGTGAGCGCAGCAGTGCCCGCTTGCTGAACAGCTTGCAAAATGCCCGACAACAGCCCTTTTTACGCTGGCTGAAGGCTTTGGGTCTGCCGCCCACAGGTGAAGCCAGACTTGCAGACTCATGGCAATTACTGGCGCAACGAGAGACTGGGCAATGGCAGGCCGAGGCCGGAATCGGCCCGGGGCGCGCCGCGCAATTGAGCGCATTCTTCCGCGACCCGCAGGTGCTGGCCCTGAGCGAACAATTACGCGCTGCCGGAATAGACGGTTTCTAGACGTTCAGAGATCCGGCAGTTTGAACCCGATAGGTGTCGATGCGCTCCAACAGCCCATCTGCTCGCGATCTGATTTTTTTTAAACGGAGCCTTTATGAAATTTCTTTCACCGCTCGCCGTGTTGACCCTTTGCGGCATCATGGCAGCACCGTTGATGGCTGCCGAAGAAGCCCCGCCACTCACTGGCTGCGCCGCCAAGCGCCAGTCCATCGGCATTCAGATCGAACAGGCCAAGGCCCACGGCAATACCGATCAACAAGCCGGTCTGGAAAAAGCCCTGAGCGAAGTCACCGACCATTGCACCGACGCTGCCTTGAAGAAAGAGCGTGAAAACAAGGTGCTCGAGGCCAAGCACGAAGTCAGCCGCCGTCAGGCCGACCTCGACAAGGCGATGAAAAAGGGCGACGCCGAGAAGATCAACAAACGCAAAGAAAAACTCGCCGAGTCCCGCAAAGAACTTCAGCAAGCGCTGGATGAGCTGGATAAATAGCGACCAAAGGTTCGCACGCCCCCACGTAGGAGCTGCCGAAGGCTGCGATCTTTTCAAGATCAAAAGATCGCAGGCTTCGCCAGCTCCTACGCAAGAATGGCGGACGCTAATCAGTGATCACGAAACTGTTTATGGCACGCACTACAGGCATCTTCGACTTTCTGCACGGCCGGGCCCAGGTTACTGGCCTTGTACGGTTGAACCTGACTGGCAATCACCAATTCACCGGTGGCGGCTTCAAGTGTGCGGGCCATTTCCTGGAATCGCGCCTGCTGCTGCCAGACACCGTCTTTGGCGCTGGTTTTGCTGTCCTCACGAACCTGTGGGAAATGCTTCCACGGCTCATGGGACAAGGCGTCGAGTTTGACCGCACCTTCAGTAAAGCGCGGGCCGTCGAACGGGATGCGTCCACGCAACATGCCACCCAGATCTTCGCCGGTCTTGAGCATTTGCTTGAAAATTGCCTTGCGCTGACCCAGCGGCGAGTTCGGATCGACACCGCCACAAGCGGACAGCGTCAAGCAGGCCAGCAATACAACAGAAAGTCTTTTAAGAGTCATGGTGGCTTCAGGTCACGGGAAACGGCGACCAGTATCCTCGCGTCGCCGGCAAAGACCAATAGCCCTATTAACAATAAGGGTTGCTTGAACGCTGGAAGCGCTCAGGCAGCCTGCAAAGGAAATACCGCATGAACAGCCGTTTCAAGGCCTGGCGCAACACTCTGCTCTGGACCGTTCCGATGGTCGCCCTGCTCGCCGGCTGCAACAGTGGCGACACCGCAAAACCACACAGCCACGCCATCGCCACCTATTCCAGCGCGACCTGGGAAGCCTTGCCGACGGTGTCCGATAACGACTTGCTGGCCGGCTTCGGTTCCTGGCGCAGCGCCTGCACTCGCCTGAAGTCCGACCCGGTCTGGGGCGCGACCTGCGCGGCAGCGGCCAACGTGCCGCAAGCCGCCGATGCGATCCGTGGTTTTCTCAAGGAACACCTGGAGGTCTACGGCTTGCGCTCCTCTGGCGGCAATGCCAATGGTTTGATCACCGGCTATTACGAGCCGGTTTACCGGGGCAGCCTGACGCAAAACCCGGTGGCCAACGTACCGGTTTATGGCGTGCCGGACGACATGATCATTGTCTCTCTTGAAAGCATTTACCCGGAACTCAAAGGCAAGCGCCTGCGCGGTCGTCTTGAAGGTCGTGTGCTCAAGCCTTATGACGATGCCGCCGCCATTGAAACCAAAGGGGTCAAGGCACCAGTGCTGGCCTGGCTGACCGACCCGATGGACCTGCAGTTTCTGCAAATCCAGGGCTCGGGGCGCATTCAACTGGAAGACGGTCGCCAACTGCGCATCGGCTATGCCGACCAGAACGGTCACCCGTACCGCCCTATCGGCCGCTGGCTGGTGGACCAGGGCGAGTTGAAAAAAGAAGAAGTGACCATGGCCGCCATCAGTGCCTGGGCCAAGGCCCATCCGACGCGAATCCCTGAACTGCTCGGCAGTAACCCGAGCTACGTGTTCTTCAACCGCAACCCCGACAGCAACGAAGGTCCGCGCGGCTCGTTGAACGTGCCGCTGACCTCGGGTTACAGCGTGGCGGTGGATCGCAAGGTGATTCCACTGGGCAGTCTGCTGTGGTTATCCACCACTCGCCCTGATGGCAGCGCATTGGTGCGCCCTGTCGCCGCGCAGGACACCGGCGGCGCGATCACCGGTGAAGTGCGCGCCGACCTGTTCTGGGGCACGGGGGATGCCGCCGGACAACTGGCCGGCGACATGAAACAGCAAGGGCAGATCTGGATGCTCTGGCCAAAAGGCGCGGCGCTGCCGCAACTCCCGCAGGTGGCTGATAACCCTTAAACGCAAAAGATCGCAGGCTCCTACGCTGATCTCCGTAGGAGGGGCCGCCCCCTCTTCGAGGCCGCGCTGTCGCGCAAGGAACATGGGCCAGGGCTGGCAAGCCAGCCCTTAAAAATAATATATAAATCAATAAGTTATTTTTTGTTCCATAAGAGCTGGCGAAGCCTGCGATCTCTTGATCTTGCTTCGTCAGATCGACACAAAAAAGAAACTGGCAATCAGCCCCATGCCGACAAACCACACCAGCGAACGCAGCATCGCCCAATCCGCCAGATAGCAGATGATGTAAAGCAGGCGACTGGTGATGAACAGCACTGACAGCACGTTGATGGTCACCAGCTCGGCGTTGCCGGCCAGATGCGCAACGATGACCGCGGCGGCAAACGCCGGGGTCACTTCAAAACTGTTCAGTTGGGCCCAGTGGGCGCGCCTGGCAAACCCGTCGAGAGACTCAAGAAAATCTCGTGGATCATGATTATCCCGAAGCCCGAACTTGCCCCCGATCTTGGCAATGGCGGTGCACAGGTATGGCAAGAAAATCGCGATCAATACACACCACAAGGCAACAGTCATTACGGATTCCTTTCTAGAGTTTTATGAACGCTCGCTCAGAACTTCATCACGAGCATGCCGGTCAGCACCAGCCCACAGGCAAAGAGCCTGGGCCTGCCGAAAGGTTCCTTGAGGTAACGCATGCCGAACAGCACCACCAGAATCACGCTGATTTCACGCAGCGCCGCCGCCTCGGCAATCGACCCCAACTGCATGGCCCATAGCACCAAAGCGTAGCTGAACAGCACGCAGAACCCGACACTCAAGCCCAATCGCCACTGCTCACGCCAGAACAGCATGAAGGCCGGACGCTTGCGCACCAGCGCCAACAGCGGAAACGGCCAGGCACTGAACAGCGTGACCCAGACCAGGTAATCGAGCGGGTGCGACCAGCGCCGCAATGCCTGACCATCGATGAAGGTGTAGCAACCGATGCACAAGCCGATCAGCGCCACCACCGGCAACATCGACCATGGCAAGCGCTCCCCGCCCCCGCCCTGCCAGAGCAGACACAGCATGCCGAACGGAATCAGCAAAATGCCGAGAATCTGCTGGATCGTCAGCACTTCGCCGGCAAAGATCAGCGTCAACGCTAGCACCACCAATGGCGACAAACCGCGCATCAGCGGATAGACCAACCCGAGATCGCCGACCCGATAGGCCTGGATCAGCAGATAGCGATAGAGCAGCTCGAAGGCCGCCGATGCGAGAATCCACGGCCAGATGTCCGCGGGTGGCAAGGCGACGAAACCCAGCATCAGCGCGACAAACAACATGGCTACGCTGTCCATGCAGGCCACGACCAATAGCCGTTCAGCACTGAACTTGATCAGGGTATTCCAGGCTGCGTGCAACAACGCCGCCATCAACACCAACGCTGTCGCAAGCACGACACACTCCTTGTTTTGCCCCCCCGTAGGAGCTCGCATTACTCGACCGGGGCGTCATCCTTGAACTGGTCTTTGACGTATTTGATCTCGGTCCGGCCATGGGGCGCGGGCAAGCCGTCTTCGCCCAGGTTGACGAAGACCATTTTCTCGACCGTGAGGATGCTTTTGCGGGTGATCTTGTTGCGTACTTCGCAGGTCAGGGTGATCGAGGTGCGCCCGAATTCGGTAGCGGTGATACCCAACTCGATGATGTCGCCCTGGCGCGAGGCGCTGACGAAATTGATTTCGGAAATGTACTTGGTGACCACCCGCTGGTTACCCAGCTGGACGATCGCATAGATCGCCGCTTCTTCATCGATCCAGCGCAGCAGGCTGCCACCGAACAGCGTGCCGTTGGGGTTGAGGTCTTCGGGTTTTACCCATTTGCGGGTGTGGAAATTCATGCTCACTCCTGACCGTCTTGCCGATTGATGGCGACCATCATGGCAGACCGGACAGTCATGCTCCATGAGGCTTGGACTATGGTCGCCATTAACCACTTTCATCTGGCCGACAGAAACCCTTTGGAAGTATTGCGCACACGGCTATAATCGCCACCGTTTCAAAACGGTCATCTTCACTTGATACCGTTTTCCCGCCACCTGTCCGAGGGGCGCTGCAGCAGGTTCGACCTGTCAGGCTCGGATGGGGCGTTGCCTGGCCATGATCGGCCGGACACTAAACGCACAACGGCGCCCATTCGCCTACTTACGAATGGAGGCTCTTCATGAGCGCAGTAAACACGCCTGCAGATTTTAACGACTACAAAGTGGCCGACATCTCCCTGGCTGCCTGGGGCCGTCGCGAAACCATCATCGCCGAATCGGAAATGCCGGCCCTGATGGGGCTGCGTCGCAAGTACACCGCTGAGCAACCGCTCAAGGGCGCGAAGATCCTCGGCTGCATCCACATGACCATTCAGACTGCCGTACTGATCGAAACCCTGGTTGCCCTGGGTGCCGAAGTACGCTGGTCGTCCTGCAACATTTTCTCGACTCAGGACCAGGCCGCTGCTTCCATTGCCGCTGCCGGCATCCCGGTGTTCGCCTGGAAAGGTGAAACCGAGCAAGAGTACGAGTGGTGCCTGGAGCAGACCATCCTCAAGGATGGCCAGCCTTGGGATGCCAACATGATCCTCGACGACGGCGGCGACCTGACCGAGCTGCTGCACAAGAAATACCCGGCCGTCCTGGACCGCGTTCACGGCGTCACCGAAGAAACCACCACCGGCGTGCACCGTCTGCTGGACATGCTGGCCAAGGGCGAGCTGAAAATCCCGGCCATCAACGTCAACGACTCGGTGACCAAGAGCAAGTTCGACAACAAGTACGGCTGCCGTCACAGCCTGAACGACGCGATCAAGCGTGGCACCGACCACCTGCTGTCCGGCAAGCAAGCGCTGGTCATCGGTTACGGTGACGTGGGCAAGGGCTCGGCCCAGTCCCTGCGCCAGGAAGGCATGATCGTTAAAGTGTCCGAAGTTGACCCGATCTGCGCCATGCAAGCCTGCATGGACGGTTTCGAACTGGTTTCGCCGTTCATCGACGGTATCAACAACGGTACCGAAGCGAGCATCGACAAGGCCCTGCTGGGCAAGATCGACCTGATCGTGACCACGACCGGTAACGTCAATGTTTGTGACGCAAACATGCTCAAAGCCCTGAAGAAGCGTGCTGTTGTCTGCAACATCGGCCACTTCGACAACGAAATCGACACGGCTTTCATGCGCAAGAACTGGGCATGGGAAGAAGTCAAACCTCAGGTTCACAAGATCCACCGTACTGGCCATGGCGATTTCGATCCGCAGAACGACGACTACCTGATCCTGCTGGCCGAAGGTCGCCTGGTGAACCTGGGCAACGCCACGGGTCACCCAAGCCGCATCATGGACGGTTCGTTCGCCAACCAGGTGCTGGCGCAGATCTTCCTGTTCGGTCAGAAGTACGCCGACCTGTCGCCAGCCCAGAAAGCCGAGCGTCTGACGGTTGAAGTACTGCCGAAGAAACTCGACGAAGAAGTGGCCCTGGAAATGGTTCGCGGTTTCGGTGGCGTGGTCACTCAACTGACCAAGCAACAGGCTGAATACATCGGCGTGACCGTCGAAGGCCCGTTCAAGCCGCACGCTTACCGCTACTGATCGGCCCTGATTGAATGCTCTCCGTAGGAGCTGCCGGCAGGCTGCGATCTTTTGATCCTTGAAAGATCGCAGCCTGCGGCAGCTCCTACAGGAGTCAGCATCCGGCTTACGCGTTTCCAAGGGTATTCCAATGTCCCAAGACCGTCGCTACAGCTTCGAGTTCTTCCCGACCAAGACCGATGCTGGGCATGAAAAACTGCTCGCCACTGCCCGTCAGCTGGCGACGTACAACCCCGACTTCTTCTCCTGCACCTATGGCGCTGGCGGTTCGACCCGTGATCGCACCCTCAACACCGTGTTGCAGCTCGAAAGCGAAGTCAAAGTCCCTGCCGCGCCGCATTTGTCCTGCGTTGGCGACAGCAAGGCTGACTTGCGCGGCCTGCTGGCTCAATACAAGGCAGCCGGCATCAAGCGGATCGTTGCTTTGCGCGGTGACCTGCCTTCGGGCATGGGCATGGCCAGCGGCGAAATGCGCCACGCTAATGATCTGGTGAGCTTCATTCGTGAAGAGACCGGCGACCACTTCCACATCGAAGTCGCGGCTTACCCGGAAATGCACCCGCAAGCACGCAACTTCGAAGACGATCTCAACAATTTCGTGCGCAAGGCCAACGCCGGCGCCGACAGTGCGATCACCCAGTACTTCTTCAACGCCGACAGCTACTTCTACTTTGTCGAGCGCGTACAGGCGATGGGCGTGAACATCCCGATTGTCCCGGGCATCATGCCGATCACCAACTACAGCAAGCTGGCACGTTTTTCCGACGCCTGCGGTGCGGAAATTCCGCGCTGGATCCGCAAGCAACTGGAAGCCTACGGTGACGACACCCAAAGCATTCAGGGTTTCGGCGAACACGTGGTCACGCAAATGTGTGAACGGTTGTTGCAAGGCGGTGCACCAGGGTTGCATTTCTATACCCTGAACCAGGCTGAACCTAGCCTGTCCGTCTGGAACAATCTGAAACTGCCGCGCTGAAATACGCATAGCATTCAGAATGAGGCCCTGGAGAAACCCAGGGCCTTTTTTTTCATTCTCCCAACCAGCCAGAGATGATTGCAGTAGATGTCCACACTTCGCCCAGTCACAAACCCTCAACTGATTTATCTGGTTTACGGTGCCAACACCTATCACCAGGAAGCAGTATTCAGTATCGCCAGTGCCTTGGCAGGCTTGCGCGAAACACCGGGCGAAGGCTTGGACATTCAGGTTTTCACCGACAACCCTGCGCCTTACCGCAACTTGCCGGTTCGGGTTCGAGAGCTGGATGAAAGCACCCGTCAGGCATGGATCGCCCCTCATGGTTATCACTTCCGTGCCAAGCACGTGGTGATGCAACAGGTATTGCGCGAATCCGAACGGGCGCTGCTGATCGACACCGACACGTTCTTCCACTGCTCGCCGCTGGAATTGTTTCGTCGTGTCGAGCCCGGCACCCTGCTGTGCAACGCCTTCGGCTCGCAATACGGCGCCAACAAAGAAGCGAAGCTGTATCAGACGCTGGCCGGCGTGCTGCGGCAAAGAAACCTGGCAGATGACCAGATGCCACTGCTGAACTCCGGCGTCATCGGCCTCGATCGCGTGGATGCCGGCGTTCTGGATCGCTCGATCGCGCTGATGGATGAGCTGTACCCCTTGGCCCAGGGTGCCTATACCCTTGAAGAGTTCTGCCTGTCGGTAGCGGCGTACCGCACAACGCACGTGCGCGAGTGCCCGGACCTGATCCATCACTACTGGAGCCGAAAGCAGCTGTTTCGCGCCAAGATCCAAGCGTGGCTCGACAAGTACGGAATGCGCTGTCCCGGCGAGATAGACAT
>CAYNGZ010000045.1:0-22978 GCA_964396695.1 uncultured Pseudomonas sp.
AAAACGGCTGTTCTGCCGGATCGGAATGACGCCAAACAGCATGAGGCCCGTGGCGCTCGCTTCACTGTGACCCAGAACGGTGTATTGACTGCTGTCATACTGCGGGGTCTTCATCGAAGTGCCGGTGCAACCCGCCAAAACCAGGCCGAACAGGGTAACGGCAACAACTTTGCTGAGGTGTTTCACTGAATAACTCCATGAGAAAAGCCCGGGATCCATCTCTCGAGCGGCGCATACTCTAACGAAGATAATGGCAAATTGGTATCAAACAGAAAGCATTGATCATCTGCATCTGGCCTCCCAGCCGTGATTGATGGGTACACGAGCAGGGAGGTCCTGGGGTTGAACTCACGATCAAGCACAGATTACTGCGGCTGAAATGTCTGAAGGTAAGCCAACAGGTTTTCGATCTTTTCCGAATCGCTGATCCCCCAGAAAATCATCCGGGTTCCGGGAACCACGGCTTTTGGATCTGCGAGATATGCCGTCAGTGTTTCGCGGGTCCAGACGACTTCTGATGATTTCATGGCGGAGGAGTACTGGTAGTCCGTCGTGCTTCCCGCATGGCGCCCGAAAATACCGTTGAGCTGCGGTCCAAAAGAACCTCGTGCTGAAACCCCGACTTGATGGCAGCCGCCGCATATTCGGCTGAACAGTTTCTGACCTGCTTCAGCATCGCCAGCCGCGTCTGCTGGCGTGCTGAGTAATCCTGCATTGAGCACCAAGGCGAAGGTGAGTGCTGCGGCTTTCTTCATGTTCGGTTCCAAATCAAAGGGTGTTTACAGTGCCTGATCAGCACCCGGCGGCAGCATGAAGCAACTCGCGCTCGGCTGAAACTTCTTCCTGTAAGCCGCCCTGCAAGCAAGCCCACTCGTTGTCGGAAAAAACCTGCGGGTCGAAAAGTTGCTTGGCAGCCTGGTCGCAAAGCTGCGACGACATGAGCGGCCAGCGCCCGAGAGAGAAAGGTCGATCTGCCCGGCCCCCGCAGAGGGCCGGGTAATCGCCACTATCACTGGCGCGTCAGTCCATCACGCCAGGTAATGGCTTCGAGTTCGACCCGGACCGCGTCCTCGACGGCAATCACCGGGCGCGCCTGGAACTCAAACGCAGGAAACGTCGAGCAAACCTTGTGAACCGCCAGCGGATCGTCGCAGTCCACCAACATGTGTCCGCCCCACTCCCCCACACGCACGACAAACACTTCGATCTTGAAATTGTCCGGTGCTTTCCATTGACCAAATACCTCAAGGATCCGCTTCTGCGCACTCTCGTACTCCGCAGGCGAACCTTGTGGGCGTTCGAACCAGCTGATCATGTACTTCATTGCAGTCTTCCTCTATTGCATCGATACCCTCGCAATTATGGCTGCTTGAGCGTGAGCTCAAGGGGCGCCGGCACGATTGCGCTGGAGCCCTGGTTGGCCATCAGATTACTTTGATCCTGATTTACCCAGCGCCGTGGCGATGACACTGCCCATTTTCGTAGGTTGAGGATCGTTCTGGTGCTGCACTGCGTTGACAGCCCACTCCTCGAGACGCACCCGGTCTCGCTGGAAGACCATCATGTGCATCGAACCGCCAAACTCGAAGTGTCCGATCTCGGTTCCGCGGGTGATGCTGACGGGGTCTGCCCCCTCATCGACGATGAACTCGGGCTCGATAATGCACGTCGACACCTCGACTACTCCAGACTGCGGTTTTGTAACTGCCAGCTATAAAGAGCCCCTCAAGGCGCAAGCACTCACACCTTCAGGTGTTGTTCACAATAGTTGGGAAAGTCGTTCCCGCTAGCTTTTGACTGAAAGGGGATGCTCGCCCTGCCCCGCAAATCAGATAAACCGCCCGGCACCTGTGATAAAAATACTGTCCCTGCTCCCGGAGGCTGCCATGGATCTCGCCACGCTCACGCTGTTTCTTCCTGCCTGTTTCGCCTTGAACATGGCGCCAGGCCCGAACAATCTGCTGTCGGTCAGCAACTCGACCCGATACGGCTACCGCACCTCCTGTGTCGCCGGGCTCGGACGTTTGCTGGCGTTCGCCGGAATGATTGCGTTGGCCTCGGCCGGGCTGGCGGTGGTGCTGCAAACGTCGGAGTTGCTGTTTTGCGGGATCAAGATTCTCGGTGCGGCGTATCTGTTCTATCTGGCGGTTCAGCTGTGGCGAGCCAATCCGCAGGCTGAAAGCACAGTCACCGACGCGCCGATTGGCATCATGGCGCTGGCCCGACAGGAGTTTCTGGTGGCGGCCGGCAACCCGAAAGCCATCCTGATTTTCACCGCGTTCCTCCCGCAGTTCGTCGACCCGATGCAGGCTGTGACGCCACAATTCGCAGTACTGGGCGCGCTGTTTTTGTGTCTGGAGTGGATCGCCATCAGTGCCTACGCCTACATGGGTTTGCATATGCGCCGCTGGTTTGCCGAACCACGCGGCAAGCGAATTTTCAACCGTTGCTGCGCAGGGCTGTTGTCAGCGGCGGCGTCGGTATTGCTGATGGCTCGTCGGGCCTGACGGGTTGACGTGTATCACCCACTCTGTTTGGCGGCAGGCAAACGATCGGGCCGGCCTCGGTGACGCCAGCTCGGCGAGCATGGAGAGAACGGACGTGCATATTGAATCCACAGCCGATTGCAACCAATCATGTATGTCCGCTTTCGGCCTGAAACACAGGGGATGTGATTAATGAAGTCATTCAGAGTTCGCGAGCTAAAAAGCACTGATGCTGAAGCATTGCTGGCATTCGAAATCCATAACCGTGAATGGTTCGAGTCTCATATTGATGCGCGCGACCCTTCTTTTTACTCATTGCAGGGTGTCGCCGAGCATATTGAATGCTACTTATCCGAGTTTGCTATCGGCGCCTGGCACCCGTTTGTGATCGAAGACTCCAGTGAGCGAATAGTGGGTCGGACAAACTTGAAAAGCATCAGTTCATCGAAGCGTTCTGCGGAAGTGGGCTATCGGATTGGTCAGCGCGCTTGTGGGCAGAGGCTGGCAACACTGGCGCTGAGGCATCTGATCCAGGAGGCACGGATGCGTTGGGAACTTACACAACTGGTTGCTTATGTATACAAGGAGAATGTTGGCTCGAGAAAAGTCCTGGATCGGTGCGGATTCTTGCCTGAACACCCCTCTTGTGACGACAACACGGGGAGCGAATGCCGATTCGTCCTTTCGATCCAGGCCGTGTAAGAAAAGTAATGTCGTAAACACCCTATGGTGCAAACCAGAGAGACCATGGCCGCTGGGCTTTGTTATTTCCGGGGACTGGTCAGGCTGAAGTGCCGTCTCTTGCAGGATGCTGGTGTGCAACTTGGGGAACGGTTTCTGTGTTCAGCCCACCAACGTAATCCATTCGGCGCCATCGCGTTTCAGGATTGCAGCTTGCAGGCCGAGCGGAGGTGGGGCCACGCCGAGTTTCAGACACCACAATTCAATCTGCTCGACCAGCAATTCGATCACCACCACGTCCGGGTCAAATGGTCCGCCAGGGAACCACAAGTCTGAATTCTTCCGCCACAACGTGCTCTTGAGTGCCGGATCGTGATCCAGCACTTTTGCTTGTCCGAGCAGTGTCACGTACGCATGATCTTCATCACATTGATAAGACAGGGTCATTCGCCCAGCGTGTTGCATTTCCTGTACCTTGCGGCACTGCCGCCCCGTCAGGAAACGCACCGACCAATGTTCGCTCAATGAATAGGGTTCAACGATACGAGCATTCGCATGGCCCGCTTCGGTAACGGTAATTGCCATGCAATACGGTACTTTGGCAACGATGCTGCGGGCTATGTGAAGAAGTGATTCAGTCTTGTCGGTCTGCATAAGCTCTCTTCCATAGGGAGGCAGGCATGGATTGCTCAATAAAGCGATGCAACGTTGTAAGGCGTTGAGCGGATAAATGTTTATCGCTGATCTTAAGCTGACTGTCGACGCTGGCAAACGGCTAAGGCAGCCATTCCTCACCTAGGAGGTCAACGTGTAGTGGTCAACTACACTCATGCGTATGGGTCTGGTCATTCTTATCGCGGGAGCAGAGTCGTAAAGGAGGTAAAGCCGAAGCGCCTGACGAACCATTCTGAGTCAATGTCCGAAGGGAGGAGCTGCGGGCTACGTCCGTAGCTCCTCCCTTGTTCTTTAAAGAGATCGCTAAAAAGAGTGCTTGAACACCAACAGTTCGATAGACCTATCCACAACTGCTGACTCAAAACGCAACGACCAGCCCTGGCTTACATTTCGATCAGCAGGCGGGGCGCTGATTCAATCAGCGCCAACACCCCTTCACGACTTATCCCGGCGTTTGCACGCCGTAATCCGAATAGTCGAAGTAATTCGTCGACAACTCGCTGCCGCCAACCGCCAGCCGCTTGACGTAGCGCACCGAACCGGATGAATCGGTTCCATACAATTCCAGTTCCTCTGTGCTGCCACGCAAAATATAGCGGCCGATCATGATGTCACCTACTGTCAGATACAGCGTTTTGGTATCGCCACTCATCTCGCCGATCAGTTTTCCTTCGTCATAGAGATAAATAATGCTGTCACCCGCATCACTCTTGATTCGACTGAGTTGCCCGGATGGTTCATACAGGTATTGATAAGTACGAGGGCCGTCCAACTCACATTTGACCAGGCTGTTTGCGGCATCGAAGTTCAGCGATTTTCCCGGAAGCGGACTGTTGGTAATATTCCCCTTGAGGTCACGATTGAATTCCGTTGTTGTCACGCCATCGGATAGCCTTGATGGCACATCATTGATGTAGGTATACGTGATCGGGGTTTGTTCCCCTTCTGTCACCGTATTCAACCTGAGACCACCAGAGAAATCATAGCTCGTCAACACACCGTCGGAAGTACCGACAGATGTATTCGATGTTTTCAGATGGCCATAGGCCGCTTGATAGCTGTAGCGTTGATTGACAGGAGAACGACTCGATCCGTCCTTGATGATGGTTCTGGACGTCAATGTGCCGCTTTCAGTGTAATGATTAGTGACGTCCAAAATGTCATGTGCTCCTTCGCTGAGAGTAATAAATCTAGCGAGTCGCGCAATCTCAAGGCCGTAGTCATTATATTGAAAATACACTTTGAAACGAAGCGGCTCTTGCGCACCGCCAAATTTTATCGACCTTAATTCAATGCTGTAAATATTTCCTTCATCGTGATAAGCAATATGTATATTGATATCATCGCAAGTTTTCATTATCAGCCTGCTCGACACTGTAGAATAATAATAGCGCTGCGTTTTTCCAAGATGGTTGCTAGCACTGAGCAAACGTTCTCCGCTCGCCGAAAATGTTTTTTCCAACGATACGACCGCCCCATTGTCATGATAAGTAGAAGTGAGGTTGCTGACTTGGCCGCGGCCGTTATACGTGTACTGAAATTGCACCTGTTGTACGTTGTTCTGCGAGGACGTTGCCTGTGTCATACGGCCGCTTGGCCTCTCATATGAGTAGCTGAAATCCATCCCATTGTCGCCGGGTCCACGACGCGCAACAGTGCTCGGCAACAACGTCGTGGGATCTACGGTCTCGGTAATGACGGCATCGGCAACACCACTTGTCAAGGGGCGCTCATCGTAAGAATTTGCGTAGGTAAACTCCAGATCGCCCTGTTTGATTAGTCGACCGAAACCGTCATACATGCGGGTTTCAGAGAGAATCGTGTCTTCAACGTTATTCAATGTAGTCTTGCTGGTGACCGAGATCGGCAACGTCATGCATTGCACCACGCTGGAATAGACGTAACTATTCGTATCGATGCGACCGTTGCCATCGGTGTTTTCTACCGTTTCGGTAGTCAGCCTGTCGAAGATGTCATAGCGATACCGGGTCACACCGCCGGTGGCATCGACCGATTGCGTTTTTCTGCCAAAGCCGTCGTAGGTATTCCGTGCCAATACGGTGTTGGTATTGCCGGTGCTGACCTCGATCTTCAAAACATTGTCGGCATCGTCATAAGTGGTGGTGGTGATCGCCATTGCGTTACGCTGGAAGGTTTCCGTGTTTAACGCCGCATTTTTGCTGAATTTGTCTTGACTGCCATCGGCATTCGTCTTTCTGGTCAGATTGCGCAAGTGGTAGAGATAGCTGGTGGTGGTGGTGATGAGTTGCGGTTCGTTATTGGTCGAGACTACCCGATCGTAAGAAGACTCGCTTTCCAACAGCCCGGCAGCGTTATACAACCTGCTCTTGACCAACATCGAATCGGCTTGCGGCAATGCTTCGAAGGAATAGCTGGGCTTGTTATTGAAATTGAAGCAGTCGATATACTGCATGCCGTTCGGCGTGGTTGTCGTGACAACGTTTTGGTAACTATAGCTATCGCTGATGAAGTGATAAGACTCATAGGCAATCGTTTCCGTCTGCTCCCAATCCGTGCCGACGTAATTGGTTTGCTGTGTGAGACGACCCTGCGCATCATATTGGTAATTGGTGACGGCGCCATTGAAATCTATTTCGGATTGCACCAAACCGGAAGACAAACTGAAAGTCTTACTTTCTTGTTTTCTCAGTGTGACGGCTCCCGCGACCGATTCATATTTTTTCGTCTCTGTAGCGCGGCCATTATTACTGGTGTATTCGAAAGACGTTTTATAGGTCTGACCGTTAGACGCCGCCTGTTTCCATAACGGCATGCCGATAAAGGGTCGGCTAACGGCATCGCTGTTCCCGTTGGACGCCACATAGCCGTTGGTTTCTACTTCGACGCCATTGATCGTCGTCTTTTCGGGCAATACCATGGTTGATGACCGCATGCCGCTTTTCGGCGTTGGATAGTCTAACCCCCGTACCGATTGATAGCGCAGTGCGAGCGTCTTGAGACTACTACCATGTTCCTCTCCTGTGGTGTATGCGGTTTTTAAATACTTAACAAAGCCATTCGGGTCTGCCGGGCAGCCATCCGTACCGGCTGCCGGATAATATGTGTTTACATTGACGATCCCGCTTGCTCTGCGCTCAGATTGCAAATTACCGGAGTCGTCAAATGCTTGTTCTTGATAGATGCTTCTCTGCGTGCCCGCAGCATCCTGGAATACGGTCTCCTTCCGTACCCACAGTGCGTATGTTGGACGTTGCTCATTAATATTCTCCGCGGGGATTAGCGGATATGAGAACCTTAATATACGTTTTTCCGAGTTTTCATCCACGGTGTTGGCGCTCTGTGTTTCACTGAGCAGCAGGTGGAAGCGATTAAATGTTCTGACGATCTTGATATCGCTATGTTTTTCGGTGACATCGTAGGTGTATTCATCGGTGCGCAAGATGCAATTGTCTTGTCTTGGCTGCATCGACCATCCGGGCGAATAACCGGTGAAGTTATTGCTGCTGTACTCATACCTCACCGTGGTCTTGTGAGTATCACCGGTGCGGGCTCCGGTGATATCCACTTGATTCACGACTGGAATGGTTTGGTTGCTAGCGTATGACACGGAACCATAGCTGAACGTTTGTAGCTGGCCATTCGGATTGGTGAATTCGGTGATGTAAGCCAGTCCATTTATTCCCGTATATTCAAATTTGTAACGATCGGATTCGCTGTTTGGCAGTGAAATTCCCTTCACAAGCATAGTGCCAAAACCCGCTGTTCCGTAAATTTTGGTGACTTTCGTCTCATCCGCCATGACCTGCCTGACCATAATGATCTGGTCTTGGGGGTTACTCTGGTTGGGGATATCGTTCCAGTCGATAGCAATATAATTGCCATTTCGATCTTGAATTCTGAGTAGCCGTGGATATTCGCCAAAGCCTACCTCATACGTAAAGTCTAGATAGTTCCCACTCGCCGACGCCAGGCGAGTTATCCTGCCATGCTCATCGAAGTATTCAATTACACCACTTTTATGGGTAATAATGTAATTGTAATAAGAGAGAAGCCCACCACCCGGGGCTGTTTCATCAAGACGCAACCGCTCGATATTAATATCTTGGAGGCGATGATATTGCAGTTGGAAATTACCGGTGTATTTTTCCGCCGACCCATTGCTCAAATGAATGATCTGGTTGGTGAAATCAATGCGTGGCGTATTCGGTATCCAATTACCACCAAATCCGTACGAAGAAACAAGGGATCCAGGCCTGTAATTGAGCGCCAGTGTGAAAGATGCCGGCGACTGCAAGCCACTGCTGATGCTTCCCAGAGGGAAATAAATATCCACCGCGCCGGTTCTGTCATTGATAGATGAAGAAACGGGTGGAAAATTAAAAGCTTGCGAAAATATGTTAGGTGTAGTGCTCATGATAGGGATCTCATTATTTGAATGAGTGAAATCACATGCAATCCTGCGACTGCAAAAAATAAATGTGCGTATTTTAGAGTGAATACATTGTTGCCGCTCGACCAAGAAGCGAAGTCTGGTCAGCGCAAAAGCCGCCTTGATCGCCGGCTTACCAAGCACTATTCTTCAACGTTATATTACTGATGCCTTTTTATCATAAGGGCACTAAAGGAAGCTATCGTGCCGCCGGCTGCTAGCTCTGCTACCATTATTGCTCTGGCCGTTTTATCAAGACTGGAAAATGCTTGATAGGGCAAACTAGTGACTGCAGCAAAACCAAGCTGGTAATTCAAGTTAGATTGGCCACCCACAGAAGCAAGTGGGGAATTTTTCGGATTGGCGAAATAATTGGTCATTGTGCCACGCGCAAGTCTTGCCCCCTGTACAGATCTTGCCCCCTGAACAGCACTTGAACCTGGGAAAACTGTTACACCCGGCACATATCTTGCGAACGGTACGAGTTTTGAACCCGGCACGAGCATCGCCGGAGCGCGCATTGCCGCCCTGCCCATAGCGCGGAGGGCATTGTAACTACCCGCCGCAAGCACTGTAGAGGCGATGCCAGTACTTAACGAAATCCAAAACAGTGTTTTTGCAATCTCCGGGTGGCTCTCCTCAAGAGCCGATGATGCAATCCCAGTCGCTGCGGAAGCAATACCCAGTACGCCGCCAACAACACCAATTACACCCGCGACGATCGCGCCCCCGGCAATCAAGGCAATAGCTGCGCCAAAGGTGACGACCCCCAGAATAAGCCCCAGTACACCTAAGCCAATTCCTACGCCTGAGTATGCGTTTATATGACCGCTAGGATCTGTGAAATTGATGGGGTCCAAGTGGCAATAATGGTAACG
Source organism: uncultured Pseudomonas sp. (assembly GCA_964396695.1). Classification (GTDB taxonomy): domain Bacteria; phylum Pseudomonadota; class Gammaproteobacteria; order Pseudomonadales; family Pseudomonadaceae; genus Aquipseudomonas. The sequence continues at coordinate 9,132 of CAYNGZ010000045.1, forward strand.
GTTAATACCGGCACCGCCGAATGGGCTGAGCGAATCTCGGCTGTGGAAAGTTCTAAGACGTGGATTATAGGCGCGATAACCATTGCCGAGCAGATAGGTGCCGGATGCACCATCATAGGGATACCCGTTGAACCCGATGGTATTACTGTTAATCAGCATAACAGGTGTAGTTGAAGAAGAATTCATTGTTGTGATCCTCAATGAGACTGGGCATCTACCTTCTCATGTTCCTGCGGTCTGTCATATTGTAATGATCGAATTAAATCAGACTTCCATTTAAGGAAAATCTGAAGAAGACTTCCCGTTTCTGGTGAAATACGCCGATCCCGTTGCCTGAGTTTCCCGATGAAACAGATGACCTTCCCCGACGTCGAGCAAGCCGGCAAGCGTAAGCGTCAGGTCGGCACCATCGAGCAGGCGGCACAATTTGGCGAAGTGGTGCTCGTGGCAATCCCCCTGGAGCATTACCGAAGCGTGCCTGCCAAGTAGCTAAAGGGCAAAACCGTCCTGGATGCCAACACTACTACCCGGAACGAGACGGCCATATTCCCGTCCTGGACCGATTCGAAACCACCACCAGCCGTCTGCTCGCCGAGCATCTGCCCCACTCCAACGTGGTCAAGGTGTTTAACGCAATCCTCGCTCAAGACCTGCTGAAAGACTCGCGCCCGAAAGCTGCGCCCGACCGACGCGCACTCCCGATCGCTGCTGATGATCCGGCCGCGAAAGCCCTGGTTATCACGTTGCTGGACGAGATTGGATTCGACGCTGTCGATGCGGGCAGCCTTGATGAAAGCTGGCGATTCGAACGGGCTAAACCCGCCTACTGCATACCGCTGGATAAAGAGGGGCTGAAGATTGCGTTGGCTGCGGCGCAACGGCAGGTCGAATTGCCCGAGGGATCGTGGCGCCGCTGAATAGCCCGCAACACAATGTGTCACCTGTGTGCTCAATCGACATCATTACGCTTGCGGCTGTGCTAATGATCATCAGTTGAGCATGATATTCAAGTTGCGCGATATCATCGACAGCATCGGCATTACTAGTGGCTCGCCGAGCCTGAATCCCCTGAATCCCCTGAATCTCAAGGCACTGAAACTCCCATGAACCTGAGCATTTTCTACGCGTTGTGCGCAGCCGCACTGTTTGGCGCCAGTACCCCGCTGGCCAAGCTGTTGGGTGTGGAGCTCTCACCCGTCCTGTTGGCCGGGCTGCTGTATCTGGGCAGTGGCATCGGCTTGACCCTCGTCAGGTTTATCCGTGACCGCGGCTGGCAGGCAACCGGTCTGACTGCTGGCGAGTGGCCGTGGCTGATCGGTGCCATCGCCTTCGGCGGTGTGCTCGGTCCGGTCGCATTGATGTTCGGTTTGACCCTGACTTCAGGGGCGACGGCCTCGCTGATGCTCAATCTGGAATCGGTACTGACGGCATTGCTGGCCTGGCTGGTGTTCAAGGAGAACGCCGATCGGCGAATCGTGATCGGGATGCTGGCCATCGTCGCTGGCGGGGTGTGCCTTGCCTGGCCGCAAGACTCGGCGCAGGCACACGGCTGGATCGGCCCGTTGGCAGTGGCACTGGCCTGTGCCTGCTGGGCCATCGATAACAACCTGACCCGCAAGATCTCGGCGTCTGATGCGCTGTTCATTGCCGGCATCAAGGGGGTGGTCGCGGGGGCAGTCAACTGTACGCTTGCGCTTTTGCTGGGGGCCAAACTACCGAACGTTGCCACGCTCGCGCCGACTCTGCTGGTCGGTTTTCTGGGGTATGGCATTAGCCTGGTGCTGTTCGTGCTCGCCCTTCGCGGCCTGGGCACGGCGCGCACCGGCGCATACTTTTCGACCGCACCCTTCCTGGGGGCGGCTATTGCGATTCTGATCCTCGGCGAGCCGGTTTCACTGACGTTCTGGATCGCCTCCCTGTTGATGGGCATTGGCGTCTGGATTCACCTCACGGAAAGCCATGCACACGAACACCAGCATGACCCGCTCATCCATGGTCACCGACATGTTCACGATGAACATCACCAGCACGAACACGACTTTGAATGGGATGGCACTGAACCTCACAGCCACGTTCACCAGCATCTGGCGATCCGTCACAGCCACCCGCACTTCCCGGACATTCATCACCGGCACAAGCATTGAGGGCCGTTCAGGCAAGCCGGCAGATCTCTTGGCAAGTCAGCCTGCCACTGGCGCTTTGACGCTGAACGCCTTGATGGCGCCGCAACCTGCGCGAAAGTTTGAGCGCAAGAGACCGGATGCGGTCCTGCGGGTGGACCTTTAATCTGCCCGCAGGACCCAGACTTCTTTCAGGAACATCCATGCCCTACCACCACGCCAGCCAATTCCTGAGCGCTATCGACCCGGACTGGGCGCGGCATGTCGCGGCCATCGGCCCGTGCCTGCATCAGCCAAAACCGGCTCGCGATCCCTATGAGGCGCTGGTGCGGGCAATCGCCTATCAGCAACTCCATGCCAAGGCCGGTGATGCGATTCTCGGGCGGTTGATGGCGCTGTTTCCCGAATCGCCCTTCCCGACGCCCGAGCAATTGCTGGCTTGCGAGTTCGAGGCGCTGCGCGGTTGTGGTTTCTCCGGCAGCAAGATCGCCACGCTTCAAGGTATCGCCCAAGGTGCGCTGGAGGGGCTGGTGCCGGATCGCTCAAGCGCGCTGTCGATGAGTGACGACGCACTGATCGAACGCCTGACCCGGCTACGCGGCGTCGGCCGCTGGACCGTCGAGATGCTGCTGATCTACACCCTCGAACGCCAGGACATCCTGCCCGCCGACGACTTTGGCGTGCGCGACGGCTATCGCCGCCTCAAGGGTCTGGAGCAACAGCCAGGCCGCAAGCAAATGATCGACATCGGTCGGGCCTGGAGCCCTTATAGAACCGTGGCAGCCTGGTATTTGTGGCGGGTGCCGAAACCGCGAAACGCCTTTTGTTTCTCAACGCCCACGGCGAGACGGGAGGCACGGCGCCCCCGGACAGTTGGGCGGCCATCGACGCACACGGATCTACGGGCGTCTGGACTGCCCGGCGGCGCTGCGTGCCATTGCTCGTGGCGGCTATGTTGCGCAGCGGGTGTTCTTTGCCGATGAAGCCACGGCCCGCGCCGCGGGATATCGACCGTGCGCGGTGTGCCTGCCGCAGGGTTATGCGCAATGGAAAAAGAGGTGATGTGTTAGGGTGTGACGATCATTTGCTGGCTGCTGCAAGCGCCATCTTCGACGGCCTGCTCGCCGCGTTTGTGAAAGAGGAACAACCCGATGACCAAGGTTTCTCCATCACTCGTTGAAGAGGAACTGCCCAGACCTGAGGCGATCAGTTTGCGCGAGGCGTTCTGGTTCTGGCTCAAGCTGGGTTTCATCAGCTTCGGCGGACCGGCAGGACAGATTTCGATCATGCACCAGGAGCTGGTCGAGCGGCGGCGCTGGATTTCCGAACGGCGCTTTCTGCACGCCCTCAACTACTGCATGTTGCTGCCGGGGCCGGAGGCTCAGCAGCTGGCAACCTACATTGGCTGGCTGATGCATCGAACCTGGGGAGGCGTCATCGCCGGGGGGCTGTTCGTGCTGCCCTCGCTGTTTATCCTGATTGCCTTGTCCTGGATGTACATCGCCTTCGGCGAAGTGCCGGTGGTGGCCGGTCTCTTCTATGGGATCAAGCCCGCCGTGACGGCGATCGTGGTGCAGGCGGCACATCGGATCGGTTCGCGTGCGCTGAAGAACCATTGGCTGTGGGCCATAGCGGCGGCGTCGTTCGCGGCGATATTTGCATTTGATGTACCCTTTCCGCTGATCGTGCTGAGTGCAGCGTTACTCGGCTACTTTGGTGGCCGTTTTGCTCCCGAGAAGTTCAGGATCGGCGGCCACGGCGCCGCCCAGAAATCCTACGGCCCAGCCCTGATCGATGATGACACCCCGTCCCCCGAGCATGCCCGGTTCAGCGGGTTGAAACTGGCGCTGCTGGCACTCATCGGCGCAGCGCTGTGGGCGTTGCCGATGGGAATCCTGGCCGCGCTCTTTGGCTGGGAAGGCACACTGACCCAAATGGGCTGGTTTTTTACCAAGGCGGCATTGCTGACGTTTGGCGGTGCCTATGCGGTGCTTCCGTATGTCTATCAGGGCGCGGTCGGTCATTATGGCTGGCTGACTCCAACCCAGATGATCGACGGGTTGGCACTGGGTGAAACCACACCGGGGCCGCTGATCATGGTGGTGGCTTTCGTCGGCTTTGTCGGCGCCTACGTTTCGCAGGTGTTCGGCGCCGATCAGGTGTTTCTGGCCGGTGCCCTCGCGGCCACGCTGGTGACCTGGTTCACCTTTCTGCCTTCGTTCCTGTTTATCCTCGCGGGCGGCCCGCTGGTGGAAGCGACTCACAACGAACTCAAGTTCACCGCCCCGCTCACCGGGATTACTGCGGCAGTCGTTGGGGTGATTCTCAATCTGGCGGTGTTCTTCGGCTATCACGTGCTGTGGCCCAAAGGGTTCAGCGGCAGCCTCGATTGGCCCTCAGCGCTGATTGCCATTGCGGCAGCGGTTGCCTTGTTTCGCTTCAAGCGTGGCGTGATTCAGGTACTGATGGCCTGCGCACTCATGGGTTTGGCAGTGCATCTGCTGCGTTAGCGACGGCCCTTGCACGCGGCCCCCCAAGTAACGTGCGCGGTGACGTCAGTCGTTTCCAGACGCCCCTACCAACGCAACGCGAAGGCCTCTTTCGCGCCCGGCTGAATGCTGCTGCCCAAGCGTTTGCACTCGCGGGAAAGGGTGTCGTACAGCCATTGACGGTCATCCCCTTCGGCGCGGCAGATGCGAAAGCGACGCAGGCGAGTGGGTATCAGGTCCAGCGACTGCAGGTGCCCGTGCGGGTCCAACGAAGCAAAGTACAGAAGCCCCAGGTCGCCGCGAAAGGCGGTGTGGCCCTCGATGCCTTCGTAATCGTTCAGCAGATCACCACAGCCATAGAGAATCAGGCGTTCGCGGTACACCTCGATGCCTTTGACGTGGTGCGAAGAATGCCCGTGCACCACGTCAACTCCGGCCTCGTCGATCAAGGCATGGGCGAACCGGACCTGCTCCCGCGGGATCTCGAACCCCCAGTTGCCGCCCCAGTGAATGGAGGCGACCACCCGATCCCCCGGTTGTTTGCCCTCAAGCATCCGTTTGGCCACAGGGCGCAGGCTTTGCATCGACAGATCCTCCAGCCGTGCGACGCCCGCGCGCTTGTCCGTGGCGGCCCAGTCCGGCGCGATGCCGCTGTCGGGCACACCGAGGCCAAACACCAGCAAGCGCCGCCCACCAGGCTGCGGCAGCACGGCAGGCGCTTCGGCAGATTGCCGGTTGTGCCCGGCGCCGGCGCTGCACATCCGATTTTTCGATAGGGTATCCAGCGTATCGGCCAGGCCGACTGCCCCCCAGTCCAGTACATGATTGTTGGCCAGCATGCAGCAGTCGATGCCGGCTGCGCTGATGGCCGGGAAGTTCTCTGGGCTCATGCGGTAATTGATGCCCTTTGGCTCCGGTCGTCCGCGGCGGGACACTGCCGTTTCCAGATTGATGATGCGTGCGTGTGGCTGGCGACGTTCGAGTTCATCCAGCGCATCACCCCAGACATAGGTGAAATCGACCGGACAGGGAATCGAGCCATTGACTCTTTCTGCCAGCCGGACGTAATCGCCGGCATGCTTGACGTAATCTTCGTAAAGCCGCGGATCGCCAGGATGCGGCAGTATTGAATCAATGCCGCGGGCGGTCATGACATCCCCGGCGAGAAACAGCTTCAGCGTCTCGGTAACCGTTGCCATGGCACCCTCCCGGATACCCCGAATAACGTTATCCGAACCTCTCTATTCTACCGCTCGGTCAATGACCTCATTCATGCGCCCGATCCCGGCTGCAACCATTTTCCGAACAGACGCGTTGCCCGAGGCATGAACACATAGACCACCAGCAACACGATGCTGGCCGTGATCAGCACATTGCCTTGCACATAGCCACCCAGCCAGGGCATCCAGCCAAACAGCGGCTTGAACAGCATCGGCACCAGAAAGCTCAGGGGCAGGATGACCAGGAAGGTCACGCAGGCCTGCTTCCAGCGCGGTGGGGGCGGCACAGCCGCATCGACCGGGGTAAACCAGAACTCACGGTCGGCATTGACCTCGGTCTGGTCGCCATCGGCGAGCAATGGCTGCGCCTCTTCCACCAGTGTGCGGCGATCCTCGGAATCGAGCCAGTGCTGCAATTGTTCGGTCGTGGCGAAGCGCAGCACACTGGTGAACTGGGCCAGCCCCTGGCTTTGTCCGCGCATTACATCAATACCCAGATGCCCTGGATACGTGCGCGCCATGGCGATGGTGCGACGCAACCACTGCTCATACGCCTCATCCCCGCCCTTTTTGACCCGGTGGCGCACCAGCAGCGTCACCACACCTTTCGACAGTTCGATGTCCATGACTGACTCTCCCGACCCTAGTGACGGCGCAGCGAGCTGCGCCGTTGAGCCGCTGTTCTTTCGACTCACTTGACCTGACGTTGCGGCGCTTTGTGCACCATGGTGTAGGCGTAATCCACGCCCATGCCGTAGGCGCCACTGTGTTCCAGCACCAGGCCCATGACCGCCTCGTAGGTGTCCTTGTGTGCCCAGTCACGCTGGTACTCGAGCAACACTTGTTGCCAGGTCACCGGCACTGCACCGGCCTGGATCATCCGCTGCACCGACATGTCGTGAGCTTCCTTGGTCGTCCCGCCCGAGGCGTCGGTGACGATGTACACCTCGTAACCTTCGGCCAGTGCTTCCAGTGCAGGGAAAGTCAAGCACACCTCAGTCCAGAGTGCGGCCATGATCAGTTTCTTGCGACCGGTGGCCTTCACCGCCTCTACCAGTTTCTTGTCTTCCCAGGAGTTCATCGAGGTCCGCTCGATCGGCTGCTGATCCGGAAACACGCTGAGCAATTCCGGCCAGATGTAGCCGCTGAAGCTTTCGGTTTCGACCGACGTCAAAAGGGTCGGCACGTTGAAAATCTTCGCAGCTTTGGCCAGCGCAACGGTGTTGTTCTTCAAGGTCTGACGGTCGATCGATTGCACGCCGAACGACATTTGCGGCTGGTGGTCGATCAGGATCAGAGCGGAGTTGGTCGGGTTGAGCAATTCACGAATGGACATGGCGCGTTCCTTTTGATGTCGGTGTTCTGAATGGATGAGTTCGTTGGACTGCAAGGCCCGGTGCGTACTCTCGTTGGAGGCTGTGTGCTACCGGCTTGGAACCTAATGTAGTTAATGGATAAAACCGAAACAATTACCTAAAATCCATAATCATAATTTCCAAAAAAGGGACAATCTTGGACCGAATCGAATGCATGCGTGCTTTTGTCGCCACCGTTGGAGCAAACGGCTTCGCCGCCGCAGCCCGAGCGATGGATGTGCCACGTTCAAAAGTCAGCAAACAAATTCAGGCACTGGAAGAAGCCATCGGTGTGCAACTGCTGCAGCGCACAACGCGCAGCCTGCACCTGACCGAGGCCGGCGCGGAGTACTACGAAGCCGCTCGTGAAGTGATCGCCTCGGTGGACGAAGCCGAACAACGTGCGCGTAACGGAATTGGCGAGTTACGCGGCGTGCTGCGGGTCAACGCGCCCATGTCCTTCGGCCTGCGTCGGCTGGGACCACTGATCCCGTTGTTTCATGAGCAGCATCCGAATATCGAGCTGCAACTGGTCCTGAGTGACCAGCAGGTCGACCCGGTACGCGGCGGCTTCGATGTGACCATCCGCATTGCGAGCATGCCGGACTCCTCGATGGTGGCCCGCCTGTTGGCCCCCGCTCCACGGATCATGGTGGCCTCACCGGCCTATCTTGCGCGCGCGGGTACACCACAGTCGCCCAAGGACCTGAGCACACACCAATGCCTGAATTCTGGCTATCTGCAGAGTGGCGTCAGCCTGCAACTGAGCAATGGCCAGGAGACGCAGCGCGTACACGTCACCGGCCCTCTGCATGCCAACAATGGCGACCTGCTGGCGCAAGCCGCCGAGGCCGGCATGGGGATCGCCCTGCTGCCGAATTTCATTGTCGAAGAGGCGCTGGCGGCAGGCAGGCTGGTGGCGGTGTTGTGCAAATGGCAGGCCCCGCCCATCACCATCAACGCGGTCTACTCGTCTGCACGTCGGGTTCCGCAGAAGACCCGGGCGTTTATTGATTTTCTGGTGGCGGAACTGGCGCAAGGGCCGGGTTGAGTCTGACGGGGTTCGTCGAAGCCCGGGGCGAGCGGCGGGACGAGTTGAAAGCTATCCTGGAAGGAGCAGTTGCGCATCCTTGAAGACCTGCAACCGATGCCCGTCCAGGCGATGGAACAGATCGCAGAACTGCGTCGACAGGCGTGCGCAAGCAGCGACTTCGATGAGGGACTGGCGGCATTTGCACAGCGCAGGCCCGCGGAGTTTTGTGGCCGCTAGGCGGGCATCAAAAAGTCCCACAGGGCATCATCGTTGAAGTCACGAATGACACTTCGGGCACCGGCTTCTCTAAGCTGGTGCTCCTGCAACCCCGATAACACGCCAAAGGTATGGATACCGGCCGCATGGGCTGACTGGACACCGGCCAGCGAGTCCTCGAAGGCGATGGCGTTGTCAGCGGTCACGCCCAGCAGCTCCAGAGCCGTCAGATAAGGCATGGGATGGGGCTTGCCGCATTCGAGCTCACCACCGATCACGATGGTATCGAAACGATCGATGATGTTCAGGCCAGTCAGCATGGCCATCGCGTTTTCTCGCGGCGCGTTCGTCACCACCGCTGTGCGCAGACCAAGCTGCCGGGCATGATCGAGAATCCGTTGCACCCCGGGTGTAGGGATTGTTTTACCCAGCTGGGCGCGGAACATCGCCTCTTTTTCCGCAGCCAGCTCAGGGTATTTCGACGCCGGCAGACCGGGAAACAGACCGCCAAAGATCATGTCATCGGGAAACCCCATGACATGCGCCTTGTAGTAGGTGATGTCCATCGACCGATACCAGCGCGCCAACAATTGGTTATAGGCTTTCAAGTGCAGTTCATCGGTGTCGATGAGCGTACCGTCCAGGTCGAACAACAATGCAGATAGGCCCATTGACCCTTACTCCTGTGGATTTACGGCAGTGCCGGCGGACGAGGTGCCACGCAGCCCCGGCAACAACGGCAACATAAGAATGGGATAGACAATCAACAGGCTGAAGGCCGCCTCGACCCCGATCTGCTCGGACAGCAGACCCAGCAGAAACGGCGCCAGCAACAGCGCCACGCCAACCGCTTGCGACGCCTGGGTGCTGAGTGCTGAACTCGCCTCAGAGGCGACTCTCATCGCAGAACCGAGGATCAGCGGGAAAAAATTGCCGAGGCAGGCCCCCAGCAAGAAGATGAAGATTGTGGTGGCCGCCATCTCCCGGATGAAAAACAGCGCCAGCAGTGTTGCAATCGCCCCCAGTATCACAGCGGTCAGCAGCACCAGCGGTGTCACCCGGCGCAAGGCATGACTGCTGGCCAGACGCCCACAAACGGTGCCGGCGAAATACACGCTCATCAACGTCGCGGCGACGGATGCGCTGATCTGCACATGGGCCCGCATGTACTCGGCGCCCCAGAAGCCAACGCCCCACTCGGCCGAAATCCCCAGAATCACCAGGGCCCACAGGCTTGAGCGGGTCATTCGCGCAAGGCGCAAAGTGTCCGGGGGAACGCTCGCCTGCCCTCCCTGGGCAGAAGATTGTTGCGGGCGATGGATCGTCAGCGGTGCCGCGAACAGCATCAAGGCACACGCGCTGACAATCAGCGGCGCCGTGCGCCACGACAGCCCGAGAGCGGTCGCCCCGCCCACCAGCAACGCCCCTCCCAACACACAGAGGCCGGCCACCACATGAGCCTCCACCAGTTTCGCGGCGGCATGCTGGCGATAGCGCACGCCGAGCATGGCCTGACCGACCGCCATCACCAGACCACCGGACAGCCCCATCAACACGCTGCCAGGCAGTGTCATCGGTAAACCGTTGGCCACGGCAAACAGCCCGCTGGCCACGACAACGCTGCCGATTGCGATACGCCCCATGCCGACCCGCAAGTCCCGGCGCTCCAGCCAGCGGTACGGGACACTGATCAATACCAGCCCCAAGGCATACGCCGCGAAGTGCAGGCCCGTCCAGCGCAGGTCGAGGTCGAACTCGGCACGCAGGAACGGCATGATCGGGCCGAGCATGCCTTGCTGGGCGCCGAACAGCCCGAACATCAGATAGATCGCCCACGGGCGCCGCTCAAGTCCTGCGTCTCGGGATGACGGGAGCGGCCTTGTCGATTCGTTGCGCGCCATGTCCGTCATAGATCGGCCGTCTCCTCGAAAAGCGAATGCCACCGTGCGCAACGGGCAACCTTGGCGCGACTGGCCGTGCCCGCATCCAGCGCCCTCAAATCGACCACTGCCAGTCCGGCGCCCGAAACACCGCCCACCACAACCTTGCCATAACGCCGGCTGATCGCTGCGGCGTCCGGTGAGAGCATCCAGGCCAGTGCTTGCATGGCCTGCGCTGTCTGGCGCGAACCGGCTCGACAACCGAAGACCTCGAACTCATAGCGACGGGTGTCGTCGGGTACGCACCAGCGCAACGACGGATGTTCCAGGGCAGCCCGGGTCGCGGCGGTCGAGACCGTCACAGCGACCCACGCACGGCCTTCGAGCACGGCCTCGATCGGCGCCGTGGAAGACCCGCTGATCGAGGGCTGCAGCCGGGCAATATCGGCAAGCATCTCCCATGCCCCATCGCCGTAATGTTCCAGGAGTGCACTCAAATGCAGATAACCGGCGCCCGATCGGGCCGGGTCCGGCAGCGCGATGCGTTGCGACCACGCCAATGTGTTGAGCGCTTCCCAGTTATGAGGTGGCGCCAGACCGTGTTCGGCGAGCACTCGCGGGTCGTAGCAGAATGCGGGCACGAAACCCGACGGGCTGAACCAGCGACGATCCACGGCGACGGCCACTGACGGCAACGCCGAACAATCGAGCGGTCCAAGCGGCAGCAGCCGTGAGGCGAGCGCTGGGTCGAGGAGCGCCGTCGCGGCGGTTCCCAACAGCAGATCCCAGGGGCCTGCCGTGTCGCTTTTCACGCGCTCGATCAGCTCAGCGGTTGACCAGCGTTTGAGGCGTACGGGCATTCCGATGTGGGAGGCAATGCCGTCGACGAACTCGGCGAGTTCGGCGTTTTCCATCGAACTGATGGCGATAAGCTCAGTCATGCCCGGCCTCAATCCAGCAGCCGGTGCAGTTTGGCGTACTGCAAGAGCATGATGGTCTTGCCATCGGTGATGGCCCCCGTCTCGATCATTGCCAATGCATCGTCGAGGGGCAATTCGAGCACTTCGATTTCCTCACCCTCCGCTTCAACGCCTCCGCCCTCGCCCAGTTTGTCTTCGTCGAAATATTCCCCCACGAAGAAATACAGGCGCTCGGTGACCGACCCCGGGCTCATGAACGCCTCGAAGACCTTGCGCACTTTTTCAATGCGATAACCGGTTTCTTCTTCGGTTTCCTTGCGGATACAGGTGTGCGGATCGTCGCGATCCAGCAGCCCCGCGCAGGTTTCGATGAGCATGCCGTCATGCTCGTTGACGAACGCCGGAAAGCGAAACTGCCGGGTCAGGACGACGGTTTTTTTCAGTTTGCTGTAGAGCAGAATCGTCGCGCCGTTGCCCCGGTCATAGGTTTCCCGGGACATGTTGCGCCAGGTCCCGTCCCGTCCGAGGAAATCGTAAGTGGTCTTGCGCAGCACGTACCAGTTGTCCGACAGCACTTCAACCTGGCGGATACGTACCCGGTCTTTGGTGGCGATAGCCTGGTTCATGATCCTGCTCCCAGATGAGTGGCGTTAGGGGCGACGGTGAGCAGGCGTGCAACCATCTCTGGATCACGCTGCCCGGGGGCCGTCATCACGGCGGTGTCCAGCGCACGGTCGCACCCGCACGGGCAAGCACCGCGATGTTCGCCGAGCCGCGAGACCGCCTCGGTGACCAGACGACGCGTCAGTGAAAAGGTGTCAGCCATTCGCTGGGCAACCAGCGTCGCGTTCACCTCCTCGTGGGATTCATGCCAGCAATCGAAGTCGGTCGGGATGGCGATCATCGCGTAGCAAAGCTCCGCCTCGCGGGCCAGCTTGGCTTCGGGCATGGCCGTCATGCCAATCACGGTGCCGCCCCATTGACGATAGAGATGGGATTCGGCGCGCGTCGAAAACTGCGGCCCCTCCATCACCACGTAGGTACCGCCATTGCGCGCCTGCACATCGGCGGCTTGCGCACTGGCCGCCAGCACCGAGCGCATGCGTCCGCAGACGGGATCGCCGAACGGCACATGGCCGACCAGCCCCGGACCGAAGAAAGTCTTGTCGCGCTGGATCGTGCGATCGATGAATTGATCGATCAACACGAAGCTGCCCGGTGGTGCATCGTGGGTCAGGCTGCCCACGGCACTGACCGACAACAGTTGCGAACAGCCAACGCTGCGCAACGCGGCGATATTGGCGCGCACGTTGATGGACGCCGGCGGGATCGTGTGCCCGATCCCGTGGCGTTGCACGAACGCCACTGGTACCCCCTCGAGTGTGCCGAGTGTGACCGGCGATGAGGGCTTGCCGAATGCGGTCTCGCATTCGACCTGCTGCACATCCGCCAACCCGGGCAATTGTTGAAGACCACTGCCACCAATGATGCCGATACGTTGAATCTGTCGGGGTGCCGTTGAATTAGTCACGCATTGCCTCTCGTCTTCAGGGTGGATTCTTCTTGTCCGGTACTCACCAGACGCTCATACAATTCGGAAAGCGCGGTCGGTGCGCTGCCGCGGCGCAACAACAGGCCTTCACTGGCGTTGGTGCTGTAGCGGGGCTCGTGGATTTTCAGGTGCCGGTCGATGGCGGGCAGGTAGTTCCAGCGAACGCCGGGGTATAACGAGTGCGCCAGGTGATAGGCATCGGACGTCGGCGCAATGAACACACGGATCAGCCATCCGCTCAGGCCGAAGTAATCGGTCGGGCGCCCGGCGAGGTACTCGAGATCGCGTCGGTCTTTCGAAGCCCCCTCGATGAACCAGCGGTGTTCGGTGAGCAGCGATACCCAGGCGAATACCGGGTACGAGGTCAGTAACGGGACCAGCCAGCCAAATGCCACCCCTTTCCAGCCGCCCGCCCAATAGAGCAGCGCTGCGACGGCTATCACACACAAACACCGGACCAGCGTCGTCAGCCGCGAGTGGTTCAACAGGCTGCTGCGCGCCATGGTGCTCAGGTTCACCCAGGCACCACGCGGTGTCAGTGGGTACAACAGCAGCGCGTAGAACCCGCGGGGCGAAATGCCGGCCACATAACCACCGGCGTGCACCCGTGCGCGGTTGGGGTCGAGGCTGGGGTGATTGGGGTTGCGATGATGTTCCAGGGTGTGGGTCTGGTGACGGCTGCGCATGTCGCGCTTGAACGCCGGAAACTGATAGAAGACATTGCTCAACCACCATTGCCAGGCGTGGTTGGGGCACAACGCGAAATGCACGGCGTTGTGCCCGAACTCTTGCAGCGCGCGCAAGCGCCCGCCACTCCAGAGCACCACCGCCAGCCACATCAGCGGCGTTGAATAGATCGATGCCAGCAGAACCCCGGCAACGATATCCAGCCATATCCAGATAAAAGGCAGCGGCGCGAACCATTCATCAAGCGGTCGGTAGTAATGCTCCTTGCGCCCGTCAATCCGTGGTACCAGCTTCAACAAACGCAATATGCGCACCTTGTCGCGGTAATAAAAGGTGACCACCGCGCGCAATGTCAGCGTCGTGGCAATCAGGCAA
>CAYNGZ010000046.1:0-22902 GCA_964396695.1 uncultured Pseudomonas sp.
GACCGGTTCGGCGAACAGCGTCGCTTCGAAGGGAAATGCTTCGACGGCCAGTTGATCGCCGCGGTTTGTGTCGAGGCCTGTCGCTGCGGTCACCAGATCGCGAATTACCTTAAGCTTTTCCGGGGCCGGCGGGTCGACGATGCGCTTCTCGCCCTCCCAGCGCAGCGTGTGATCCACCAGCACAGAGAGCGATAGCTTCTTCAGTGTGCCTTGCGGAATTTTGGTATGGCGCACCACACGGCTGGTCTGATAGTTGACGTTTTCCGTTTTGCGCGCGTAGTTCGAGGCTCCGCTCGTGGTTCGCGCAGCGGTGGCCGTAGGATTCGGAAGATTGGACGCCGTGCCTGGCGTACCTGAGGCGGCGGGCAAAGACGGCCCGTCTTCGGTGTGCTGCGAGCTCACCATAACCGATTTCTGCGGATCGAAGCTCTCCTCGCTTTGTTCGCCGCTCGAAAGATCGACGTCGGCCGAGACTCCCACGCGGAAATGTTCCAGGCCCAACAACGGCTCGAGCGTCTGCGCGATTTTGGTCTGGATGTCGCGCTCGACGCTCTTGCGATATTCGAGCGACGCCTCACTCGGTTCACCATCGCCGCTGCGGGGACGCGGGCGGCTGAGGAGCGTGCCATTCGTATCCAAAACCGAAACCTGATCCGCGGAGAGTCCCGGCACCGCGCTCGCGGCGAGCTGCGCGATGGCTACGACGTTCTGCGGCGTCAGCGTCCCCGCGCGCTTCAGCTTTACCAAAACGCTGGCCTTGGCGGGCTGGCGCGATTCGGTGTACAGCGAATCCTTGGCCGGCGTGATGTGAACCCGCGCCAGCTCAACTTCGCGAATGGACATCACGCTGCGCTCTAGCTCGCCTTCCACAGCGCGCTGATAGTTCACCTGTTCGGTGAACTCGCTGGCGCCGAAGTTAGTTTTGTCGAAAAGCTCGAACCCGATGCGTCCGGCGCGCGGTAAGCCCTCGGCGGCCAGTTGCAACCGCACTTCAGCCACTCGCGCGGAAGGTACCAAAATCGCCGATCCATCCTCTTTCAGCCGGTGGTCGATTCCCAGTTCCTTGAGCTTGGCGACTGCCGCGCCCGCGTCTTCGGCGGCGAGCCCGGTGAACAGAGGTTTGAAATCGCGCTCCTCATTCCAACGTACGAGCTGGTACAGACCCCCGGCGACGGCCAGCGCCGCGGCAAGTAGCGTGATCCGCTGGCGCAGGGAAAACCTGCGGAAGAGTTCGACGAGCGAGTTCATTGACGGGCCATGTGGGGCAGGTTGTCAACCTGCGGCGGGTTGCCAACCCGCCGGTGGAGGCCGATTGACAATCGGCCGCAGGATGACATCCTGCCCCACATTCACACCTGCATCCTCATCACTTCCTGATACGCCGCCACCACCTTGTTGCGCACCTGTGTGAACAGCTCGAAGGCGATGTCGGCCTGCTGCGCCTTCAACCTGTTCATCTTGACCGTCCTGAAGCCGTCAAGGAGCTGATCAGCCGTAGCGGCACTGAATGGATCGCCGTTCTCAACCAGGAAGTCCTGCGTTTGCAGAATGTTGGCGATTTTGTCTGTGAGTGGTTTTTCGATTTCCATACCTTGCCGTTCGACGTCTCCAGGGTCCAGGTGACCCTGGGACGGGCATTTGGCATGGCGCGTTTGCGTGGCCAAGGCACGATTCACGTCAATCAGCCCGAACATGAACTGCTGGGCGACAGCCGGCCGATCCGCGAACTGCGCAAATTGCTGAGCAAATTGGCGCCTACCGAGTCGCCGGTGTTGATTCGAGGGGAAAGTGGCACCGGTAAAGAGCTGGTCGCCAGAACCTTGCACCGCCAGTCGCAACGCCGCAGCAAACCGTTTGTCGCGATCAATTGTGGGGCGATTCCCGAGCATCTGATTCAATCCGAGCTGTTTGGTCACGAGAAGGGTGCCTTCACCGGCGCCCATCAACGTAAAGTCGGACGCATTGAAGCGGCCAATAGCGGCACCCTGTTTCTCGACGAAATAGGCGATCTGCCCCTTGAACTGCAAGCTAACCTGTTGCGTTTCCTGCAGGAAAAACACATCGAACGGGTGGGGGGCAGTCAGCTTATTCCGGTGGATGTCCGGGTCCTGGCTGCCACCCATGTGGATCTGGAATCTGCGATCGAGGCCAAGCGTTTTCGCGAGGACTTGTACTACCGGCTCAATGTCCTGCAGGTGGTCACCGCACCGTTACGTGAGCGCCACGGCGATCTGGCGATGTTGGCCAACCATTTTTCCCACTTCTACAGCCAGGAAACCGGACGTCGGCCGCGCAGTTTCAGCGAGGACGCGCTGATTGCCATGGGCAAACACGATTGGCCGGGCAATGTTCGTGAGCTGGCGAACCGCGTGCGTCGAGGGTTGGTGCTGGCTGAAGGCCGACAGATCGAGGCACGGGACCTGGGGTTGATTGGCCAACAGATGATTACCCCACCGATGGGTACCCTCGAAGACTACAAGACCCGCGCCGAACGCCAGGCATTGTGCGACGTATTGAGTCGGCACAGTGACAACCTCAGTGTGGCGGCTCGGGTGCTGGGCGTTTCACGGCCGACTTTCTACCGATTGCTGCACAAGCACCAGATCCGCTAGGGCGGTGAAAGGAAAAGGCCCGCTGCGATGTGTGTCGCGGTGGGCCTTTTCCTTGTGTGGCGTTTAGAAGTAGTACGGGAATTTCAGGCTGAAGGAGAAGGCCGGTGCGTCCTGGGTCAAGCCGATGGCGAGGTTGGGGACTATCGTCAGTTTGTCGGTTGCCGCCAGGGTCAGACCGATGTTGAAGTTGGCAGCGTTGTAGTCGCTGTCCGGGATTGATTGCCAGTCCTGGCCGTCTGGTTTGATTTTGCTTTTGCGGGCGAACTGGTCGGAAAACGAAAATGACATACTCATCTTCTCGTTCAAGGCAAACGCAATGCCGGCGCCGACCTGCCAGGAGTCGCCCAGTTTCACCTTTCCCGGGACCGTGGAATTTACAGTGGGGCTGATATCGCTGAAGGAATCCTCCATGTTGTAGGTATAGCTCAGGCTGCCGAAGAGCACGGCAGGGTCGTAGGTCTTGACCAGCGAGATACCCGGGGTAATCGACCAGATACCGTTGCCGGTAGGGAGTGACTGAGGTACCGACAAATTGTCGTTGCCCGGGTCCTTGACCAGCTTGATTCCGTACGGGTCCTTACCCGTCGGCGCCTTGACTCGCAGAGTGACGACCGCGTCGGGCAGGTTTTCCGATTCATCCAGGAACTTGTAGGCAACACCAAAGTTGACATCGCCAATGGTCGGATCGCGCTTGACGGTGGCGTCGGATGAGACCGGGGCTGCGCCTCCTGCACCACCAGAAGAGTAGGTCGATTCTCGATAGACGACCGGGACGTTGATGTCGAATTGCCAACGTTGCGCCACGTTGTAGCGGCCTGTCAGGTCCAGGGTCCAGTTGTCGGCCTTGATGCGGTCAATGTTGATGTTGCCGAGAAAAATCGAGTCAAGAGCCAGAAAGCCATTGAGCACCAATGCACGGGTATCGTAGTGGGTATAGGTCAGGCCCGTTTCGAGACTGAACTTGCCACCACCGAAGAAGCCGCTGGCTTCGTCATACAGGTTGGACACGCTTTGCGCCGGTCCCGAATCATCCTTGAGCGACTGCCCATACGAACTGGTCCCAGGGGCACCCGTGGCCACGGTCTTGGCGCCTGCGGTCTTTTCGGCAGGGGAGCGGGTCAGGCGTTTGGGAGCAGGTGTTGCAGGTGTTTCTTCGACTTGTTTAACGCGCTGCTCAAGTACCATCAGCGCGTTTTGTTGTGCTTCGTAACGTTGTTTCAGCTCCATGAGTTCTTGTTTTAGGGCTTCTACCTGGGGGTCCGGTGCTGCTTGTAGCAAAGTGGACGGGACCAGGGTACTCAAACAAACGACAGCTCTGAACGTAAACGATCGGTACATGGGTTAGCCGTCCCTTCTGACTACATTTGATGAGACTCAGCGTAGATCAGTATCCGAGAGTGCGTAGGCCTTTTAGTTGGTCCAGACTGCAGTCCAGCGCCCCGGCGGTCGGCAGGTTGTTGCGCAGGACGACATTGAGGGAGGTCAGGTTGTTCACCCGGTTTCCTCCGCCGAGCAAGGTCGTGTTCTGCATCAGGCCGCCCTGGGCAAGGCGTTGCACGGTACTGCCCTGATTGTTGTTGGCCTGGATGCTCAACTGCACGCCAGCGCCACTCGACGACATGCTGAAGGTCCCGGCACCGTTGGAAGCGGACAGGGTCGTGCCAGCGGCCAATGGCTGGCCCTGGGTATCCATTTGTGGCGCCTGGTTGGCTTCTTTGACGTTGATGTCGACATTGTTGTAGGCGCTGTTGTAGTCGCCGGCGGCGCGCACGACCTGGGTGACACCCTGGGTGGTGCTGAGGCCGCCGCCGCCACTGACATTGCCGGAGCCCTGGGAGACCGGCGAACCATCACCTTTCTTGTCGATCATCGACACATAGAACTGTGGCTTGATGGTCGATTCCTGAATCTGCATCGAGGAGGTTGCCCCGATCACTTCACCGCTGGCATTCTGCCAGGTGCTGGTCATGACAATCCCGAAACTGATGATCCGGCCCGGCATGACATACCGGCCGCGAAGGGTCGCCAACTCCTGATCCTTGAGTTCAAGCGGTTTGAACGTGAGTGCTTGTGTTGGCAGGCTGGCGGCCAGGCAAACGGCGGCCAGCCAGTATGGAGTCTTCATTGGATACTCCCGGAGCTTCGTGCTCCCTTGTCATTAGAAGAAGTCGCTCTGGATGAATCCGAAATCCATCAACTCCGTGTCCCGCACCGGGCTGAAGGTGTTGATGCGGTTCTTGGCGGTCAGTGGCAAAGGTGGTTCGCGCAAGACGTTGGTCTTGTCGTAGCCCTGGCCTATGACGGCGAAGATGATGCCGTTCCAGCCTTTGACAAAGTCGTCGAACTTGAAGCGTCTGTGACCGAGTACCGGATCACCGATATACACCCAGTCTTTCTCCGCTTTTTGCATGACCACGAAGTGCTTGTAGCCGCGGATGTCCATAAGCACGATGACCGGAATGGCGACACTGGTCAGACCTTCCGGCGTTACCCGGTAACCACGGGCCCGCATGCCGATACTTTCCACGTAACGCTTCATGTCGAGCATGGAGAAACCCTGAATGCGGACCAGATCCTGGTCGGAGTGAGCCAGCATGCCTTTGATGATTTGTGCCTCGGTTACGTCCAGCCAATAGGCCTGGCGCAATATGGTCGCCAGGGAAGCTGCACCGCAACTGAAGTCGGTTTTCTGTTGGACCAGGTCGGCAAATTTGCGCTCACGCATGCTCTGGAGCGGTTTGAAAACGACCGCTCCACCTGGCAAGACGGAAAGCGGCATTTGTCCCGCTTCGCTCAGGCCAGCCAGAAAAACCAGGAACACCAGGGCGAAAATGCGCATGATCGGAAGCCCTCGTGCAAGCGTGAAAAAAAGCCCCCCGAAGGGGGCTCTCCAGACTCTGGAGCTTGGTTTACAGGCAGGTTTTGCAACCGGATGCAATGGACAGCGAGTTGCTTTGTTGGTTGCCAGTACCGGCAGCCACGTTGACGCCCAGGTTGCCACTGCCGCCATTGACGGAACCGTTCAGGTTGGCAGTGTTGGTCACAGGGTTTGCCCAGCCAGTTGGGGTCAGCACTTGCCAGGACACGGTGTTGCTCAAGTCGAAAGAGCTGGACTCGCTGAAGCTCTGAGATTTGTCTTTCGATTCTCTGCCAGCTGCGCCGTACGATTCGCTGCCCGATACGTCGATCGATTTGCTGCTCGATGAGCTGTGCGATTTGCTGTTCGATTTGTCGATCGATGCGCTGAGCGATGCGTCGATATCTGCGTTGATATCCACACTGCTGCGGCTATGGTGCCAGCCATTACTCCTGGAAGCGTTAATGTCCACGTCCACGTTCGCATCCAGATTAGCCTTCACAGCAGCGTGAGAAGCAGAGGCGCTGGCAGACTTCGAAGAAGATTTCGCATCGAAGTCAGAAGTAAAGGCCGAAGCAGAGTACTTGGCATAGTCCGAAGCAGAGTGCGATTTGGAGGACTCTTTGAAAGACTCATCACCTTTGGATGTGACGGTACGCGACAGCGTATCCAGGCGGTACGTCCGATCGGCGTCGTTATCCACCCTCAGGCCAGGGCCTGTTTGATCGGCACTCGCGGTTGCAGTAGCGTGCTTACCGCCAGACACAGCGATCGCCATGGTGTTTTTCTGTTGGTTAAGGTCGCCAGCAGCCATGTTGATACCCATGTTGCCGCTGCCGCCGTTGGCCGAACCGCTCATATTGGCGCTGTTGTTGGTGGATTGGTTGTAGACCTCGTTGTTGCTTTGGGTTTGTGTGACCTTGGCGGTTGCCACCACAGACCCGAAGACAAACGAGCCATCGCCGCTGGCAATGGCGGCAGCGTTGTCTTGTTGGTTGCCGTCGCCTGCCGCAACGTTGACGCCCACGTTACCGGACGCGCCGGTGGCCGAGTTGGTCATGTTGGCGGTGTTTTTAGTCCCTTCATTGCTGATGTAGTTGTGAGTGCTGGTTTGTTTATCGGTGGCGTTGGCAGTGGCGCCAGCATTGGTGGTGTCTTTTGGATTGACGTGATGACGATGATGATGCTCGTCATCACGCTGGCCAGCTTGTACAGCAATAGCCATTACCGCAGCGATTGCGAAAACCAGAGGCTTGAGTGCCATTGAGGGTTTCATGCTGATTCTCCGTACTTTATTTTAGGTGTTAAGTGTTGTTGTTACCTGTTGGGTCAATCCGCGACCCGTACGCTCAGGGTGTTGGCCGTTCGGTTTCCCACCCCGGCGCTCTGATTCAACTGGATCACCCCACGGCTACCGGTGAAGGCCTGGTCGCTGGTAGCGACCTGGCGATGGCCAGGAGTGAGATCCGTTGAATCGGAGCTGTTGAGCAGCGCCACGTTCTGTTGCATGAGGGCGCTGTCGTCGATACTTTGCGGCGTAGCACTGATGCTTATCCGCAGGGCGTTGGCTTGCTGAGTGCCGGCGCCCGAGCTCTGGTTGACCCCCAGTACGCCATTGCCGTTACTGAAGGCGTTGCCTTTAATGGCTGATTGGGCATCGATCCTGGGATCGACATGAGTACGCAACCGTTGGCGAATCTGCGTGGTGGCGCTGGCGTCGGTGTCAATGGCGATGGCTCGGGCGTTGGCCTGTTGTTGCTGATCGCCAGCAGCCTGGTTGACCGAGAAGTTGCCCTGATACTGCCTGCCGGAGTTGTCGATGGTGGCAGTATCGATGACAGGAGGCTGGGCAAAGGCCGGCGCACTGCAAAACATGGCCAGAATCAGCAGAGTGCGATTCATTTCAACGGTCCCCCGATATCATTTTCAGTCCGCCCAGGCCTTGCTGGATGGTGTTGTTGATCCTGTTGGTAACACCGTTGCCGGAGCCTGCGGAATGTCCAGCGGACAAGCCGGGCAGCTGTGACTGACCGTTGATGTTGCCGCTCAGCGCGCCGGTGGCTTGAACTACCGTGCCGGCGATACTTGCACCACTGCTGATGCCGGAAATGTCACTGTCCGTCAGCTCGTTGGTTGCACTGATGACTTGCCTGGACGGGTTGGCATTGACGGTCAGGGGGTTAGGGTCGGGAACCAGGGGGCGGCGAGTCGCGTTACGCGTTTGGACGTCCCGCTGAATGACAATGATCCCATCGGCGGCCTGGACAGGCAGACTGATGACAGAGCTGAACGCACATCCGATCAGCAGGAGGCGGATAAAGCCTTTATCATCGATTGTCTGCATGTCGGCACTCCTTCTTCTTTTTCGCGCTGGCCCTGATCAGCGTTGTGAAGGAGAGAGCAGAAGCTGTGCCGCTTTTTATTTATTGATTGAATTCAATGGCTTGAAGGGTAGGGCAGGAAGGGGGATGTTTGAGCTGTATCAACCGTGAGACGGCGCCCGCCAGCGCAAGCAGGCCCCATCTGTCGGAAAGCTCTAAATCAAGTGTTTGCGGGCGAGTGTATCAATGACTTAACAGTCGGCATGACAAGCTGATGAAACGCCGTTGATAGGGCGGTTGCGCTGCATTGGAGTGTTTCAGAAACGGACATATGCCTCAGGATGCAGTCACGGCATTAACAAATGCTCGACAGCAGCGAAGGCCTGGCGACGGCGCTCGGCCCAATCGCCGTTGATGACCTGTAGTCTTTGCTGGTGTTGTTCCAGCCAGGTTTTTGTTGCGTTGAAGAACGCCAGACGCTGGCTCGGATCCGGTTGACAGCGTTGGCCGTCATCCGTCCAGTCAACCGATTCGGGAGAAAGCAGCAGGTGCAGGTCGTAATGCCTGGCCAGCAATGTCGCTTCGATCCACGCGGGGCATTCGCCAAACAGGGTTTGGCTCCACAGCATATTGCTCAGCAGGTGTGTGTCGAGAATCAGCAGTGCAGGGCGCTGGGCTCGGGCGCTGTCTTCCCAGGCCATTTGACCACGGGCAATCTCCGGGATATCGGCAAGGCAGGTATCACGCGGGTTCTGTTCGATGAAATAACGTACGTATTCCCCCACCAGTAACCCGCCAAAATGGCGTTGAAGCTCTGCCGATAGCCAGCTTTTGCCACTGGACTCCGGGCCGGTGAGCACCAGGACCTTCATGTGCGCAACGCCGGATCGGCCTGCCACTCACGCCAGCCTTGCACGGCGATCAGCGTAAACAGGCCATAGAGTGCGGCGGTCAGGTACAAGCCCTTGTAGGTAAACAACCCGACGAAAATCACATCGACGGCAATCCACAGCGGCCAGCATTGCACGCGCTTTTGCGCCATCCACAGTTGCGCCACCAGGCTGAAACCGGTCAATGCCGCGTCCAGCCAGGGCTGCGCGGCGTCAGTCCAATGTGCCATGGCTGCGCCCAGCAGCAAACTGCCGACGGCGCCGACTGCCAACCCAGCCGACATCGAGCGTCCGTCCAGTTGCGTGACTTGCCGTCCATCCTGCGCTTCGCCGGCGCGGGTCCATTGCCACCAACCGTAGAGCTGCAAGCCGGCGTAGATCACCTGCAGCAGCATGTCCGAATACAGCTTCACCTCGAAGAAGATCCAGCTATAGAGCAGCACCATCAGCAGCCCGATCGGCCAGCACCAGGGGTTCTGTTTGACCGTCAACCAGACGGCAATCACGCCGAGTGCGGCGGCAAACAGTTCAAGCCCGGACATGAGGGTTCCTTGGTGAAGTTGAAAAGGGCGCCGATTGTACCGGTAGGCGCTGCCGGAGGCTGCGATCTTTACGATCAAAAGATCGCAGGCTGCGCCAGCTCTTATGGAACAAAAAATAACTTATTGATTTATATATTATTTTTAAGGGCTGGCTTGCCAGCCCTGGCCCATGTTCCTTGCGCGACAGCGCGGCCTCGAAGAGGGGGCGGCCCCTCCTACGGACCGAAGTATCAGACTTTGAACTGACGCAGCAGGTCATTCAACTGCTCACTGAGCACCCTCAAATGCACGCTCGCAGCGCTCGATTGCTCGGCAGCCAAGGCGGTACTGTGAGACAACCCCGCCGCCTGAGTGACGTTCTGGTTGATGTCCTCGACCACATGCGCCTGTTGCAGGGTGGCGCTGGCAATCGAGGCGTTCAGGCCGTTGAGGTTGCTCAGGGCCTGGCCGATCGCATTGAGGCTGGCACCGGCCAGCCCGGCCTGTTCAATGGTCAGCTGTGAGGCACGACTGCTGTCACCGATCACTTTGACCGCGGCCTCGGAGTGGTTTTGCAGGCGTTCGATCATTGACTGGATTTCAGCCGTGGATTTTTGCGTGCGCTGTGCCAGCAGTCGAACCTCATCGGCCACCACCGCAAAACCCCGTCCTTGCTCACCGGCGCGGGCCGCTTCAATGGCCGCATTGAGCGCCAGCAGGTTAGTTTGTTCGGCGATCGAGCGAATCACTTCGAGCACGCTGCCGATCTGGGTACTCTCAGCGGCCAGGGTGCGGATGACCTCAACGGCTTGATCGATGGTGCTCGACAACTGATCGATTTGTTGCAGGCTCCCATCGATGTTCACTTGGCCCTGTTGTGTCTGCGCCTGGGCATCGCGCATTTCACTGGCAGCGTGCTCGGCATTCCTGGCCACGTCCTGCACGCCATAGGTCACTTCATTGACAGCGGTCGCCACCAGTTCCATTTGTTGGGACTGCTGCTGGCTGCGTGCCTGGGCTTGAGCTGCATCGTTACCCAAGTCGCTGGATGACTGCCCCAGGGCACTGGCGGACAGTTGCAACTGGCTGATGACCTGACGCAATTTTGCCGTGAAGGCGTTGAAATGCCGGGCCAGTTCGGTCACCTCATCCCGCCCGTGGGTATCGAGGCTACGGGTCAGATCTCTTTCACCGCTGGCGATATTGGCCATGGCGTTCACAGTTTCCTGGAGTGGACGCACAATACTGCGCGCAATCAGGATCACCAGCAGCGCCATTAACACGGTGATGACCAGTCCGACAAATGACGCCTGCCGCACCTGTGCGTAGAACTCGGCCTGCATGTCATCGATGTACACACCCGAACCAATCACCCAGCCCCAAGGCTCGAAGAGCTTCACGTAGGACGTTTTCTGGACGGGGGTGCTGGCACCGGGCTTGGGCCAGCGATAGTCGACCATGCCGGCACCTTTGGCCCTGGCGATGACCACCATCTCGTTGAACAGCGCGAAACCGTCCGGATCCTTGATTGCGGAAAGGTTCTGGCCTTCGAGTTTCGGATTGGTCGGGTGCATGACCATCACGGGCGTCAGGTCGTTGATCCAGAAGTAGTCGTTCTGGTCGTAGCGCAATCCGCGAACCACGCTCAATGCCTGTTTCTGCGCCGCTTCGCGGGTCAGGGTGCCGGCGGTTTCCAGATCATGGTAGTAGGCCAGAATGCCGCTGGCCGTCTGCACCACATGCTGGGTTTTCTGTGCCTTGGCCTGATAGAGGTCATCGTGGATCTGCTTGAGCATCAGCACACCCAACGTCAACAGCATCAGCACAGCCACAATCAGGATCAACCACAAACGACGGCTGATCGACACACTGCGCAAGCTATTCTTAACCTTGTTACTCCGGTTTCTTGTTCTTGTCATAAACGACCGCCAGCATTCAGGCACGCTTTCGCGGCCCCGCCAACCCTACTCAAGTCCAATTACGGCGCAGCGTTATTCAGGCATGTCTGATAGGATTTCGGCCGCGTCAGCAAAAAACTGAAATCGCGCTGATTTTTCACGGGATTATTGAGGCTTCGCGTGGGGATCGTGCGTGTTGTCATTCGGTAGCGCTGAATGCAGTGGACGTTTGAATTTTATTGACGAGGCATGCCTTGGAGGCATGGCCTCATTGGGGGATTAATGGATTTTTGGACCGCCGTTCAGGCTTTGATTCTTGGCGTTGTAGAAGGACTGACAGAGTTTTTGCCCATTTCCAGTACCGGGCACCAGATTATCGTCGCGGATTTGCTCAACTTCGGTGGCGAGCGCGAGAAGGCATTCAACATCATCATCCAGCTCGGCGCGATCCTGGCGGTGGTCTGGGAGTTTCGCCGCAAGATCCTCGACGTGGTGACGGGCTTGCCCACGCAGCGCAGCGCCCAACGGTTTACCGTTAACTTGCTGATCGCGTTCATGCCGGCGGTGGTGTTGGGTGTGATCTTCGCCAATGTGATCCATAAATACCTGTTCAACCCGATTACCGTGGCGACGGCGCTGGTGGTGGGCGGGATCATCATGTTGTGGGCTGAGCGACGCGAGCACACCGTGCACGCCGAAACCGTCGACGACATCACCTGGAAAGACGCCCTGAAGGTCGGCTTTGCCCAGTGTCTGGCAATGATTCCCGGCACGTCGCGCTCTGGTTCGACAATCATCGGTGGTTTGTTGTTTGGCCTGTCACGTAAAACCGCCACCGAGTTTTCGTTCTTCCTGGCCATGCCGACCATGGTCGGTGCCGCGGTGTACTCCGGCTACAAGTATCGCGACCTGTTTCAGGCCGCTGACCTCCCGGTGTTCGCGATCGGCTTCGTCACGGCGTTTATTTTCGCGATGATCGCGGTCAAGGGTTTGCTCAAATTCATTGCCAGCCACAGCTATGCAGCATTTGCCTGGTACCGGATCGTATTCGGCTTGCTGATTCTGGCGACCTGGCAGTTCGGTTGGGTCGACTGGACAGCGGCCGAGTCGTGATCGAGCCACGCAATAGGCGCGGGATTCAATACCCGCGCCTCAAGGGTCTGGTGTTCCTGGTGCTTTGCGCCTTACCGGCCTTTGGTTCGACGCTTCTGGGGTTGCGCGGGATTTCGCTGATTCCGCTTGCGGCCTACGTGATCGTCAGCCTGCTGGCGTTCATCCTGTACTGGAGCGACAAGCGCAAGGCCCGGGCCGACAGCTGGCGTACACCGGAAAACGTGCTGCATGCCGTCGAACTGGCCGGTGGCTGGCCGGGTGCCTTGCTTGCCCAGCAAGTGTTTCGTCACAAGACGCGCAAAGTCTCCTATCAGTTGCTGTTCTGGATCATCGTGTTGCTGCATCAGATGTTCTGGATCGACCAGTTGTTTCTCGGGGCAGGCTTCTTCAGTCTGTTTTAAAGCAGCAACCCGACCTGCACGCGCTTGGGCAACTTGCTGACCACCAGTTGGTGAGAGCGTTGCAACAAGCCTTGCAGTTCATCGGCGCCGAGCGGGTAGGGCGTTTGCATGATGATCCACTGCGCCCTTGCCAGATAGGGCGCAGGCCCGATGCCCGGGCGGTCGACATGCCCCAGAAACAGCTCTTTGTCGACCTTGAACGCCAAGGACTCGCCCCGCAGGTTTTGCAGGGCGAACATCTTGTTTCCGGCGACTGAAAACACTCGCACGCCACCCCATTTGTAATCGGGGGCATGCCGAGATAAAGCAAAAATTAGGACGTTCGTCCTGTAAGGTATTGTATTTACAGGAATAACTTGAAAGTCTTGCTCAGACAACGTCACCTCAATCCCGAATGCTTCAGCCATCCCCTGACGAGGCTAGTTTCCGAGCTGGATGCACTGAATCATGCACTACTTCCTTGTCGCTGTTCGCGAGCGGCACATACCCGAGCAGCTTCAGATGTGCGGTGGCTTCGACCAATCGCTCATGCAGACCTTGCACTTGCTTTGCCTGAATCGCGGAGGCTTCGCCAAGCTGAACCACTTCCTCCTGCAAGGCGTTGCAGCGTTGCTCCAAGGCATCATTTGTACGCTCCATTCCGGTCAGCGAACTCTGAGCGATCTCCAAGGCCTGGGTCTTCTGGGTGAGAAGCTGCTGCTGTGCATGCTGATCCTTCTGCAACTGCCGCGCCTCGGCGAGCAGGCGTGCGTTGTCGCGGTTGAGTTGGGTCAAATCGTCCTGTTTCACGATCAAAGCCTGCTGCAACTGCCGCAGCTCCAGTTGCAATTGTTGCACCTGAGACTCGTGCCGGCGCTGCTCCTGCTCGCGTTGCTCTTTAGCGGCCTGGCGATAATGCTCTAAGGCATCACGGGCGTGCTGATGTTTTTCCTCTAGCGAACGAATTTGCCCTTCACGATCTTGCAGGCGCTCCTCCTGATCGTGGTTGGCTTGCAGCAGTCGGGCATTCTCGATCTCGGCCTGCTGGCGCATTTGTTGCTCCTGCTGTAGTGCTTGCTGGGCAGTCTGGAGCTGCTCCGCGAGCCCCGTGCACTGTCCTTCCAACTGCTGAGTGCGGCTTTCGGCCTGCCGAACCTGGTTCTGGTAGTCGAGTCGTTCATGTGCCAGTTGCTCGCGCTCCTGAGCCACGTCGGCCTGTGCCTCCACTTTTAGCTGATCCGCCAGATGGGCCACTAGGTTGGCCAACTGCTCGCTGAGCGGCATTGCGGACACATCCCGTCCACGATCAGCGTCTTCAAGCTCTTTCAGGTAGCGATGGATAGTGGTTTTCGAGCCGGTATTACCTAGCTCAATCCGAATAGCGTCGATGCTGGGGTTCTCGCCCCGCGCCAGGATGGCCTGGCGAGCCTTCTGAACCAGCGCCTTGTTAATGCCACCACGGGCCATGGTTGCTCCTACGATTTCGTAATTGATTACATACTATGTATTTACATACCAAATTGATCTGATGTAAAGCGGGAAATAGTGATTAATCTCAGATAAGATAATGAAGGCTTATTCAATGAGATAGGGTAAAACGGCTACCTACTACCCGCTTTTCGGTACACAGGGCGATATCTGACGATGAAGAACGTCGAGCGCTATCTGCAGGCAGGCACGCGAGAAAACACTCGACGTAGCTATCAGTCGGCCATCGAGCACTTTGAAGTGACGTGGGGCGGCTTTCTGCCCGCTACCAGCGACAGCATCGTGCGTTACTTAGTGGGCTACGCCGACACGCTGAGTCTCAGCACGCTCAAACAGCGCTTGGCCGCGCTCGCCCAGTGGCACATCACCCAGGGCTTTCCCGATCCGACCAAGACACCCACGGTACGGCAGGTACTCAAAGGCATCCGAACCCTGCATCCAACGCAGGCCAAGCAGGCGGCGCCGTTGCAGCTGCATCATCTGGAGCATGCGGTTCACTGGCTGAATCAGGAAAGTGAAAAAGCCCAGCAAACGGACGACTTGACAGGCGTGCTGCGCAGTCGGCGCGATGCCGCGCTGCTGCTGATCGGCTTCTGGCGGGGCTTTCGCAGCGACGAACTCTGTCGCCTGCGGGTCGAGCATATCCAGGCCGAGTCGGGTGCTGGTATGAGCTTGTTCCTGCCGCAGAGCAAGGGGGACCGGGAGAACTTCGGCACGACCCATTACGCGCCGGCGCTGAAACGCTTCTGCCCGGTACAGGCCTATCTCGATTGGATCAGTGTCGCCGGCATCGCTCGCGGCCCGGTGTTCCGTCGCCTGGATCGTTGGGTGAATCTGAGGGAGGACGGCCTGCATCCCGGCAGCCTGATCAGTCTGCTGCGACAGGTCCTGCAGCGCGCCGGCATTCCCGCCGAGCTGTACACCAGCCATTCGCTGCGTCGTGGCTTTGCCACCTGGGCGACGGCCAATGGTTGGGATCTCAAGGCGCTGATGAGCTATGTGGGCTGGAAGGACATCAAATCGGCGATGCGCTACATTGACCCCGCCATCTCCTTTGGCGGCCTAGCGGCTAAGCCTGCCCTTGAGCTGAATACCGGAGCTTTGACGCAACTGCCAGATCCTCAGTAGCCTCGGAGTACAGCAGGAGTGACAGTGCAGTGTGTACACCGACAGGCATCGAATAGACGAAAATGGCCTGAAGTGCGCTACCAATTAGCGAAATCAGCTGTGCACCTCCAACAAATCTTTCAGCAGCTTTTGGCGGAGATACACCTAATTTATTTTGAAGCAAATCAAAATGTCGGCGCGCCATCCACAGGTTCGACAGGGCGAACAGGGTGGTCTGTTGAGCTATGTTTTTCGACAAGCCACGAAAGCGCACTTTCGTATAGCCAAACTGGCGTTTGATTATGCGAAACAACGGGATGGACTCCTCCTCACCTCGGCATCTTGAGTGTCAGACTGGAGATGCGAACCACAGTCAAATGCGAGAAGGAGTCCACATATGAAGCTTATGCGCATTGGGGTCGACTGGCCAAGAACGTATTTCAGATCCGCGGCGTGGGTTGCCATGAGCAGCCAATCTGGCGGCAGCGTCTGCCTCGTGATCGCTAGGTGTGCGGTCCCGGAATGAGGTGGTGCAGATTAATCTTGAAGTGTTCTGGAGTCAGAGTCCAGTGTTGTCGGTTGACGAGAAAACCCAGATCCAGGCGTTGGATCGCACCCAACCGATGCTGCCGCTACGCCCAAGTCAAGTTGAACGTCGGAAACATGATTACAAGCGCCATGGTACGGTGAGTCTGTACGCGGCTTTCGACATCCTGACTGGCCAAGTCATCGGACGGACTACCCAGCGTCATCGAGCCAAGGAGTTTCTGGCTTTTCTGTAACAGATTGAACGCAGCACGCCAGCCGGACTGGATCTGCATGTGATTCTAGTGTGCTGTTCTCGAAATAATTTACCTTTCTTGCACGGCTTCAAGCACCTCACGAGCCCGTTGGATTTTGCTCAAAATCTCCTCACCCTTTGCGTTCCAAACGTATCGGGTCGGCTGTGCGTTTCGTAATGCCATGAACGTTGTAATCGAGCTTTCCAACTCGCGCACGGAGGCAAAGCTACCGTCCCGTAGATACACCGTAATGTCTCGAAAAAACCGTTCGACCATGTTCATCCAGGAGCTGGACGTCGGTGTGAAGTGCATATGAAAGCGCGGATGCTTCGCCAGCCAGGCTTTCACGGCGGCGTGCTTGTGCGTCGCGTAGTTATCGACGATCAGATGGAGCTGGAGGTGCTTGGGGGTCTGCTTGTTGATTTTCTTGAGGAAGGCCAACCATTCTTGATGACGGTGTTGACGTTCGATGCTGCTGATCAGTTTGCCCTGTAGGTAATCCAGCGCTGCAAATAACGTAACCGTGCCGTGGCGCGTGTAATCATGGGATTTTGTCTGGATGTGGCCGATGCCTAAAGGCAATCCGGGCTGCGTTCGCTCCAGGGCCTGAACCTGGCTTTTTTCATCGCAACACAGCACCAATGCCTTGTCCGGCGGTGCCAGGTAAAGCCCGATAACATCCCAGAATTTGTGTTCGAACTGCGGGTCGTTTGATAGCTTGAAGGTGCGGGTCAGGTGAGGCTTCAAGTCATTGGCGGCCCATAACTTATGGACGGTAGTTGAAGAAACACCGACAGCCCGCGCCATGCTTCGACAGCTCCAGCGTGGCTCGCCAATGCGGGGCTTCGTGACCTGCTCCAGGACGCGGCGGACAGTGTCAGCAGACAGCGGCGACTTGCGTCCACGACCTGGTTTATCAATCAATCCGTCGAGTCGATGCAACTGAAAACGTTGGCACCAGGTCGTGATCGTCGGGCAAGAAAACCCGGTCAGTCGTGCAATCTCCTCTCGGGTTTCACCCTGCGCTGCCAGCAAGATAATACGTGCTCTGCGGCCTTCGCGTTGGGGAATGGTGGCAGAGCGAACGCGCCGGTTCAGTTCGGCCTTTTCTTCGGGGCTAAGCGTAATATCCAGAGCACTCACCTGGGACTCTCCGAGGCAGGAATGACACCTGAAGTGTAGGTGAATAATTAGGGAAATTATTTCGCGAACAGCACACTAGAAACGCCATGTCAGGTTTCCGGTTAAAACTTGAAACCATGTGTTTTTGTACTCTCCGGAAGTACGATTGCCTGACAACGCTTGGGTCTGATCAACTGGTAAGTCGCCCATCCAAATCACATCCCAGCTTAGATTCAAATCGGTTTCATGGTTCAACGCATAGGTCGCTCCCGCCCCTAAACACCATTGAGAACCTATCGGGTTAGTCAAGGTTCTATTGCTGTTCGACGTAGCAGAAGTACTATAGGCGACGCCCGTACTCCAAAGTAATTCCGGAGTCGCTCTATACTGAGCACCTAAAGCCAATTGATAGGTATCCTTGTAATTCGCCTTGACAATCGTCAACCGTGTTCCGAATCGAGATGTATCAACATCAACCGCTACATCACCAAACTGCGACGTGTCTTTCCAACCCAAGGTGGCGAGTAATCCCCATTGCGGATCGAGTTGATGGTAAATGCTGAGGCTTGCTGTCTGTGGAATCTGGATTCCCAAGTTGACATTTATGCCATCCGCCTGCTTCAGCAGTGCTCCACCACCCTGAACATTCAGGTGATTGGAAAAGTCTAGATTAACTTTACTGGTATAGGCCAACCCGACTCGCGTGCCAGGCTGCAGCTCGTAAATAACGCCAATATTTGCGCCATAACCCCATGTACTATCCTTATACTTGAACTGACCATCTGGGCCGTTCGCCCCTCCTAAGAATGAGCGATCGACTGCTGCCTGCTCTTTCAATACGCCATACATTGCTTTGATGCCGACACCTATAGACCACTTATCGTTAATGCGATATGCCACGCTGGGGGCTAGTGCAACCCCATTGATGCTTTCATATTGACTAAAATAGCGCCCAGACCAACTGCTCTTGAAGTCGAGTGTTGAACCAAAGTCGACATACGAACCAAACCCGATACTCCAATCATCATCAAGCATACGACTGATAAAAAAGCTACCACCCAGGGCAGGCTCAATAGCATTGCCACTCCCACCACCGCTCACATTGGTAGATGAATCTGGCTCAAACTTAACCCGTCCGTATACGAGTTGTGCTCCCACCGATATCTGGGTGCCCTCCAGATAACTGAGACCAGCGGGGTTACTGGCTATTGTCGAGGGGCCTTGAGCACTTGCTTCCGCGCCCGCATTGACCACCCCAGCATCGTCGCCAGCAATCTCGTAAGCTCGTACCTGCTGGTTGTAACCAATTGACACCAGAAAGACCAAAGCTACTGACGATAATTTCTGTCCCATAATGGAGCGTCTCCGTTAAGTGAGCAGTGCTAAGTTAAGTTGTTCTGTTATAAGACCAGCCTGCACAAGCTTCGAATCTGGGATCTTTGGTGTTTGTCAATGCGGTTTTGGCAAGGGGTTCTGATTTCTGCACCAACAAAAACATGACATATTTAAGTGTCAGTTCTGCCAGCTCAATGGATATTCAATGGATTTGCAATATGCTTACTAAGTTTGATCTCTTGCACGAATTTGAACTTTTATTGCTTGGAGAAGGTCACTTGTTTGTGGGTGATTTTCGGTTGTTGTCTTGATCAATATTGATGGCGTAGCGCAGAGGAAAATAATTAAATACTGATGGTTGTCGTTTCAATAAAAATAGGATTTGCTCGCGAAAAAAGATACTCTAAAGGTGTCAGCTTTAAGGTTAGCATGTAGGATTGGATGCCTATTGTCATTCGTCCTATTTATGTGTGGCGGGGGGGTATTTAAACTAAAAATTATGTATTGTGCTTCTCGCTCATGGTTTTCTTAAGGATGGCAAGCTGAGTTTATCAATAGAGCATGTTGAGTTTATTATTTATAAAAGTCTCAGAGGTTCAGCGAGGGCAATACTATTCAGTAAATCAATTTTAGAGAAAGTTAGACTGTCGCTCACGAGAAGAAGAGTCTTTTCGGGAGTTAAGCCGTAGAATAGATAGTTACAGATTGACCTTTTGTTGTTTCAAAGTTTTTTTGTTTGGTCCCTATGGATAAAAACAAGTAATTCCGTACTTCGCTGAGCAGTTCCTCCTCCCTCCATGCACGTGACTTATTGCCATCAGATAGCGCTTTGTAAACTGCAGCGATAACCGATTGCTCGTTTGCAGCCAAGGCGTCTGTGTTTTTTCCTTAAGTTCTGTACGAAAATACTGTCGCAAACATCGCATGGCACAAGCGAGTGAAACCATCGTCGCAAATTTTTCGCGGGGTTGTCGAAGCGCGTAACGATGCGGCGGGACGGGGACTCTACTGAATCCTGACACTTATGGGATTCAAGTAAGTTTTAGCTGATTTCGTACAGAGCCTAATTCGCAGATTAGCGTCCTTTATTTTACTCATCGAGTGGCTTGACGATGGGTAAATTATAACCCACTCTTATCTCCGCGGTATTCAACTACAGATACCATGGAGGCAAGGCATATGAGCACGGAAATCACTCCGAACGTTCGGAGTCAAGAGGGCGCCCCCAATGCTGGCAACGCTTTTGTCCAGCGTGTTCTCGGGCATGGGCAGCGTCTGCCGGTAGAGTTACCCAATTCAGTTGATGAACTGAAAAATTGGTTAATCGACCGGGAAAATCATTTGGCGCGGGAGTCGGCACGACAGGGCTTTGGTTTCTTGGTTCTCAAGCAGGAGTTGGGAGAGGGCGAGTTTGCTAGATGGCTGGTTCAGCATGACTTTAAAGAGCAGCGTGTCTACGAGCATATTAGCGTCGCCAAAATGTTGCTGGCGGCTCCAGTGAATGTGCAACCCGTGCTGATGGGGTTGGGTAAGGTAAAGCTTATCGAGTTAGCCCGTTTGTCAAACGAAACCATTGACGAAGTTGCCGAGCGCGGCGAGCTGGATGAGTTGTCCCGATTGTCGGTGCGTGAACTCAAGGAGCAGGTGCGTCGCCTCAAGAGTCAGAACCAAGCTATGGCAGTCGATCTAGAAGGGGGACAACGATTGAAGGCTCAGGGCATGGGGGGGCTTTCGCAAGACGATAGTGTGTATATTGCACCAGACTTTATCCGCACGAGTGCGTTGGCTGAAGATTGGATAGACCGTGGCGTTAAGGAACTGAACACGCTACAAGCAGATGTACTAATCCATTTCCCGGACGTTCAAAGCGTCAATCCCTCACGCACATGGGAGATGCTCGCATGTCATTTGTATACTGTTACCGCGAGCTCTTATGCGAAGTTGCGTACGTTGCTTGATCAACTGAGCCATGACTTGCCAGAGTCAGCCCAAGGTGGATTGGTATTGATCGAATCACGGCTAACCGATGAGCAGTTGATTGATATTGCTGAGGCGCGTCAATATCAGGCGCGTCAAGCGGAGCAAGAGCAGGTATTACATGGCGACCGTACACGAATGAATAGGCCGAAAAGGCGCGGTCGCCCAAGAAAGTTAATGCTGCCAAAAACAGAAAAATAACCCCATATCGCAGCGCAGGATGCCTTGTAATTACAGTAATGCTCTTAGGGAGACGCTGCAAAAATAGCCAACCGTCCCAACCGTTGGCACACTGAGCACCCCAACCAGCCCCCTCTCCGTGAGCCTTGTTACGCACGTGCAGAAAACCTTCTCCGAACTCGAATACACCGGCAAGAAAAAGCAGACTCGTCGCGATCGCTTCTTGGCTGACCTTGAACAGCTGGTGCCCTGGGCACAACTGGAGGCGCAAGTGGTTCCGTTCTATAGCGACACTACAGGCAAGCGCGGGCGCCCTGCGATTGGGTTGTCGCGCATGCTGCGCATGTATGTCGTGCAGCAGTGTTTCGGTTTCTCCGATGAAGGTTGCGAAGATGCCGTCTACGACAGCCAGGCCATTCGTGGTTTTATCGGCATCGACCTGGGCCGTGAGTCGGCACCGGATGCCACCACTTTGCTGCGATTTCGCCGCTTGCTGGAAATCCATCAGCTGACGCGAGTGCTGTTTGAAACGATTAACCAGCATCTGGCCAGCCGGGGTCTGCTGCTCAAGGAAGGCACCATTGTCGATGCCACCCTGATCGCCGCGCCGCCCTCGGTCAAGAACCGGGAAGGCAAGCGCGATCCTGAGATGCATCAGGCTAAAAAAGGCAATCAGTGGCACTTCGGGATGAAGGCCCACATTGGTGTCGACGCCACGTCGGGGCTGGTGCACAGCCTGGTGGGGACGGCGGCCAACGTGGCGGATGTGACTCAGGTCGACAAGCTGCTGCACGGTGCCGAAACCTATGTCTCGGGCGATGCTGGATACACCGGTGCGGCCAAGCGAGCGGAGCATGCTGAGCGGGACGTTATCTGGTCGATTGCAGCACGGCCAAGCAGCTACCAGCATCACGGCAAAGACAGCGTGTTGTTCCGGGCCAAGCGCAAGATCGAATACGCCAAGGCGCAACTGCGTGCCAAGGTAGAGCATCCGTATATGGACTCCTCCTCTGTGCAAGCCCCCCTTCGCTCTGGCGCCCGTGCCGACTGCACACGTATATTCGGCCTCTGACTGTGGCATCAGATCGATGCTGGGCCATGATGGGCTATTCGCGCGTTGGTTCCCAATCGTTCCGCCGGGCTTTTCGCACCTGGATGCTTGAGGGTTTTACCAACGCCGGTTCGACCGGTTTGCCATCGTTCGGGTTGCGTCGCAATCGTGGTTAAGGGATGGCTCTCTCGTAGGGTGCCTGAATAGATCAGGTTGCCGCCCGATCCGGTTGGTAATCAGAATCATGACGCAGCATCGCCCAGGCCATGCGTGCCGTTTTATTGGCCAGCGCGACAGCGGCCACATTTGGATGTGAACGCTCGGCTAAACGGACGACCCACTGGCTGAGTCGGTCGTCTTTGGGTTTCGCCGTACGCAACGCCGAGCGGGCACCATGGACCATCAGTGTTCGCAGATACGCATCGCCGCGCTTGCTGATGCCAAGCAGTCGATCCTTGCCGCCGGAGCTGTGTTGCCTCGGAGTCAATCCCAGTGAGGCGGCGAACTGTCGGCCGTTGGCAAACTGCCGAGGATCACCGAGTGCGACGACGAGTGCGGTGGCGATCATCGGGCCGGGCCGACGCCGCGTAGCTGTTGTAGACGGAAGGCGGCCGGTTCGCTTGTCGCAATGGCAGTAATCTCGCTGTCGAGTTCGTTCACGCGCTCATCCAACCCGCGAAGATCGCCCCACAAGCCATCCAGCAAACGGCGAAAGCGTACCGTCAAACCGTTATCCGGATCTTCCAGCCAGCACGGTATCGCACGACGTAGCATGAGTAATTCTTTCGGGGCGATGAGGCCATACTCGGCGACCAGCCCATGAATCTGATTGGCTTTGGCCGTCCGCTGTTCAATTAAGCCGGCCCGGATGCGATGCGTCGCCTGGATATCCTGTTGCTCGACGGTCTTGATGGCGACGAAGCGCATGCTGGGGCGGCTCATCGCTTCACAGATGGCCTCGGCATCGTTGGCGTCGTTCTTGTTGCTCTTGACGTACGGTTTGACGAACTGCGGCGCGATCAGCTTCACCCGAAATCCGCATGCCTGGAGCTGTCGTGCCCAATGGTGCGCACCGCCGCAACTTTCCATGCCAATCTCACAGCCGGGCTCGATCTTCTCCAGCACCGTTTGAAGCCAGCGATCACGAGTCAGACGCTGCCGCCAGATTGGCTGGTCATGGCAATCCACGCCGTGGATCTGAAATACGTTCTTGGCTAGTGTCCTGAGCGGTTAATTCAAAAATCTATTTTTAATCGCACCCAGCTTTG
>CAYNGZ010000047.1:0-1858 GCA_964396695.1 uncultured Pseudomonas sp.
CCCTGCGCCAAATGGGCCGCCGTCGCGGTCGTCACCAAACGTCAACAGACCCTAATGCTTGGTCAGTATCCTTTGCAATCGCCGGGGCTCGGCCGTATCTTGCGGCGCTTGAGCGTGAGTAGACACTTTTTGAGGTTCCCGCAATGAGTTTGACTGAAGCCCGTTTCCACGATCTGGTCGATGCCACCCAGCAGACGCTGGAAGATATTTTCGATGAGAGTGGCCTGGATGTTGATCTGGAAAGCTCGGCCGGTGTACTCACCGTCAAGTTCGAAGGCGGCAGTCAGTTGATCTTCAGTCGCCAGGAACCGCTGCGTCAGCTGTGGCTGGCGGCCGTGTCCGGTGGCTTCCACTTCGACTATGACGAAGAAAGCGAACGCTGGATGTGCGACAAGAGCGAAGAGCAGCTCGGCGAGATGCTTGAGCGCATCGTCAAGCAGCAGGCCGACATTGAACTCGATTTCGAAGGGCTGTGATCTTGTGACCGAGGCAGCACCCGTCCGCCCACCCAAGCCGTTGTACAGCAACGTCAGCCCGACGGTGCCGTCGCCGTGCACCAGCGTCTGTCGGCTGGACGAGCAGAAAGTCTGCCTGGGCTGTTTTCGCCACGTCGAAGATATCCGCGAATGGCGCTCGGCCGACGATGACCGACGCCGGGTGATTTGCGCCCAGGCCCAACAGCGCAAGGCCGCAAGCCACCCGTAGGAGCTGCCGCAGGCTGCGATCTTTTCAGGCATCACGATTTCTGCAGGCGTTTCAAAGGCAAGATCAAAAGATCGCAGCCTGCGGCAGCTCTTATGGAACAAAAAATAACTTATTGATTTATATATTATTTTTAAGGGCTGGCTTGCCAGCCCTGGCCCATGTTCCTTGCGCGACAGCGCGGCCTCGAAGAGGGGGCGGCCCCTCCTACGTGGGATCGTGCGGGCTGTTCGGTGCTGGCTTGTATATTTATTGAGCTGTGATAGTGTCCGGATACGCCTCAACTCATCGAGGCCCGTGAAAACCCCGCCTCTTTCTGGCGGGGTTTTGCTTTTGTCGTGCAGAAAAAAGGAGTCTGCCTCAATCATGACCGCACCTTCCATCATCCTTACCCGCCTGGACGTGCAACGTCTGGAGCGTTTGATCGACAGCCTGGATGACTCGCTGCCAGGTGTTATCGCGCTGCAAACCGAACTGGATCGCGCCGAGACACTGGTCGGTCACGATGAAGTGCCAGCCGATGTCGTGACTATGAACTCGCGGGTGCATTGCCGTGAAGAAAGCAGCGGCAAGGACTATCACCTGACCCTGGTTTATCCACAGGACGCCAATGCCGACGAAGGCAGGATTTCCATTCTTGCGCCGGTTGGCAGCGCATTGCTGGGGCTGCGGGTTGGCCAGCACATCGATTGGCCGGCGCCGGGCGGCAAGACCTTGAAGCTGACCTTGCTTGAAGTCGAATCTCAGCCCACGAATGGCGGCGACTGCAAGTTCTGAACAGACCCTGGCCTCAGACCTGTTCGAGCGCCTTGTTCAATGCGCGCTCCAGGTCTGCCTTGTAGCGCAGGTAAAGATTGCTCGAACTCTGACCATCACCGAGCAGGCCGGACAGGTCCAGGTCGGTGATGTAGCAGCGATAGTGTTGCGCCTCGCGACGCTGCCCGACGATCTCCTGCGCGACCACGGAAAATAGCTGGTCGCCGTGCTCCAGCTCGGAAAACTCTCGCTGATTGCAATACAGGGTGACCTGGCCTTGCCCTGGTACGGCTTTGCCGACAATCGCCTGGACGTCATAAAACGGTTTGTTCACCGGTGTCCGACGCGCTGGCCGTGGCTCGACCCGTGCGTCGCGGCTGGGGCCCGTCGGCAGCAGTTT
>CAYNGZ010000047.1:1868-22860 GCA_964396695.1 uncultured Pseudomonas sp.
GGTTTCCGCGCGGCCAGGTGTCCGAGCTCGTCGGGTCTCGCTCGGCTGGACGGACGAGCCTGCTCATCCGGACGCTGACGGCGGCGACGGCCCGGGGGGCACTGGTGGCGCTCGTCGACGCGCTCGACAGGTTCGACCCGGCGTCGGCGGCGGCCGCGGGTGTCGATCTCGCACGGCTGACCTTGAACCCCGGCCCCCCCGGTGTTCGACCCGGGGTGGGGGGTTGGGGCCCGAGGGCAGCATTTGGTAGTACAGGGTTTCCAGCACTGTCACCGGTTGGGCGGTGTCCATCGGCAACAGCGCGTCACGGCGAAACAGGATCGATTGCAGGAAACGTTGCAGTGGCACCAGCAGGCTTTGCTCGTCGTGATACGGCTGGCGCTGTTGCCACAGGGCGTTGAACTCATCCAGCACGTACAACTCGGCGTGGGCATCGTTGATGCGGTAGAACACCTGAATACAGTCGGGGCGGCCCATCGGCAGGATCAACGCCAGGTCGTGGTCTTCCAGCGCCATCGGGTCCAGTTGCAGCGGACTGTAGCGGGTCAGGTCTTCGCTCAGGTAATCGAGCAGCGCCGGCAGACTGGCCAACGCGACATGGTTGACCTGGCCGGGCGTCAGTTCCAGCACGTGGTAATGCTGCTGGACCTGAATCAGGTAGCGATGATTGAGCTTACTGAGCAGCAGGTTTTGCGCGGTATCGAGGACTTCTTCGACACGTTGGGCAATGAACTGCGCACGGTTATGGCAGAAGCAGCGCACTCGCAACCGGGGTTGCCGAGGGCCGTCCGGCAGGTTGTTGAGGTAGTCGCGCAGGCAGTCGAGCAGGGCGTGGGCACCGTCGTAGCGGCTGACCAGCACTTCGTTCCAGCTGTTGAGCGTAACCTGGTCGAGGGTCAGCACCAGGTTCTCGCGCACCCCGGCGTAGCTCAGCGAGTCCGTGCGTTCGGTGGTCATCAGAATGTTCAGGTCGCGGTGGTGCTTGAGCGGGTCGACGCCAACGTTCACCAGAATCAGCACCTCGCTCGGCACGCTGGCGTGCAGCAGTTGTTCTTCGCTGACACTGGTCAGGGGCAGGGCGATGGTCTGTTGCAGGCTGCCCAGCAGGTTGAACAGCTCGAACTCGCTCAGGTCACTGCTGCCGGGGTGCAAGGCCAGGCGAGTACTGCTGTCGATCACGCCGTTGCGATGGCACCAGGTCAGGAGCTCCAGCAGTTCGCGGCTGCGCTTGATCGGCGCGAAGTGCTCCCATTCCAGCGCGCTCAGGTTGCCGTTGTACAACCCCCAGTGGGTCTGCCCCGGCTCTTTCTTGTTCACTGACTGGACGAGGGTCAGCGTGTCTTCGGCCAGGTCGGGTGCGATGCCGGGGTTGATGAACTCGATCTTGTCGGCCTTGCGTTCGAAGGCGGCATACAGCCGGCGACCCAGTACGTTGAGGTCGCGCTTGTTGATCAGGCTGACGCATTGCTCGGTACGGGCGAACTGGGTCAGGAAGCGGTAGCTGTAGTTGAGTTCGTTGACCAGCGCCCGGCGTTCGGCGCTGACCTGGCGGACCTTCCATTGACTGCGGCTGTCGAGCAGCGCCAATTGCCGATGATCCCAGCCCCACTCCTGAGCCAGCCGCTCCAGCAGCAGACGCTGCCAGCTTTTGCTGCGCTGGCCACTGCTGCCGGTCAGCTTGCGATTGACCTTGAGGTACAAGGCGCGCCGAACCAGCTCCAGCCGTTCCGGCTCGCCCCGGGCCGTGAGGTACTCCTCGATGCGCCGGTAGACCACGATGTACGGGTCCAGCTCATCCAGATCGAGGCGGTTGGCGAACACCGCTTGCTTGAAGCGCAGGCTCAGGCATTCGACGTTCGGGTGTTCGCTGGCGTAGACCTCGGTCAGCAGCAGTTTGAGCACCGACTTGTAGGGTGACTCGATGCCTTTGAACAACTGCCAGAGCCCGGCCCCGATGAACTCGCCGGGCGGGATGTGCGCCAGGTGGCCGAGGTCGAGGGTTTCGTCGGCGCGGATAAAACGCTTGGACAGCAGTGTATGGGTGTACTGGTCATAGCCGGTCTCTTCATACACCGGCACCAGCCACCAGATCGGCGTACGCCCGGCGAGCCAGATGGCGGTGCGGTAGAACTCGTCCAGCAGCAAGTAGTGTTGGGTGGTGCCGCAGTCGTCAGAACTCAGCTGGGTGTCGCGTTCGCCGCGGACGAAACGCTGCGGGTCGATCAGAAAGAAATGCGCCTCGGCGCCCTGACTGGCAGCCCAGGCCTCCAGTAACAGGCATTTTTTACGCAGTTCGGCGAGTTCGTTTTCACTCAACTCCGAGGCGTGACAAACCCACACGTCCATGTCGCTCTGATCGGCCTGGGCGAGGGTGCCAAGGCTGCCCATCAGGAACAAACCATGAATCGGTCGCGGCAGATTGCCGTGGCGGGGCTTGTAGGAGAAGGAACGGGTCAGGCGCTGCGCTTCGGCGAGTGCCGTGGGGTCAGGCTCGAAGTTCGACAGCCCGGCCGGCGTGCTGCCCGAGACATAACCTGGCAACAGCGGGTGATTGACGTGGAAGAACAGCGGCAACAGGGCCAGCACCCCTTGCTGGCGGGGCGACAACCCTTCCATGGCGCGGGCCATCCGGCCGTCATTGAGCTTCAGAAAGCGCGCGCGCAACTGGCTGAGAACCTTGCGATCGATTCCTTCGTCCAGATCAGGGCGAATTTCATGGGTGCGGGTCATGTCAGCTCAAACCGGCTCGCAGTGCTCGAACGTGGAAAAGTCTCAGGGCGGTGGGCAGTTTACAGCCTGACGCTCAGGACTTTTAAGCTGAATTTTGGTTTCTGGCGTCAAATTTCTTTCGATGGGCGACAGCTTGCCCGCGGAAATCCCGTAGCAGGAGTTTCCGTGGGCGACACGGCAGCGGTTAAGCGGTTTCCTGGACGGACAGGATGGTCAGAACGGTCTGCACATTCTGCGCAGCGTCACGACCCAGGCTGGTCAGATAACCGCCATCGGGCTGGGTGATCAACTCTTTGTCGAACAGGCGTTGTGCGGCAGCGATAGCTTGTGGGGCAGCGGTCTGATGGATTTTCAAACCTTCCTGGGAACTGTCCAGGTTGAAGAGTGCAAGGATTTCCAGTTCGGCAACCAGCTCAGGGGTAAGCGACATAAGGACTCCAGACTTTCTAGGAATAGACGATAGCGCCCCTAAGGTGAACGCACTCGGGCGAGCTGTCCAGTGTTGGCTTAGCGCTTTTCGTCGCTGGCGCGAATGCGCGCCTGCGGATCTGCTGGCTCATTTCTTTTCTGGCGGCAACTCTGGCAGTGCGCGCAGCGCGGTTTCATACCACTGGGTATCGAACGCGCGGTCTTCTTCGAGGATGGCGTCGATTTCAACGGCCAGAACGTGGGCCATCAGTTGCAGGATTTCTTCACGCTCGTAACCGACCAGGGTCAGTTTGTTGAACGTCGCCCTGGCCGCTGGCGGGTTGTCGCTTTCGATCTGGTTTTCGATCGCTTCGATCAGGGTGGTTTCGGCGAACTCTTCTTCGTCGTTGTCGATATCGATTGGCTCGCTCATGGCAGGCTCCAAAGGGAAAGGTCGCCAGTTTACCTGCATTCAGCCGTGCGATGCTGCTGGCGAGAGCGGTCCCGACGTTCTATAACAGTGGCTGCCAACCCCTGCACGGCCTGGAGGCTATGTGATGCTCAAGCTTTATGGATTTTGCGTCAGCAACTACTACAACATGGTCAAGCATGCGTTGCTGGAGAAGGGCCTGCCCTTCGAGGAAGTGCCGTTTTACGCCGGTCAAAGCCCTGAAGCGCTGGCCATCAGCCCGCGCGGCAAGGTTCCGGTGCTGGGCGTCGAACAAGGTTTCATCAACGAGACCAGCGTGATTCTTCAATACCTCGAAGACACCCAGTCAGGCCCTGCGCTTCTGCCCAAAACGCCATTCGAACGGGCTCAGGTTCTGGCATTGGCCAAGGAAATCGAGCTGTATATCGAGCTGCCGGCTCGCGCGTGTTTCGGTGAAGCCTTTTTCGGTATGCCGGTGCCGGAAGCCATCAAGGAAAAAGCCAAGGCCGAGCTACTGCTGGGGATTGCGTCGCTGGGGCGTCACGGTAAGTTCGAGCCTTACGTGGCGGGCGAAACCCTGAGCGTGGCGGATCTGTACTTCCTGTACAGCGTCAGCCTGGCCTGCGCGGTTGGCAAAAAGCTCTTCGATCTGGACCTGCTGGCCGAGTTGCCGGCCGCCAGGGCTTTGCTTGAGCAACTGGAGCAGACACCGCGTGCCAAGCGCATCGCGGCGGACAAGGACGCGGCAATGCCGCAGTTTTTGGCGATGATCGCCGCCAGGAAGTAAATTACAGCTGACCATAGGCTCGATGGCTCCGCTGTCGAGCTGTGCCACGTCTGCAAAAATGTCGAAATGTTTTGTTTAACAGCCTCGGCGCCTTGTTTGGCGTCGTGTCCAGGCAATCTTGTTGCGTTCGGTCATAACTGCAGGCTTCAAACATTGAAGGTTGAATTTATCGTGAATGCCGAATCGCATTTTGATTCGGTAACAGCATGGTCAAGGAGACCCTTCAATGCTCAAGCTTTATGGCTTCGCTGCCAGCAATTACTTCAACATGGTCAAGTTGGCGCTACTGGAAAAAGGTCTGCCTTTTGAAGTGGTACCGTTTCATGGTTGCCAGAATCCGGAAATTCTCGCCGTCAGCCCGCGTGGGAAGGTTCCGGTTCTGGAGACTGAGCAGGGTTTTCTGAGCGAGACGGATGCGATCCTCGACTTTATCGATGAAAGCCAGCCAGGC
This sequence comes from uncultured Pseudomonas sp., assembly GCA_964396695.1. GTDB lineage: Bacteria > Pseudomonadota > Gammaproteobacteria > Pseudomonadales > Pseudomonadaceae > Aquipseudomonas. The sequence goes on from CAYNGZ010000047.1 coordinate 6,675, forward strand.
GTTGCGCTTTTACCGACAGACGCGTTCGAGCGAGCTCGTGTCAGGGCGCTGGCTAAAGAAATTGAGTTGTACATTGAGCTTCCGGCACGGGTTTGTTACGTGGAAGTATTTTTCGGCGGTCGACCGACGCCAGAAGCGCTCAAGGCCAAGGCCAAACGGGACCTGATCAAGGGGTTCGCCGCATTGGCACGCCGCGGACGGTTTGCACCCTATGTGGCAGGCGAGCAGTTCACTTTGGCTGATCTGTATTTTCTCTACAGCGTCGATCTGGCCGTGGAAGTCGGGAGGAGGTTGTTTGATATCGATTTTCTAAGCGAAATGCCGGCTGCCAAGGCGTTGCTTGAGCAACTGGCTGAAAATCCGAATGTGCAAAAAGTGGCGGCGGACAAACACGCTGAAGCGCCGGCCTTCCTGGCGAGAGTACGAGCGGTGGGTCGAACGGCAGAATAGCGTGAGGCTCGATGGCCTTCTGGCCATCGAGCTTGCACGTCAGGTCAGCGTTAACGGCTGGCCAGCAACGTCTGACCGCGAACCACGGCGGCCTTCACCTGCGCCGGCGCGGTGCCGCCGATGTGGTTACGGGCATTCACCGAGCCTTCCAGGGTCAGAACGGCAAACACGTCCTGCTCGATCTGGTCGCTGAACTTGCGCAGTTCTTCCAGGCTCATCTCCGCCAGGTCCTTGCCGGTTTCCACGCCATACTTCACCGCATGGCCGACGATTTCGTGGCAGTCACGGAACGGCAGGCCACGGCGCACCAGATAGTCAGCCAGGTCGGTTGCCGTGGAGAAGCCGCGCAGCGCCGCTTCACGCATGATGGCGTGCTTTGGCTTGATCGCCGGGATCATGTCGGCAAAGGCCCGCAGCGAGTCGCGCAAGGTGTCGGCAGCGTCGAACAGCGGTTCTTTATCTTCCTGGTTGTCCTTGTTGTAGGCCAGTGGCTGGCCTTTCATCAGGGTCAGCAGGCCCATCAGCGCGCCGAACACCCGGCCGCTTTTACCGCGCACCAGTTCCGGCACGTCAGGGTTTTTCTTTTGCGGCATGATCGAGCTGCCGGTGCAGAAACGGTCAGGCAGGTCGATGAACTGGAACTGCGCGCTGGTCCACAGCACCAGCTCTTCAGAGAAACGCGACAGGTGCATCATCGCGATGCTTGCAGCCGAGCAGAACTCGATGGCGAAGTCGCGATCGGACACGTTGTCCAGCGAGTTGCCGCCCACGGCGTCGAAGCCCAGCAGTTGCGCGGTCAGCTCGCGGTCGATCGGGTACGTGGTGCCCGCCAGCGCGGCGCTGCCCAGTGGCATGCGGTTGGTGCGCTTGCGGCAATCGACCAGACGCTCGTAGTCGCGGCTGAGCATTTCGAACCAGGCCAGCATGTGATGACCGAAGGTCACGGGCTGTGCGGTTTGCAGGTGGGTGAAACCGGGCATGATGGTGCCGGACTCGCGTTCTGCCTGTTCCAGCAGACCTTTTTGCAGGCGGGTGATTTCGCCCAGGATCAGGTCGATCTCGTCACGTAGCCACAGGCGGATGTCGGTCGCGACCTGGTCGTTACGGCTGCGCCCGGTGTGCAGTTTTTTGCCGGTGACACCGATGCGGTCGGTCAGACGCGCTTCGATGTTCATGTGCACGTCTTCGAGGTCGATGCGCCAGTCGAAGGTGCCGGCCTCGATTTCGCCTTGAATGGTCTTCAGGCCGTCGATGATGCTGTCGCGTTCGGCATCGGTCAGCACGCCGACCTTGGCCAGCATGGTGGCGTGGGCGATGGAGCCCATGATGTCGTGACGATAGAGGCGCTGGTCGAAAGTGACGGAGGCGGTGAAGCGGGCGACGAAGGCGTCGACGGGCTCACTGAAGCGGCCGCCCCAGGACTGATTGGTCTTGTCAGTGCTCATGAATTCGCTCGTGATCGGCTGAAGGAAAATGGCGTGAAAACCTGTCGCGGATAATAACAGGGTTGCCAATCCTGTCGGTGACACTGGTCGATACGTTTTTTTCTTATTTGACCGGCCATACTCAACGTGCTGTCGCTGCGATTGCACAACGATATTTGTCAAATGAGCACTTTCGTCGTGGCAAACGTCTACAGTTGGACTTGAGGGTCAGCGCAATTGTCGATCATGTGGTGGGCCTCATCCGCGTTGCTGCGCAGCGCGCAGCATCAGCGTCGAAGCCGGCTATAAGAGAAGGGGGTGGTCATATTGTGTATCAGCAAACCCTACGCGCCGCGCTGGGCTTCGAACGAAATTGCGCAGGCACCGGTAAATATTGCAACCCGACGTGCGGCACTTTTTGGCGCTCGCGCTAGTCTTAGCGTGGATCGCGGTGACGGACGTCACTTCACCTGTCTACGCTATCCTTGTGCGAGACTCACGCAGGAATCCAGCGCAATATGAATGTCCTGATCGTTGATGACGAACCCCAAGCCCGCGAGCGCCTGAGCCGTATGGTCGGCGAGCTCGAGGGATACAGTGTCCTGGAGCCCAGCGCCACCAATGGCGATGAGGCGTTGGCCCTGATCGACAGCCTGAAGCCCGATATCGTGCTGCTCGACATTCGCATGCCTGGCCTCGACGGTTTGCAAGTCGCTGCAAGGCTGTGCGAGCGCGAGACGCCACCGGCGGTGGTGCTTTGTACGGCCCAGGATGAATTTGCCCAGGACGCCCTGCAAGCCAGTGCGGTGGGCTACCTGGTCAAACCGGTGCGTTCGGAGCAGTTGCTCGAAGCCCTGAAAAAAGCCGGACGCCCCAATCGCGTCCAGCTCGCGGCGCTGACCCGGCCGGCGGCAGAAAGCGGCAATGGCCCGCGTAGCCATATCAGTGCGCGAACTCGCAAAGGCATCGAGCTGATCCCGTTGGGCCAAGTGGTCTATTTTATCGCTGACCATAAGTACGTGACCTTGCGTCACGAAGGTGGCGAAGTCCTGCTGGACGAGCCGTTGAAAGCCCTCGAAGACGAATTTGGCGACAGGTTCGTGCGTATTCATCGCAATGCACTGGTGGCCCGTGAGCGTATCGAGCGGTTGCAGCGCACGCCGCTAGGGCACTTCCAACTGTTTCTCAAAGGCCTTAACGGTGACGCACTGATTGTCAGCCGGCGTCATGTCGCGGGTGTGCGCAAGATGATGCAACAGCTTTAGCCGCTGCTCGCGCACGGCTATCACGCTCCTTTGCCGGACAGGTGAGGCCAGGGAGGCCAGGCAGTTTCTGATACAAGTCAAAGCGGATTTGACTGAGCTGTTATTATCCGTCGTATCTATTCAGTACGGATCGACCCATGTCTCCTCGCGAAATCCGCATCGCTACCCGCAAAAGTGCCTTGGCCTTGTGGCAGGCCGAATACGTCAAAGCTCGTCTGGAACAAGCCCACCCGGGGCTGCTCGTGACGCTGGTGCCTATGGTCAGTCGCGGTGACAAGCTGCTCGACTCGCCGCTGTCGAAAATCGGCGGCAAGGGTCTGTTCGTCAAAGAGCTGGAAACCGCGTTGCTCGACAACGAAGCCGACATTGCCGTGCATTCGATGAAAGACGTGCCGATGGACTTCCCCGAAGGTCTGGGGCTGTTTTGCATCTGTGAGCGCGAAGACCCGCGTGACGCCTTTGTTTCCAACACTTATGCCAGCCTTGACGACCTGCCTCAGGGCAGCGTGGTCGGCACCTCCAGCCTGCGTCGTCAGGCACAACTGCTGACCCGTCGCCCGGACCTGCAAATCCGCTTCCTGCGTGGCAACGTCAACACTCGACTGGCCAAGCTCGATGCCGGTGAGTACGACGCGATCATCCTCGCGGCAGCCGGTTTGATTCGCCTGGGCTTCGAAGATCGCATCCGCTCTTCGATCAGCGTCGATGACAGTCTTCCAGCAGGCGGGCAGGGCGCAGTCGGTATCGAGTGTCGCAGCGCCGACAACGAAATTCACGCGCTGCTTGCGCCTCTGCATCACCAGGACACCGCCACCCGGGTCACCGCCGAACGTGCACTCAACAAGCGCTTGAACGGTGGTTGTCAGGTGCCGATCGCGTGCTATGCCGTGCTCGAAGGCGAGCAGATCTGGCTGCGGGGTCTGGTGGGCGATCCGAAGGGTGGCTTGCTGCTCCGTGCCGAGGCTCGTGCGCCACGCAGCGATGCCGAAGCCTTGGGTGTGCTAGTCGCCGAAGACCTTCTTGGCCAGGGCGCCAACGACATTCTGAAGGCGGTCTATGGCGAGGCAGGTCACGAGTGACGGGGTGGCGCCTGCTGTTGACGCGTCCCGCGGATGATTCGGCGGCGCTGAGCATTATTTTGGCCGAAAAGGGGATTTTCAGCAGCAGTTTGCCGCTTTTGGAAATCGAGCCGATTCCTGCCTCTGAGACAATGCGCGAGGTGATTCAGGGGATGGATCGCTATTGCGCGGTGATCGTGGTCAGCAAACCGGCCGCCCGAATCGGTGTGGACCTGGTTGAGCGGTACGGGGCGAAATCACGGCGCTTGAAGTGGTTCAGCGTGGGCGCGGCGACCGCGCAGATCCTCCAGGATCACGGGGCGGACGTCAGCTTTCCGGTGGATGCCGATGACAGCGAAGCGTTGCTTGAACTGCCACAATTGCGCGAGGCTATCGCACAGCCTGACGCACGCGTGTTGATCATGCGCGGCGAGGGAGGGCGCGAATTGCTCGCAGAGCGTTTACGCGAGCAAGGTGCTAGTGTCGATTATCTGGAGTTGTACCGTCGCGGCTTGCCGCGGTATGCCGAGGGGGCGTTGTCTGAGCGGATTCAATCGGAACGCTTGAACGGCCTGGTGGTCAGCAGTGGGCAGGGTTTTGAGCACCTGCGCCAATTGGCGGGCAGTGCCTGGCCTGAATTGGCGCGGTTGCCATTGTTTGTTCCGAGCCCTCGGGTGGCCGAGATGGCGCGGGCCACAGGCGCCCAAACAGTTGTGGATTGCCGTGGCGCCAGTGCCACGGCTTTGCTAACGGCGTTGCGGGAAACCCGACCCGTTCTCTAATGCAAAGGATGGATACGTGAGCGAAACAGCCTTGCCCAAAGATGACGTCCAGCCTGCGCTCGATGCGTCGGTTGAATCTGTGAAGAGTCCTGAGCCGCGCCGCGGCAACGGGCTGGTGATCCTGGCGTTGTTGCTGGGCGCCGCGGGAGTTGCCGCGGCGGGTTGGGGGATCTGGCAGGTGCGTAGCCTGCAAACCAATAACCAGCAACAGCTGGGGCAGTTGCAGGCCCTGAATGATCAGGCGCAAAGCCTCAAGCTCAATGAGCAACGTCTGACTGCCCGGCTTGAACAATTGCCACCCGCCGATGAGCTGGAAGACCGGCGTCGCTTGGTGATTCAGTTGCAGGGCGATCAGCAGCGCTTGAATCAGCGTCTGGAAACCGTTCTGGGCGCCAGTCGCAAGGATTGGCGTTTGGCCGAGGCCGAGCACCTGCTGCGTCTGGCCAGTTTGCGTCTGTCTGCCTTGCAGGACATCAGCAGCGCTCAGGCGCTGGTGCAGGGTGCCGATGAAATCCTCCGTGAGCAAAATGATCCGGGCTCTTTCGCCGCCCGCGAGCAGATCGCAAGAAGTCTTGCGGCGCTGCGCAGTACCGAGCAACCGGACCGTACCGGGTTGTTCCTGCAACTGGGTGCCCTGCGCGATCAAGTGGTCGAGCTCAGCGAACTCGCCCCCGAGTTTCATGAGGGCAGCGGTTCGCTCCAGCGCCCGACTGCCGATGGCGACGGCGCCAGTCGCTGGGCGCAATGGTGGGATCAGATCTCGCGCTACATTCGCATCGATTTCAATGCCGATAAAAACATCCGTCCATTACTCGCGGGGCAAAGCCTGACTCAGGTTCGCCTGGCGCTGAGTCTGGCGCTTGAGCAGGCGCAATGGGCTGCGCTCAACGGCCAGGCGCCGGTGTATACCCAGGCGCTGGCCGAGGTACGGGATGTGCTCAAGGGCAGCTTCAATCAGGACAATCCGCAAAGCAACGTGATGCTTGAGCAGGTTGCCGAATTGAGTAAAAAACCGGTAACGGTCATCACGCCTGACCTGGCGACCACCCTCGGCACGGTGCAGGCTTATCTGGAGCGACGTAACGTCAGTGCCGAAGACTCGGTGAAACCTGCCGCCACGCCGGGGACCAGCCCATGAAGCGACTCTATGTGATTCTGTTTCTGGCCATCGCCGCCTCCGGGGCGCTGGGATTGGCGATTGCTCAGCATTCGGGTTATGTGCTGATCGCCTACAAGACCTTTCGCTACGAATCGAGCCTGTGGGCGACCCTGCTGCTAGTGGCGGCAATCTGGCTGGGGTTGTGGGGACTCAAGACGATGATCGAGTTGGTGGCCACTTCCAGCGGTGTGGTCAACCCATGGTCGAACCGCAACCGCAGTCGTCGTGTACAAGTGGCGATCGAGCACGGTCAGCTGGATCTGGCTGAAGGTCGTTGGGCCAGCGCTCAGCGTCACTTGTCTCGCGCCGCGGAAGCCGAACGCCAGCCACTGCTCTATTACCTTGGCGCTGCCCGGGCGGCGAACGAGCGGGGCCATTATGACGAAAGCGACAACCTGCTGGAGTGCGCGCTGGAGCGTCAGCCTCAGGCCGAGCTGGCCATTGCCTTGAGTCACGCGCAGTTGCAGACCGACCGTGGAGATACCGACGGTGCGCTGACGACACTGCAGGCCATGCACGAGCGTCATCCTCACAGCGTTCAGGTCTTGCGTCAGTTGCAGCGTTTGCATCAGCAGCGCGGCGACTGGTCGGCGGTCATCCGCCTGTTGCCGGAATTGCGCAAGGACAAGGCCCTGCCGGCCAGCGAACTGGAGGAGCTGGAGCGCCGGGCCTGGGGTGAAAATCTCACCTTGGCGGCGCGTCGGGAGGAAGATGGCGCTGTTGGTTTGCAGGCGCTCAATCGCGCCTGGCAACAGCTGACATCCGCTCAGCGCCAAGAGCCGCAACTGGTGCTTGCCTACGCCGAACAGTTGCGACAACTGGGGGCTGAGGTCGAGGCCGAAGACGTTCTGCGCGGGGCGCTCAAGCGTAAATATGACAGCCATCTGGCGCGGCTGTATGGCTTGCTGCGTGGCAGCGACCCGACGCGGCAACTGCAAACGGCCGAGGGTTGGTTGAAGGACCATCCTGGCGACCCGAGCTTGCTGTTGACGCTGGGGCGGCTGTGTTTGCAAAGCAGCCTGTGGGGCAAGGCGCGGGACTATCTGGAAAGCAGCCTGCGGGCTCAACGTAATCCCGAGGCCTGTGCCGAGCTCGCACGCCTGCTGGCTCAACTGGGTGACACCGAGCGCAGCAATCAGCTCTTCCAGGAAGGCCTGGGTTTGCTGGACAAGCGCTTGCTGGCCTCACCTTTGCCGGTGCCTGCGCGGGCATGAGGTATTGGACGGCCGGGTCGCCCGAGCAGGCGACCCAGTCGTTTGAAATCGCGAAGTTCTTCCTCGTCATGCCAGGCGTAGGCAGCGTCTTACAAGGGACTACATTCGGTCCTGTCTCTTCTGTCGGTAATTCCCTACATCTGTGGCGAAGTCTCCGCGCTGCCTTGCCTTGAAAGGCCAGAGGGCTTTCCTCTACCGTAACCGCCTGTCTCTTCTGTTACGGATAAGCCATGTCTTTGGCCAGCACACGCTCCTTGTTTTTCATGGCTTTCATCGCGGGTGCCCTGGCCTTGGGCGCTTCGTACTATCTGGAGTACGCCATCGGGCTCAAGCCGTGTGGGTTGTGCCTGTTGCAACGATTTTTTCTGGCCCTGCTCACGGGCGTCTGCTTGATTGCCGCGCTACACGGGCCCAGGCGCCTGGGCTGTTCACTGTATTGGCTGCTCGGCCTGTTGAGCAGTCTGGCGGGGATGGTGACAGCGTGGCGCCAGGTGGTATTGCAAAGCGATCCGGTGCAACAGGTGTCGGGGTGCGCTTCCGGCCTGGAAGGTCTGTTCGCAAATATGCCCTGGCTGTGTATTGTGAAGCAGATATTCAGCGGAACCGCTGACTGCGCAGAAATTTCCTGGACGCTGTTCGACCTGAGTATCCCCGAGTGGAGTCTGTTGTTTTTTGTCGGAATGACGGTTCTCGGGGCCTATCAGATCGTGCGGCTGGTCTGGTGCGCGTATCGGCAGCCGCTCGGCGGCGAGTTGTCGCACCGGGGCGGGGAGGGTGATTAAACACTTGTATGAACTTTCTCTCCTGCGTACCTTGAAGCCGTTGGCGCGCGGGCATAATCTGGCCCGCACGTATCAGCGGAATTATGTTGCTCGTTGCCACTCTGTCTGACGAAGACCGGATGCGTCGTGTCTTGCGGCAGGTGTAGAACGGCATGACCCATTAGGGAAGAGAGATCGCCATGTTAGATAGTTGTCAGAATGCTCAAGAACGCTGGGGTGGGGTTCATAAGCTCATTGACCGCTGGCTACAGGAGCGTGAAGAGTTGGTAAAGGCGTTCCGCGAATTGCGAGATGCCAAACCGGCTTTCGCCGACAAGTCCTTGAACGGTCGGTTCTGCGAAATTCTTGTTGATTACGTTTCTGCCTGGCACTTCGAAGTGAGCGAACAGCTGGTCGGTGAGGCCAAGGCCTTTGGCGACGATGGGGGCCTCGATCTGGCGAAGCAGATCACCCCGCGTATCGACGTGAGTACCGAGATGGCTCTGTCCTTCAATGATCACTGCAACAAAGGTGACTGCAACGACACCGAGCGTTTCGCCGAGGCGATGGAAAAGCTGGGCAGCCAACTGCGTGAGCGCTTCGAACTGGAAGATTGCCTGATCGAAGTCCTGCACACGGCTCACAAGGAAGAAACGCCAGAGCAGGCCTGAGTTTTTCCTTGATGTAAACGATTCCTGAAACGGTGCGCTCTGCGCACCGTTTTTCATGTGGGCGATTGCTCAGCCAGTCGCGCTGAGCAGTTCGATTTCAAACACCAGCGGCGTGAACGGCGCGATCAGGTCCCCGGCGCCATCGGCACCGTAGGCTTGCGCGGATGGAATCACCAAACGCCATTTCGCACCCACCGGCATCTGTTGCAGCGCGCTGCGCCAGCCGCTGATCACGCTGTCGAGACTGAACCATTGCGCCTGGCTGTTCTGATCGAACACTGTGCCGTCGGGCAGCTTGCCAACGTAGCGAACCTGCACCTTGCCATTGGGGCCGGCCTTGGCGCCGTTGCCGGCAACCAGTTCAGTCAGCAGGATGCCATCCGCCAGTTCGCGAACCCCGGGCTTGGCCTTCTCGGCCGTCAGGAAGCGTTGTTCCTTGTCCAGGGCAACTTCGCTTTGCGGTATGGCGGGCTGCTCGGCGATTTGCGCTTCGTGCTCGGCCAGAATCTGCTCGATCTGCTGATCTTTCAGCGCCAGCGGCTTGCCTTGATAGGCTTGTTGCAAACCTTCCACCAGCGCCTGGATTTGCAGATCGGGAACCTCCAGGCGCAGACGCTCACCCAGGCTTGCACCGAGGCTGTAGGCGAGATCATGGGCGTCATTTTCCGTGGTTTTGTCTGCGGCCTGAGCCATCGAAAAAAACACGCACAAGGGTAAAAAAAGGTAACGCGACATGGGCACTCTCCAGCCTGAGATGCGGTGGATTATGCCAGCGAGAATGCCGTGACCGGTGAACTGCTTTTCGCTGAGTGCAGAACATTTTCAATTCGCTGCAACGCACAGCAGTCGATACTGTCAACATGCCCTAGCGGCGGTAGCAGCAGAGGTCTAGTATGAGCCGCACTCACGTCAGCCAGGAGGTAAACCATGTCGGCCAATAAGAAGCCTGTAAATACTCCGTTGCACTTACTCCAACAGCTCTCGGGAAGCTTGCTCGAGCATTTGGAAAACGCTTGCTCCCAAGCCTTGGCTGATGCTGAAAAATTGCTCGCCAAACTGGAAAAACAGCGCGGAAAAGCACAGGAAAAACTGCACAAATCCCGCACCAAATTGCAGGACGCTGCGGCGGCCGGCAAAGCCAAGGCGCAGGCCAAGGCCAAGGATGCGGTACAAGAACTTGAAGACCTGCTCGACGCGCTCAAGGAGCGTCAGTCCGAGACGCGCGGCTACATTCTGCAGCTCAAGCGCGATGCTCAGGAAAGCCTGAAACTGGCCCAGGGCGTTGGTCGCGTGAAAGAGGCTGTCGGCAAAGCGCTGACCCTGCGTTCGGCCAAGCCAGCCACCGCGACTGCCGCCGCGAAAAAAACGGCTACCAAACCGGTAGCCGCCAAAGCACCGGCCAAGGCTCCAGCGAAAGCGGCTGCCAAACCTGCCGCGAAAAAACCGGTCGCGGCGAGCGCTGCCAAACCGGCTGCCGTTAAACCAGCAGCCAAACCTGCTGCTAAAACTGCCGCCGCCAAACCGGCTGCCAAACCTGCAGTGGCGAAAACCACCGCGACAAAACCTGCTGCCAAACCATCAGCAAAAACCGCTGCGGCCAAACCGGCTGCCAAGCCAGCCGCTAAACCGGTTACTGCAAAACCTGCCGCCAAACCAGCGGCCAAGCCTACAGCTGTCAAAGCACCGGCCAAGCCTGCCGCTAAACCAGCCGTCGCTGCCAAGCCTGCAACGTCCAGCGCTGCCAAACCTGCTGCCGCCAAGCCGGTTGCTGCGAAACCCGCTGCCAAGCCAGCGGTGAAAAAGCCTGTCGTAGCCAAACCTGCTGCCGCCAAACCAGCGGCTGCAAAACCGGCAACCGCACCCGCGGCCGCCAAGCCTGCAACGCCTGCACCGGCGGCTTCACCTGCTCCAGCCGCGAGCACACCAGCCGCTTCGCCTGCGCCGGCAGCTGCTGCAAGCACTACCAGCACCCCGACCAGCGCTTCCTAAGCTCCGGTCACCGCGACGCGCAGCTGATGCAGCGCGTCGCGGTTCAGGTTGGCAGCGCCCGCCGCCAATCCTTCCAGCCACACGGCCAGGTCGTTGGCTTGACCTTCCGGCCACGCTCGCGCCGCATTTTCCAGGCGCAACAACAGTTGCCGCTCCGCTTCCAGCTCCAGAGCTTTGACTTGCACCCGCAGCGTATCCAGTTCCTCATCGTCGAGGGCAGCGGCCTTCCACTGTGTGCGCAGTTGTCGAAGCGGCTGTACGACTTCCGTATGCCACGGCCCGGCCAGGTGCTGGAGTTGTTGCAGGCGTTGCGCATTGCATCTCACGCCTAGTTGTCCGAGCCAGGCTGCGCACAACAGCAGGCAAACGTTGGCCCCGGCTGCTTGCAGCTTCAGGCAGGCGTCTTCAACACCCGGTCGGGTGTAGAGGGTGAGGGAAAAGCTCCACAGGTCAGAGGACATAGTGCTACTCGCGCCAGTTGCGAACGAAGCTGGTAGACTCCGCCGCCATTATGATTCGACTTCAGAACCTGACTTTACAGCGTGGCCCGCAACGTCTGCTAGAAGACGCCGAGCTGACCCTGCACGCCGGCCAAAAAGCCGGCCTGATCGGTGCCAATGGCGCCGGCAAATCCAGCCTGTTCGCCCTGCTGCGAGGTGAGCTTCACCCGGACTCGGGCGACTGCTTCCTGCCGGTCGATTGGCGTATCGCCCACATGCGCCAGGAAGTCGACACGCTCGAACGCCTGGCGGTCGACTACGTGCTCGATGGCGACCTGCGCCTGCGTCAGGTCCAGCAGGACCTGGCGGCGGCCGAAGCGGCCCATGACGGTGCCGCACAGGCGCGTCTGCACGCAGAACTCGACAGCGCCGACGGGTACACCGCCGACGCGCGGGCGCGCAAGTTGCTCGCGGGCCTGGGGTTCACCAACGAGCAGATGGACCGGCAGGTCGGGGATTTCTCCGGTGGCTGGCGGATGCGCCTGAACCTGGCGCAAGCGTTGATGTGCCCCTCGGACCTGTTGCTGCTCGACGAGCCGACCAACCACCTGGACCTCGACGCCATTATCTGGCTGGAAGAGTGGCTCAAGAGCTACCCCGGCACTTTGCTGTTGATTTCCCACGACCGCGACTTCCTCGACGCCGTGGTCGATCACGTCGCCCACGTCGATCAGCGCAAGATTACCCTCTATCGCGGTGGCTACTCGGCGTTCGAACGTGCCCGTGCCGAACGTCTGGCCCAGCAGCAACAGGCCTACGAGAAGCAACAGGCGCAACGTGCGCACATGGAAAGCTACATCGCCCGCTTCAAGGCCCAGGCCACCAAGGCCCGTCAGGCCCAGAGCCGGATCAAGGCGCTGGAACGGATGGAAGAGTTGTCTGCCGCCCACGTCGATTCGCCGTTCGACTTCGTCTTCCGCGAGTCGACGAAAATTTCCAGCCCGTTGATCGACCTGTCCGATGCGCGCTTGGGCTACGGCGACAAAACCGTGCTGGAGAAGGTCAAGCTGCAACTGACCCCCGGCGCGCGGATCGGCTTGCTTGGCCCTAACGGCGCGGGTAAATCGACGCTGATCAAAAACCTCTCGGGTGAGCTGGAGCCGCTGGCCGGCCGACTGACCCGCGGCGAGAACACGGTGGTGGGTTACTTTGCCCAGCATCAACTGGATTCGCTGGACTCCAAGGCCAGCCCGTTGCTGCACTTGCAGCGTTTGGCGCCGACCGAACGTGAGCAGACCCTGCGCGATTTTCTCGGTGGTTTCGACTTCCGCGGTGCGCGGATCGACGAGCCGGTGCTGAATTTCTCCGGTGGCGAAAAGGCCCGGTTGGCGCTGGCGTTGATCGCCTGGGACCGGCCGAACCTGTTGCTGCTCGACGAACCGACCAACCACCTGGACCTGGAAATGCGCCTGGCGCTGACCATGGCCCTGCAGGAATTCAGTGGCGCCGTGCTGGTGGTTTCCCACGATCGTCACCTGCTCAAAAGCACCACGGATAACTTCTACCTGGTGGCCGATGGCAAGGTCGAAGAGTTCGACGGCGATCTGGAAGACTACGCCCGTTGGCTGGTCGAGTATCGACAGCGCACTGCGCCGGTGAACACCTCGCCGGTCAATCCGGACAAGACCGACAAGAAAGCCCAGCGTCAGGCTGCGGCTGCGTTGCGCCAGCAACTGGCACCGCACAAGCGTGAAGCCGACAAGCTCGAGGCCGAGTTGGGCAAGCTGCACGAGAAGCTGGCGAAGATTGAAACCAGCCTTGGCGACAGTGCCGTCTACGAAGCCGCCCGCAAGGATGAGCTGCGTGATCTGCTGGCCGAGCAGGCCAGGCTGAAAGTTCGCGAAGCCGAGCTTGAAGAAACCTGGATGGAAGCGCTGGAGCTGCTTGAAAACATGCAGGCGGAGCTGGAGGCACTGTCCTGATGCAGACCGGGCCACAACGGCTCGATCTGCAAGTCCGGTGTTCCACAGGTTGCCTGCGAGTGGCTTTGAAAGTAGCCAGGTGCCGGTAACGCTGGTCGGCGGGGCTATTTTTCTGCAAGAAACCGGTGGTCATTCGCAGGCCAGCGCATTAGCTTAGAGGCTTGTAACGAGTCTGAGTCGAGGTGCGCGATGGTGTTTGAGACATGGCTGGCGTTTTTTGCGGCCTGCTGGGTGATCAGCCTTTCCCCTGGCGCCGGCGCCATTGCGTCGATGTCCTGCGGTTTGCAGTACGGTTTCTGGCGTGGTTACTGGAACGCCCTTGGCCTGCAACTGGGTCTGGCCATGCAAATCGCGATTGTCGCCGCCGGTGTGGGGGCAATCCTTGCCACGTCGGCCACGGCTTTCTACGCGATCAAATGGTTCGGTGTGGCTTACCTGGTGTATCTGGCGGTCAAGCAATGGCGTGCACTGCCCAGCGACATGAGCGATGACGCGGCCATTCGGCCGATCGGTAAACCGCTGGCGCTGGTGTTTCGCGGTTTCCTGGTGAATGTCAGCAATCCCAAGGCACTGGTGTTCATGCTCGCGGTACTGCCGCAGTTCATCGACCCGCACGCGCCGCTGGTGGCGCAGTACCTGATCCTTGGCGTGACCATGATCTGTGTCGATCTGATCGTGATGGCGGGTTACACCGGCCTCGCCTCCAAGGTGTTGCGCCTGCTGCGTACGCCCAAGCAGCAACGCCGCATGAATCGCACGTTTGCCGGTCTGTTCATCGGCGCGGCAAGTTTGCTGGCGACCATTCGCAAAGCTGCGATATAACGTTTTCAGCCGTTTTTCAGTCATAAGGAAGGCGACCCTGCGAGGTCGCCTTTTTCGTGTGCGCGTTTTGAAAACCCAGGTAATCGGTCACAACGCTTGAGTGAAAGTCATTGGAAGTGAACAATGCGTTACTTCGTATTACCAATTGAGATTCATTCATGATTGCCCCGTCCCGTTTCCTGGCCTGGCTGGTCTTCCCGTTGTTTGCCCTGTGCAGTTTCAATCTGCTGGCTAACACGGTGGAAGGTGCGCCACAGGCATTGCATCTACTCGATTACATTGGTGCCGATTATCTGGCGACCGTGGAGGCGGGCCAGGTCATCGATGACGGCGAATACCGCGAACAGCTGGAGTTTCTCGGCGTCTTGCAGGGGCTGATCGTTGCGTTGCCGGGCAAACCCGAGCGGGCGGAGCTTGAGCAGGGCGTGAGCCATCTGCGTAACGCGGTGAGCCTGCGTCAGGACGGTACGGAAGTGGCCCGCCTTGCGCGGCAACTGGGCGCGAAACTGGCGGTGGCCTATGAAGTCAGCCAGGCGCCGATCATTACTCCGGACCCGACCCGTGGTGCGCCGTTGTACGCGCAGCACTGTTCGGTGTGTCATGGCGACGCCGGCGCCGGTGATGGTCCTGCAGGTGTCGGCCTGACACCGCCACCCGCCAATCTGCGCGATGCCACGCGGCTGGACCGCTTGAGCCTGTACGCGATCTACAGCACGTTGGGGCAGGGCATTGAAGGCACGGACATGCCGGCCTTCGCTGATCAACTCGATGAGCGTCAGCGCTGGGATCTGGCGACGTACATCGCCGCGTTCAGCGCCGATCCGGCCGCGGCAAAAAGCGAAAAGAACTTCAACCTCGCTGACCTGGCCCGACAGACCCCGGCGGAAGTGCTGGCGGCCGAAGGTCCCGAAGCGGCGGCGACTTTCCGCGCTCAGCGTGCCCAGCCACCGCAGGTCAAGCGCGGTTCGGCGCAGTTGCTCGATTACACCGCAGCGACTCTCGACAAGAGTATCGCCGCCTATCGTGCCGGCGAGCACGATCAGGCCTATGACCTGTCGGTGGCGGCGTATCTGGAGGGCTTCGAACTGGTCGAGAGTTCGCTGGATAACGTCAATGCGGTCGTGCGCAAAGACACTGAAAAGTCCCTGATGGCTTACCGTCAGTCGTTACAGGACGGGCTACCGATCGAGCAAGCCGAGCAGCGCCTGGCGCTTGCCAAGGCCAAATTGAAGGAGTCAGCGGACCTGCTTGGCGGTGATGGCCTGAGCTGGTCGCTGAGCTATATCTCCGGCCTGCTGATATTGCTGCGTGAAGGGTTGGAGGCGATTCTGGTGCTGGCCGCCGTGTTGGCCTTTCTGCGTAACACCGCTCAGCAGTCGGCGATTCGCAGCGTCAATATTGGTTGGGGTCTGGCGCTGGTGGCGGGCCTGGCGACCTGGGCGCTGGCGGCGTATGTGATTGATGTCAGTGGCGCCCAGCGTGAGTTGCTCGAAGGCTGCACTGCGCTGTTCGCCAGTGTCATGGTGCTCTGGCTCGGGGTGTGGATGCACGACCGTCGTCACGCGGCGGCCTGGCAGGATTACATCAAGAACAGCCTGGTGAGCGGTGGCGGGCGTTTCGGCTTTGCGGCCCTGGCGTTTTTCTCGGTCTACCGCGAGCTGTTCGAAGTGGTGCTGTTTTACGAGACCTTGTGGCTGCAAGCAGGCCCGGCCGGGCACAACGCGGTACTGGCCGGTGGCGCCACGGCGCTGGTGCTGTTGATCGGTCTGGCGTGGGTGATCCTGCGTGGTTCGGCGAAACTGCCGCTGGCGCTGTTCTTCGGGATCAACGCCGGTTTGCTCTGCGCGCTGTCGGTGGTGTTCGCCGGGCATGGCGTCAAAGCCTTGCAGGAGGCCGGGATCTTCGGCACTCGGCCGGTACCATTCTTTGACTTCGACTGGTTGGGGATTCACGCTGACGCTTATTCACTGAGTGCGCAGGCCGTGGCGATTCTGGCGATTGTCGTGCTGTATAGCCGCAGTCGGATGGTGGTGAAGCGGCGGGTGCAGGTTTCCTGACCAAGAGTTCCTCAAAAGATCGCAGCCTGCGGCAGCTCCTACACGGATAATCTGTAGGAGGGGCCGCCCCCTCTTCGAGGCCGCGCTGTCGCGTAAGGAATATGGGCCAGGG
>CAYNGZ010000048.1:0-19872 GCA_964396695.1 uncultured Pseudomonas sp.
GCGGACCCGCATGCCGGGTGGTGTGGCAGGGGAGCGGCCTATGAAGGCCGCCCCCCTATGCCAATTGCTGAGGGTTTAGCGGGCTGATTAAGCGCCGTAGACCGGCAGCTTTTTGCAGATAGCCTTGACCTTCTCACGAACGGCGTCGATCACCGCTTCGTTGTTCAGGTCTGCCAGGATGTCGCAGATCCAGCCGGCCAGTTCTTTGCACTCGGTCTCTTTGAAGCCGCGAGTGGTGACTGCCGGGGTACCGAAGCGCAGGCCGGAGGTGACGAACGGGGAGCGTGGATCGTTCGGTACCGAGTTCTTGTTCACGGTGATGAACGCTTTGCCCAGAGCGGCGTCAGCGTCTTTACCGGAGATTTCCTGCTTGATCAGCGACAGCAGGAACAGGTGGTTCTGAGTACCGCCGGAGACCACGTCAAAGCCGCGCTCGATGAACACACCGGCCATGGCCTGGGCGTTCTTGACCACTTGTTGCTGGTAGGCCTTGAACTCAGGCTGCAATGCTTCCTTGAAGCAGATCGCTTTAGCGGCGATCACGTGCTCCAGCGGGCCGCCCTGGGCGCCCGGGAATACCGCGGAGTTCAGCTTCTTCTCGATGTCGGCGTTGGCGCGAGCCAGGATCAGGCCGCCACGTGGACCGCGCAGGGTCTTGTGGGTGGTGGTGGTCACCACGTCAGCGAATGGAACCGGGTTCGGGTAGACGCCAGCAGCGATCAGACCGGCCACGTGAGCCATGTCAACGAACAGGTAGGCGCCAACCTTGTCAGCGATTTCGCGGAAGCGTGGGAAGTCCAGAACCTGCGAGTAGGCAGAGAAACCGGCCACGATCATCTTTGGCTTGTGCTCCAGCGCCAGACGCTCGACTTCGTCGTAGTCGATCAGGCCGTTGCTGTCGATACCGTACTGAACGGCGTTGTACAGCTTGCCGGAGGACGAAACGCTGGCGCCGTGGGTCAGGTGACCGCCGTGAGCCAGGCTCATGCCCAGGATGGTGTCGCCTGCTTGCAGCAGGGCCAGGTAAACGGCGCTGTTGGCTTGGGAACCGGCGTGTGGCTGAACGTTGGCGTAATCGGCGCCGAACAGTTCCTTGGCTCGATCAATTGCAAGCTGCTCAACCACGTCGACGTACTCGCAACCGCCGTAGTAGCGCTTGCCTGGGTAGCCTTCGGCGTACTTGTTGGTCAGAACCGAGCCTTGAGCTTCCATCACCGCTGGGCTGGTGTAGTTTTCCGAAGCGATCAGCTCGATGTGTTCTTCCTGGCGCTGAGCTTCTTGCTCCATGGCGGCAAAAAGGTCGGCGTCGTACTTGGCAATGGTCAAATCACGGCTGAACATGGCGGTCCTCAAGGATCGGGGCAGAGAAAGGGAGGCATTCTAACCCAATGTGTTTTAGATGGCATATGAAAGGACATCATGTCGCAGACGAATGGGATTCAAGCTGACCCCGGTCAAACATTGATCGTTCCACACGGAGCGTGGGAACGAGAGAGGTCAATCAAACATGAACAACGCTTCATTGCTGAACTGCGCTTCGAAACGGCCGGCCGGCATCGGGCGGCCGAACAGGTAGCCCTGCACTTCGTCGCAGCCGTGTTCACGCAGGAAGTCGAGCTGCTCGTGAGTTTCGACGCCCTCGGCGATCACCGCCAGGTTCAGGCTGTGGGCCATGGCGATGATCGCACGGGCAATCTGCGCGTCCTGTTCACCGGACGGTAGGCCGTCGACGAAGGTCCGGTCGATTTTCAGCACGTCGATCGGGAACTGCTTCAAGTAGTTCAGCGATGAATAACCGGTGCCGAAGTCGTCGACAGCGATGCTCAGGCCCAGGTTTTTCAGCCCGGCGAGAATCTGCATGGCTTCGCTGACTTCACGCATCAGGATACTTTCGGTCAGCTCCAGCTCCAGGCAGGCCGGTGGCAGGCCCGTGTCCTTGAGGATGGTGGCGATGCGCGTCCCGAGCTGGCCGTCGGAGAATTGCCGTGCAGAGATGTTCACCGAGACTTTCGGTACCCGGACCTTGGCCTGGTGCCAGGTTTTGAGCTGACGGCAGGCCTCGCTGATCACCCAGTCACCGACATCCACCACCAGCCCGAGCTCTTCGAGCACTGGAATGAAATCTCCCGGCGGCACCAGTCCGCGGCGCGGATGACGCCAGCGCAGCAGGGCTTCGGCGCCGGTCAGGCGTTTACCGTCGCCGCTGAATTGCGGCTGGTAGTACAGAACGAATTCGTTTTGCTCAAGGGCGTGGCGCAGGTCGCTTTCCAGCTCCAGGCGCTCCAGGGCGCTGGCGTTCATGTCCGCCTGATAGAACTGGAAGTTGTTCTTGCCGCGCTCCTTGGCGTGGTACATCGCGGTGTCGGCGTTCTTCATCAGTTGGCTCAGTTCGTTGCCGTCCTGCGGACTCAAGGCGATGCCGATACTGGCGGTGACAAAGAACTCGCGGCCTTCGAGGACAAACGGCTTCACCAGGCTGGCGAGGATCTGCTCGGCCACATGAATCGCCCGGTTCAGCGCGATCTCACGGCTGGCACGCGGTTGCAGGAGCAAGGTGAACTCGTCGCCGCCCATGCGCGCCACCGTGTCGTCATCGTCGACGCAAGCGAGCAGGCGGGTGGCCATTTCCTTGAGCATACGGTCGCCGGCGGCGTGGCCGAGGGAGTCGTTGATCGGTTTGAAACGGTCGAGATCGAGGAACATCAGCACAACCCACGACTTCTGCCGCTCCGCCGATTGCAGCGCGGTGTGCAGCCGGTCCTGGAACAAGGTGCGGTTGGGCAGGTGGGTCAAGGCGTCGTAGTAGGCGAGGCGGTGAATCCGCTGCTCGCTGGCCTTGCGCTCGCTGATGTCGCTGAAGAAGCACACGTAGCTGGCGAGGTCGCCTTCGTCATCGAGTACCGCTGTAATACCGACCCACGCCGGGTAGTGTTCACCGTTGCGGCGCTTGAGCCAGACTTCGCCTTCCCAGGTGCTGTGCTGATGCAGTTGCTTGAGCACATAGCGCAGGTGAGCTTCCTGCTGGTCATCGACAGTCAGCATGTTCGGCAACTGGTCGAGGACCTGCGCCACTTCATAACCGCTGACGCGGCTGAAGGCTTCGTTGGCCTGCACGATGTAGCCGGCCGGGTCGGTGATCAGAATCGCCGACGTCGAGTGCTCGAAAACCGTCGCGGCCATGCGCAAGTCTTTCTCGGCGCGGCGCTGCTGACTGATATCGCGACCGACCCCGAGCACGCCTTCGAACGCGCCGTGTTCATCCCAGACCAGGACCAGGCGCAGTTCGATCGGGATCTTGCGTCCGTCGGCGCGCAAGCAGTCGAACAGGAACAGCTGGGTTTGTACCTGAGTGCGCAGTTGCGCCAGTTGTTCGGGTTTATCCAGAGCCTTGCTGACCCGGTCCATCAGGCTGTAGATGCCGGTCAATTGCTGCGGGTTGGCGATGGTTGATTGCCAGCCATTCTGGAAGATCCACTCAACGTCATAGCCGAGCACGGCGTTCACCGATGGGCTGACGTAATTGAGCGAGAGTTTGCTGTCGGTGGAGAAAATCACGTCGCTGATGCTTTCAGCGAGCATCCGGTAACGTTGCTCGCTGTCACGCAAGGATTCGCTGGCTTCGATCTGATCGGTAATGTCTTTGGCCACGCCAATGATGCGAGTGACCTGGTCGTGTTTATCCCGCGCCAGCGCCTGCTCGCGGATTTCGAAACGCCGCCATTTGCCATCGCGGTGGCGAAAGCGCAATTGGCACTGCATCAGTTGGGTATAACCGGCCTGGCGCTGTTCCTGACGCAAGCGGTGGTAATGATCGGCATCTTCGGGGTGCAGCAGAATCTCCCAGAAATACTCGCCCATCTGGTGCAGTTCGGTTTTGCTGTAACCCAGCGTCTGTCCCAGGTGATGGTTGCTGAAAATCATCCGCTGGCTGATCACGTCCTGCACGTAGAGGTGATCCGGGACGGTGCGCACCACATCCGACCAGAAGCCTTCACGCTCCAGCAGCGACAGCTCGACTATTTTACGGCTGGTGATATCGCTGATGCTGAGGATCACGGCTTTGGCGTCGTGCTGAGCTTGTGGCAAATGCAACACCAGCCACAGATGCTGGTCGCGGCCCTGGCTGTCCTTGAGCTTGATTTCCAGCTCCAGCTGTTTCTGCTGGTTGAGCACGGCGTCGAGCAACTGGTTGCCGATGGCATTGCCATCCAGTGGCCCGCCTTCGATCAACAGCTTCCAGGCTTGTTCGCCGGACTGCACGTTGAGCAGGTGCAGGGCGACCTGGTTGACTTCAGTGATACGCAACTCCTGCAGCAACTGCCGACGTTGTTCCGCGTTCTCCAGCCACCGCCGCAATTGCTCGCCGGTTTGCAGTTGTGCCTTGTCGAAGCAGGCTTTGAGCCCGGAGAGGTCAAGTACGCAAAGTGCAACACCGGTGCCGTCGAAGATGTCCCGATAGCGCCGACGCCCGTCGTGCACCTGACGCTGGCGTCGGCGCATATTCAACAAAGCGATGAGCGGTAGCAACGAGAAGGCCAGGCCCAACAGGCATTTACCGATAAACGCTGGCAGCAGTTGTTCGATCACCCGTTGCCGGTCGAACAGTCCGCGTAACTGCCAGTCGCTGCTGCTCAGAGGAACGACCAATACGCTGTTGGTCAGATCATCGGCGGTGACCAGGCCCGGTTTGCTCGGCGACAGCCCGTCGTCGCGGCTGATGATCTGTTGATTGATGCGGTTTTCCACCAGCCACTGCGGGCGGACTCCCGCGTCGCCCGGTTTGGCCAGTGAAGAGAAAAATGTCGGTCGCAGGCGCAAGACCCAGTAGCCGCGGGTGTTGCCGCTGGCCTGGTGCAGTAACAGGTTCACCATCGAGCTGTCGTTGGCGTTGCTGAAGTAATGCGCCTGCGCGTGACTGCGTCGGACCAGATCGCTCAGGTAATCGGCATCCTGGCTGTCGCTGGCGGTGTCATTGAGGATTTTTCCCGAGGGGCTGAGCAGTGCCAGGCTAAGCACATCAGGCAAGGACTGCTGCAGCTTGCGCAATAACAGTTGCTGCTGATCGGCGGTCTGCGGTTGTTCGACGATCGGTAGCAGATTCAGTGCGATCTGGGCGTTGAGCGCCATGTTCAGACTGACTTGCGCGGCCAGATCGGCGGTGTAGTCGATGGTGTACTGGCGCTGGTTATTCTGGGTTTCGCTCAGTTGGTCGAACAACTGCCAGAGCAGCAATCCGATCAGCAGCAGGACAAGCGTCGCCAATGCACCTTTCAAGGTGCCGCGCAGGGGCGATCCGGTCGCAGGACTCTGTGCGCTCACGGACGAAGGCGGAGTGACATTGGACAAACTGTGATCCTGCGGTTTGGCTGGATTGGCGCGACGTGCACTATAAGCCGGACGCCCGGAGGGCGGCTAGCATGCCTTGAGTTGTGGCAAAGTGCCAGCCCCTCTCGGCTGGACTGCCTTTCATCATTAAGGTAGCTTTGCCGGTTACGCGGGAGCGTTCCAGCTCTTAGACTCAGGCTTTTTTCGCGCGCACGTATTGATAGCCATCAATCGCTGGCGGCGCGTCTGGCCTGGCCCGGGCTTCGCCCGTGCTTATATTCATCAGTCACTGACCCTAGGTTCTCCATGGCTCAATACGTCTTCACCATGCATCGGCTGGGCAAAGTTGTTCCGCCGAAGCGGGAAATCCTGAAAAACATTTCGCTGTCGTTCTTCCCGGGCGCCAAGATCGGCGTGCTCGGCCTCAACGGCTCGGGTAAATCCACACTGTTGAAAATCATGGCCGGCGTCGACACCGAGTTCGACGGCGAAGCCCGTCCGATGCCGGAACTGAACATCGGCTACCTGCCGCAAGAGCCGCTGCTGGATCCGACCAAGACCGTGCGTGACGTGGTCGAGGAAGCGGTCAGCGTGATCAAGGACGCGCAAGCGCGTCTGGATCAGGTCTACGCCGAATACGCCGACCCGGATGCCGACTTCGACAAACTGGCCGCCGAACAGGCCAAGCTCGAAGCCATCCTGCAGGCGGGCGACGGTCACAACCTCGATCGCCAACTGGAAGTCGCCGCCGATGCGCTGCGTCTGCCGGCCTGGGATGCCAAAATCGAACACCTGTCCGGTGGTGAAAAGCGTCGTGTTGCGCTGTGCCGTCTGCTGCTGTCCGCCCCGGACATGCTGCTGCTCGACGAACCGACCAACCACCTGGACGCCGACTCCGTGGCCTGGCTGGAGCATTTCCTCCACGACTTCCCGGGGACCGTGGTTGCGATCACGCACGACCGTTACTTCCTGGATAACGTTGCTGGCTGGATCCTGGAACTCGACCGCGGCGCCGGTATTCCTTACGAGGGCAACTATTCGGGTTGGCTGGAAGCCAAGTCCGAGCGTCTGGCTGCCGAATCCAAGCAGCAGTCGGCTCACGAAAAAGCCATGAAGGAAGAACTGGAGTGGGTGCGCAAAGGCGCCAAGGCTCGTCAGTCGAAATCCAAGGCGCGTCTGCAACGCTTTGAAGAAATGCAATCGCAGGAATTCCAGAAGCGCAGCGAAACCAACGAGATCTACATCCCGGCCGGTCCGCGCCTGGGCGACAAGGTCATCGAATTCAAGAACGTCACCAAGGGCTATGGCGATCGCGTACTGATCGACAACCTGTCGTTCTCCATGCCTAAAGGCGCGATCGTCGGTGTGATCGGTGGTAACGGTGCCGGTAAATCCACTTTGTTCCGCATGCTGATGGGCAAGGAAACACCGGATTCGGGCAGCATCGAAGTCGGAGAAACCGTGCAGCTTGCCTGTGTGGATCAGAGCCGTGAAGACCTCGACGGCAGCAAGACCGTGTTCCAGCAGATCTCCGACGGTTCCGACCAGATCCGCATCGGCAACTACGAGATCCCGTCGCGCACGTATGTCGGCCGTTTCAACTTCAAGGGCGGCGACCAGCAGAAGTTCGTCAAGGACCTGTCCGGTGGTGAGCGTGGTCGCTTGCACCTGGCCCTGACCCTGAAAGAGGGTGGCAACGTCCTGCTGCTCGACGAACCGTCCAACGACCTGGACGTTGAAACCCTGCGTTCGCTGGAAGAAGCGCTGCTGGACTTCCCGGGCGCCGCCATTGTGATCTCCCACGATCGGTGGTTCCTTGACCGCGTCGCGACTCACATCCTGGCGTACGAAGACGACTCGCAAGCGGTGTTCTTCGAAGGCAACTACACCGAGTACGAAGCCGACCGCAAAAAACGTCTTGGCGATGCCGCTTCCCAGCCACACCGGGTGCGTCACAAGAAACTGGCCTGATCAGGCTGGTTGCATGAAAAACGGAGCCTTCGGGCTAATGCCAGTCAGTTAAGAAAACTCAGCGTCTGAATGCTCTGTTCTGATCCGAAACCCACCCCTCACCCCAGCCCTCTCCCCAAGGGGGAGAGGGTTAGGGTGAGGGGTGGTTCTTGAGCCTGGCGAACAGCCCGAAGCACTCCTCGCAAAAATGACGTTAACTGACGGGTATTAGCCTTCGGGCTCCGTTTTATTTTGCGTTAGCTTTCTCTGGCTCAGGGTGTGGTTTGACTCGGTTCGATGCGGATGATTTCGATCAACCGATCGCCGGCCGGTCGCTGCCAGAGCACTTCGTCGTTCAGCTGTGCGCCGAGCAGTGCCCGTCCCAGCGGCGAGCTCCAGTTGATCAGGCCTTTGGCGGCATTGGCCTGATCTTCGCCGACCAGTTGCACGCGTCGCTCGGTGCCCAGTTCATCGGCGTACGTCACCCAACTGCCAATCTGCACTTTTTGGGTGGAAGTGGCCGGTGTCACCACTTGAGCGCTTTGCAGGCGTTGAGTGAAGTAACGCAGATCGCGCTCCAGATCGGCCAGCCACTGTGGGTCATCCTCCTCGCGGGCCGCTTGTTCGCCGCGCAGGGCTTGTAGTTCGGCGACTTTGGCCTGCAGCAGGGCGAGCCCTTCGGGCGTGACATAGTTGGGTTGCGTGCTGACCTGGCGTTCTACCGGCTGGTCGGCTTGTGGGGTGGCGTTATCTTCATTGACGAAAGCGCGGCTCATGGCGGTTCTCCCTGCTGGGGGTTCAGGTCATCGTCGCAGGCTTTGGGTTTCGGAGATTGTCCGAAAGCGACCTGCTGCGAGCGATAAGGAACGGCCCATTAAGCAAATCGGGAAGTGGCGAAAAGCAAGATCACAGGATCGCAGCCTGCGGCAGCTCCTGCATGGGATTGTTTACATCTGTAGGAACTGCCGAAGGCTGCGATCTTTCTGCTCGAATCAATTCAATAGTGATACCACTTTACTTCAAGCATAACTTCGTTTTCGGGTGACGCTATGTGGCTGAACTCGCGCTGGGCGCTCAGGCGCAGGCCGAGGTTGCGTGACAGTTCCCACTGCTGGTTCAGACTCAGGCTGCGCCGCACTTCGCCATTGGTGAAGTAGTCACCTTTGGTTTCCAGGCTCAGGTTGCCCAGCGGGTTCTTCCACAGCACCCCGCTGTTGAAACCGGCGGCGGGGGCGATGAAGCCGGCAAAGTCGCTGTTGTGTTCGATACGAACCGTGCCGAGGGCGAAGCCGAGCACGTCGTCGCCCAACTGCCAGGTGCCGCCAGCGCCGCCATTGACGTGGCTGACCAGGGTTTCGTCGTCATGTTTTCCCGGAACCCGTTCCAGACCACCGGTCACCTGCCAGGACCAGGGTTGCAGCAGTTCGTTGCGTGGGGTCAGTGAACGGATGGTCGCCAGGTCCAGTTGCTGCAATTGCCAGTGATTGCCTTCGTACTGGCGCAGTTTCATCTGGAGGATTTCAATCTGCGCGCCGAGCGGAAAGCTTTCGGCATTGTCGTTGAGGTCGTGATAGGCCATGCGCAGGCCATATTCACCAAAGGCCTTGTCGCCACGGGTGCCGATGCCAGCCTGCCAGGTTCGCGATTCGTGACCGTCTTCCGGCAGGCCGGGTTGCGGGATCTGTAGTTCCGGCGCCGGGTTCTGATTGATCGCCCGCAGCAGTTCGAAACTGCGTTGTGCGCGCTGTGGATCACGCTCCTGGCCGTTGGCGCGGTAGCGTTCAAGGCGATAGGCTGCATCGATGATCAGCGCCTGACGGTCCCGCGGCAGGGCCTTGAAAGTCGGTTCCTGCAAGTGCTTCTGGTCGGCGCTGACCTTCAGCACCCATTGCTGCTCATCGTCGGTGAGCGGTTTGGCGCGGTTCAGCAGCTCGCGTTCGCGGGACGGGCGGTAATCGATTTTTTCCACCAGTCCTGCGTCTTTCACAGCTTTGACGGTGTCGGTGGGAATCGCGGTCAGCGGGAATTGTCCGGTGAGCCTGAGGCTCGGCCGCGCCACTTGTAGCAACTCCAGCAAGCGGTATGAGCAGTTTTCATCGAAGAAGAAGTAATCGAACTGAATCTGCTTGAGCTCCCAGACGTGCTCGACCATGCGCTCGGTTTCTGCCTGCGTCAGGTTCAGCCGGTATTCCCACAGGTCGCGGTTTTCCAGGCTGCGGTATTCCGAGAGTTTTTCCTGATAGGGCACCAGTGCGAACAGTCCCGGATAGCCACCCATCAGGCCTTTCCAGGCATACAGAATGCTGTTGTCCGAGCCTTCGATGTAGGCGCCGAAATTGATCGCGTAGCTGAGCAGGGCAGTGTGGTCGGTTTGTACGTCAGCCTGATCGATGCGCAACAAGGTGTGGCCGAACATCGACGACGGGCTGTTCAGGTAGGCCGCCGGAAAGATCATCACCGCGCTGTGGGGCGATACGTCCTTGAACCACTGCTTGAATTCGCTGCAGTCCACCGTCGGTAAATCGCTCAGGTGCAGTTGCGCTTTCAGCCAGCGGGTGCGTGCCGGGTAAACGCATTGTGCATGTTGCTGGCCTTTGCTGGCCGGGGCGTAGAGCGCCTGCACGGTGGCCGCGAGTTCTGCGTCGGGATGCTCGGCGCCATTGGTCGCCAGGAAGAACTTCTTGTCGCTGACATAGCTGCGCCAGCCGCCGAGTTTTGCGCTTTCATAGTGGCCCAGGGAAATCCAGAACGGGTCGTTGGCCAGTTGCTGCAAGCGTTGGTTGTCGAGATAAGGCGCGGCAGACAGCGGGGCGCAGGCAAACAGCGCCAGACAGGCAAGGCGTTTGAGCATGGTGGGCTACTTGATTCAAAAAAAGACCCGGAATAAGGTCAGGTCCCAAAAACAAAACCCGCCCCGGTAAAGGGGCAGGTGGGGTCGAGCTTAAGCCGGGGTCGCATATTTGGCCAGACGAGCATCGCCTTTGAGCACGGCCAGGGTATTGGTATGCACGTCTTCAGCGGTCACGTCAGCCTTGGTGAAAATTTGCTGGAAGTGCTCGTGGGTGACGGCGGCGAAATGCGCGCGGTCTTCTGGTGCGACGCCCAGTACCACAGCATAGGTGGTCAGCGCTTCGCCCTGACCCTTGGCCATGTCTTCGGACAGCTCGTTCATCATGCCGTTCATGGCGAACCAGGACTTGCCGCCATAGGTCAGCGCGGCGTTGGTCGCGCAGCCGTTGGTGCCGGAGGTCATGCCGAAGGTGGCGTTACCGGAGGTACCGTTGGTGGTGGATGCCAGGAAGTGCGCCGGGGTGCCACGCTGACCTTCGAACAGCATGTTGCCCCAACCGCAATCCGGCCCGCCTGGCGCCTGGGCCATGGCGTTGAGGGATGCAACGGTGAAGAGAGTACCAAGAAGAATCCGTTTCATAGCTGTGTTCTCTTTTATGTGCGTACCGATGAACAGGGGTTCTGGCGCCACTCTGACGCCAGTGGGCGGGTGATTGCTCCAGCCGCGCAGTCTGGAGTTTAGGCACGATCCTGCGGTTCCGTGATTTTTTGCAAAACACTCCCTTGAGCACCGGCCTGCTCAGGGATCGGCGCTTGACTATGCTTTAACCCAAGGCGTGCCTTGCCAGTCGGTATGGGCGGCGCCAGAATGCCTTTAACTGCCCCGCCTGATGTAAGGAAGCCCGATGCCTGATCCTGTTGCTGCCAGCTTGCGTCTAGCGCCTGAAGCGCTGACCCGTCCGTTTTCCGCTGAACAGTTCAGCTTCTCTACCACCAATGATCTGGAGCCTTTTCGCGGCGTGCTCGGCCAGGAGCGTGCGGTTGAAGCCTTGCAGTTCGGTGTGGCCATGCCACGCCCCGGTTACAACGTGTTTGTCATGGGTGAGCCTGGCACTGGCCGGTTCTCTTTCGTCAAACGCTACCTGAAAGCCGAAGGCAAACGCCTGAAAACCCCGGCGGATTGGGTTTACGTCAACAATTTCGACGAGCCGCGCGAGCCTCGCGCACTGGAGTTGCCGTCCGGGACGGCCGGTGCGTTCATCGCTGACATCAATGGCTTGATCGACAACCTGCTGGCGACGTTTCCAGCGGTCTTCGAACACCCGTCCTATCAGCAAAGGAAAAGTGCCATCGACCGCGCCTTCAACCAGCGCTATGACCGTGCGCTGGACGTGATCGAGCGCCTGGCGCTGGAGAAGGAAGTCGCGCTGTACCGCGACAGCACCAACATCGCCTTTACGCCGATGAGTGAAGGCAAGGCGCTGGACGAGGCTGAATTTGCGCAGTTGCCGGAAGCCGTTCGCGAGCGTTTCCATGAAGACATTTCCGGGCTCGAAGAGCGCCTGAACGAAGAACTCGCCAGCCTGCCGCAGTGGAAGCGCGAGTCGAGCAACCAGCTGCGTCATCTCAACGAAGAAACCATCACGCTGGCCTTGCAGCCATTGCTTTCGCCGCTGTCGGAAAAGTACGCGGAAAATGCTGCAGTGTGTGGTTACCTGCAAGCGATGCAGGTCTACCTGCTCAAGACCGTGGTCGAGCAACTGGTCGATGACAGCAAGACCGACGCGGTTGCCCGTAAACTGCTGGAAGAACAGTACGCGCCGAGCCTGGTGGTCGGTCATCCGGCCAGCGGCGGTGCGCCGGTGGTGTTCGAACCGCATCCGACCTACGACAACCTGTTTGGCCGTATCGAGTACAGCACCGATCAGGGTGCGCTCTACACCACCTATCGGCAGTTGCGTCCGGGTGCGCTGCACCGGGCCAACGGTGGCTTCCTGATTCTGGAAGCCGAAAAAATGCTCAGCGAACCCTTTGTCTGGGATGCGCTGAAGCGGGCCTTGCAGTCACGCAAGCTGAAAATGGAATCGCCGCTGGGCGAGCTGGGCCGACTGGCCACGGTGACCCTGACACCGCAGCATATTCCGTTGCAGGTCAAAGTCGTCATCATCGGCGCACGCCAGCTGTATTACACGCTGCAAGACCTCGATCCGGATTTCCAGGAGATGTTCCGGGTGCTGGTGGACTTCGATGAAGACATCCCGATGGTCGATGAGAGCCTCGAGCAGTTCGCTCAGTTGCTCAAGACCCGGACCTCGGAAGAAGGCATGGCGCCACTGACCGCCGATGCGGTGGCACGTCTGGCGACCTACAGTGCGCGGCTGGCCGAGCATCAGGGCCGTTTGTCGGCGCGCATTGGCGATCTGTTCCAGTTGGTCAGCGAGGCGGACTTCATTCGCGATCTGGCCCATGACGAGATGACCGACGCCGGGCACATCGAGCGTGCGCTCAAGGCCAAGGCCACCCGCACCGGGCGTGTGTCGGCGCGGATTCTCGACGACATGCTGGCGGGGATCATCCTGATCGACACTGCAGGTGCGGCAGTCGGCAAGTGCAACGGGCTGACGGTGCTGGAAGTCGGTGACTCGGCCTTCGGCATACCGGCGCGGATCTCCGCCACGGTTTACCCCGGTGGCAGCGGCATCGTCGACATCGAGCGTGAGGTCAACCTCGGGCAGCCGATCCACTCCAAGGGCGTGATGATTCTCACCGGGTACCTGGGCAGCCGTTACGCCCAGGAATTCCCCTTGGCGATCTCGGCGAGCATCGCGCTGGAACAATCCTACGGTTACGTCGATGGCGACAGTGCCTCGCTGGGCGAAGCGTGCACGTTGATTTCGGCATTGTCGAAAACCCCGCTCAAGCAGTGCTTCGCGATTACCGGCTCGATCAACCAGTTCGGTGAGGTGCAGGCGGTGGGTGGGGTCAACGAGAAGATCGAAGGCTTCTTCCGTCTCTGCGAGGCGCGCGGTTTGACCGGTGAGCAGGGCGCGATCATTCCTCAGGCCAACGTTGCCACGCTGATGCTCGATGAGCGGGTGTTGGCGGCGGTGCGTGCCGGACTGTTCCATGTCTACGCAGTGCGTCAGGCCGATGAGGCCTTGAGCCTGCTGGTGGGCGAGCCTGCCGGCGAGCCGGACACAGAGGGTCAGTTCCCTGAGGGCAGCGTTAACGCGCGCGTGGTGGAGCGCTTGCGCGTCATTGCGGAACTGGTCAGCGAAGATGACCTGAAAGAGGCCGAGAAGGAACATGCGCAGGCACAGGAAGCACTGGCTGCGGCCAAGCCTGCCTGATTTTCCTGCGTAGGAGGGGCCGCCCCCTCTTCGAGGCCGCGCTGTCGCGCAAGGAACATGGGCCAGGGCTGGCAAGCCAGCCCTTAAAAATAATATATAAATCAATAAGTTATTTTTTGTTCCATAAGAGCTGCCGCAGGCTGCGATCTTTTGATCCTGATGTTCAAACGTCAAAAGATCGCAGGCTCCTACGGGGGCATGTGTATGCAATAAATGGCGGTCATTTGTGTTGCGTGGGTGACGTCAAAAATCCAGCAACGACCATTCGGCGCCTTCTAAGCTCCGTCAACTTGCTGACTCGACTTTTCTTCTATGCTCAGGTCAAGGACATCGACAGTCATCACTGGATCGAGACAGCCTTCCCGTGGAGGCTGAATACCGGATTTACCGAGGGTCGCCGCCATGCAGCGCAACCTCTGCCTCACCCGCCAATGCCTGGGCCTGGTTACCCGTATCGAATGCAGTATTCGTCCGCTCGCAGGGGACACTGGTATGTGGACCTTGCTGTTTGCCGCCGGAATGGCCGGTGAGCAACCTTCCGCCATCAAGGCACAAGGCCCGTTTCATGGTCCTTTCGTGGCCGAATCGATACTCGAAACCATCGTTGAAAGTCTGACCCTGCACGGTTATCAGCTGGCCGATGATCCGCAAATCTGGTGTTTGCACCTGCAAGCCCAGTTGCGGGAAATCAATGGTGGACGCAGCCGCAACCCGGGCGGTTTCGAGTTCAGCCCCGAACATTAGCGGCCTATTCGACAAGGTCGGAATTTTCGGCCTTGTCGAGTTTGACCTCGAATCCATATTCGACGGTCGTAAGGTTGGTGCGCTGGTAAGTTTCCAGGTGAGTCGGCTGTCCGTAGAAATAATGCACCTCAAACTCCGACGGGCCTTGCGCGCTGGCGTCATGGCTGACAGCAAGAATCTCCTTCAAGTAATTACCGCTCGCGTCCTTGGCGAAAAAGCGCCAGCCCTGGGCGGGGAATACTTTCTGGTCGACCACCAGGGCGTTGCCCTTGAGCTCCAGGCCTTTGGGCAACTTCTGGGTGTCGAGGCTGTTTTTTTCAATACCGGCCAGAAACAGCGGCATCGAGCCGACCGCATACACAGGTGTTTCGGGGAACAGGGTCAGGTCATACCGGATGGTGGCGTGCAGCGGGTCGATATCGTAGGCCTCGGCTGGCAACTCGATGGGTTCACCGCGTTCGCCCTTGTCGTTCTGGGTGAAGAAGGTCACAGGGGTGTCACCCGGGCTGAATGAGGAGCCAAGCAGTTCGTCGTTGAAACTTTTCGGGTGAACGAACTCGATGCGTGCCGCGCTGGCGTCTTCGACGGACTGGTTGATGTGGATGTTCTTTTTCAGTTGTTCCTCATCCAGTGTGGCGCCTCTGAGCCAGGTGGCGGCCTGATCGTCGTACACCACCACCGGCAAGTTCAGGCTCTGGATGGTTTTGTCGGTGGTGTTGCGGTCGAAGCGGCGTACCGGCAGTTCCAGTTCCTTGCGGGTGAGGGTGACTGCCGAGAAGTCGAGGACGTTGACTTCGAGGGTGTCGATGGGGCCGTTGAAATACACCTTGGCGTAATGGTGTGTCTGCTTTTGCTCGAACGCTTGCTGCTCGGCGTCGAGCTGTTTTTCGAACTCATCGCTCCAGGCCGTCTGCTTCTGCATCTCGGCCAGTTGTTTTTGATAGAACGCGATGTGTGCCGCGTCTTCGTTGATCGATCCCGAGCGCGAGAGAAACTGCCCGGTCGTGTCCCTGGCCTGGACGATCAGCGGGTTGAGCGGGGTGTCGCTGACGTCTGGTGCCAGCGCTGCGTTGTTGTTGACTTCAACTTCGGCGTAGTTCTTTTCCAGGGCTCGCACGGTGACGCTGATGTTGTCGTCGGTGCGGGTTTGGCCTACATCCTTTTTCGTCAGGTCGAAGGTAAAGACCTTGCGGGGGGCGATGACTTCGACTTTGCCTTGCAGGGTCTGCGGTTGTGGCTGGTTCCTGTTGTCGACTTCCACACCTTCGACAAAGGGGTAGGCCACGGTCAGGTCATCCGGGTTGGTCAGGCTGGAGCTTGAAGGGCTCAATTGAATACCGGGATCGGTTTCCGACCATTCGGGCTGGAAAGGGATGACCTTTTTGTTGCTCAGTGTTACCGACTGCCATTCCAGCCCATGGGGGAAGGGGAACTCGGCGGGCATGTTGAAGGTGAAGGGAAAGATCGGCTGCAAGTCCGTCAGGTAGTCGGAGCTGGAGTCCTTGCGCAGTATGAACAGGCCGTTGATGTAGGTGTCGACCAGTGCCTGCGGGGTCTGATAGTGCTTGAGCAGGGCCATGGCATCTTCGCCGTACTCGGTAGCGATCGGCTTGATGGCAAGCTTTTGCTGTGCGCGCTCGAGCAGCAGCAACGAACCGCCGAGGTTGGCCACGGCGTCCTTGAGCTTGGGATCCTGAATCGCGTCCAGCGACTTCTCGAACTGTGCGGTCTTCTCTTCGAGGCTCTGCGGGTGCTTCTCATCGCTGGGTGAGCAGCCGCCGATCAGCACCGCAAGGCAAAGGCCGACAGTTGTTAAAGGCAATCGCACATCCATTTTCCGGTTTTCCTCTACGACGCACGTGAGCGATGCGAATGTCTTGGACACTAGCAGAAAATCGCTTTGGCAGACTCGCAGGTTGTGGATTTGTCTGCGGTTTATGGGTTTTTGAGCGGCTGATATACTCGCCGCCGTTTAAAACCCCTGTGTGAGATTCAATGGAACGTTTTGTCGAAAATACAATGTACGCGTCGCGCTGGCTGCTGGCGCCAATCTACTTCGGTTTGTCCCTGGGGCTGCTGGCCCTGGCGCTGAAGTTCTTTCAGGAAGTCTCCCACGTTATTCCCAACGTGTTCTCGATGGCCGAGTCCGATCTGATTCTGGTGCTGTTGTCGCTGATCGACATGGCGCTGGTGGGTGGCTTGCTGGTGATGGTGATGATTTCCGGGTACGAAAACTTCGTCTCCCAGCTGGACATCGATGAAAGCAAGGAGAAGCTCAACTGGTTGGGCACGATGGATTCTTCTTCCCTGAAGATGAAAGTCGCAGCCTCCATCGTGGCGATTTCCTCGATCCACCTGTTGCGCATCTTCATGGACGCCAAGAACGTCGATCCCGAGCACCTGAAGTGGTACGTGATCATTCACATGACCTTCGTGATCTCGGCGTTTGCCATGGGTTACCTGGACAAGCTGACCAAGCACTGATTGTCATGCCTGCGCTCTATCATGCCGCCCGGCCGTTGTGAAACGGACGGGCGGCGGCGTTTGCGGCTTGTGCTTTTGTGCGCCGAGGCATATCCCTGTAAGTGTCTTGGCTCGTCATCGCACGGGGTGCGCTCATGAACCTGTACGAATTGAACGCCTATGCCATCGCCGGGAAGGTCGATGAACTGAACCTGATCTCGATGGAAGGCGGGATTTATCTGCTGGAGGCACGGATACATGGCGCCGCGCATCCGCTCGACGACTCTCATGGGCAAACATTGCGTCTGCGCTCGGTGGAGCACGCTCGTGAAGTCCTTCATGCCTTTCCCAAGCTGACCTTCAACCTGGTTCACGCCTCGGTGCACGACGAGATGTGCGGTCTTGGCAGCACCTCGGAAGAGAACCTGAAGGTGCCCATCTCCGGACAGCGTTGACACCGCTCATCACCGCAATGGCATCTGTGCTAGTCTGCTTGCCCTTTTGGTTCCGGGCGCTCCGGGATGCGCTGTGCATGCACGGCAATGCCCCGAGTCGTCCGCACAGCGGAGCAGTGTCATGTCCGAAGTAAATCTGTCCACCGACGAAACCCGCGTCAGCTACGGTATCGGCCGTCAGCTGGGCGACCAACTGCGCGACAACCCGCCACCGGGCGTTAGCCTGGACGCGATCCTGGCCGGCCTTACCGACGCATTCGCCGGTAAGGAAAGCCGTGTTGGCCAGGAAGCCATGTCTGCCAGCTTCAAGGTTATCCGCGAAATCATGCAAGCCGAAGCGGCTGCCAAGGCTGAAGCAGCGGCTGGCGAAGGTCTGGCGTTCCTGGCTGAAAACGCCAAGCGTGACGGTATCACCACTCTGGCTTCCGGCCTGCAATTTGAAGTACTGACTCACGGCGAAGGCGCCAAGCCATCCCGTGAAGACACCGTACGCACTCACTACCACGGCACCCTGATCGACGGCACTGTGTTCGACAGCTCCTACGATCGTGGTCAGCCTGCAGAATTCCCGGTTGGCGGCGTGATCGCCGGCTGGACCGAAGCCCTGCAACTGATGAATGCCGGTAGCAAATGGCGCCTGTATGTGCCGAGCGAGCTGGCTTACGGCGCACAAGGCGTTGGCAGCATTCCGCCGCACAGCGTTCTGGTATTCGACGTCGAGTTGCTTGACGTTCTGTAAGCTCCAAGTGTCGGAACGGGCTCGATAATGTGGGAGCGGGCTTGCTCGCGAAGACGGAAGGTCAGGCAGCATCAACGTTGAATGTCAGATCGCTTTCGCGAGCAAGCCCGCTCCCACAGGGCTCGCTCCGACATTTTGCATACGACCTTCATATCTCGAGTCTGGTGTTCAGATCATTCACCGGGCGCAATGCTCGGGCGTAGCAGAACAGAAACAGGTTGCGCACCAGCTCCTTGAGCACCACGGGCTCGCTGGAATTCAGGCCATTGAGGTCAAGGTCGCCCTGGTCCTGCAGCTCATTCAAGGCTTCTTCTTCCAATACCGCACACACTTCCCCGGTTTCCCGATGCAGGATCCTGAGGTAAGGGTGTGGACGGTCCAGCCATGCATCGATCAAGTAGGTCATGATGCTCATCTCCTTTTGAATGGTTTGATGAGAATAATTCCTATTAAATTAATAGCAAGTACCTATCAGCAGTTTCTGCTGTTTTCTGTATGGGAATTGCTGGAGGTCAAAACGGCTGGCGTTTTGCCACTGGGCGAGATTGCGGGGGAGTCAGGCGGGGGCGAGGCTCCATCCCACGCTGGGCGCGGGATGGAATGCAGCAGGTTCAGACTTTTCTGACGAACTCGGATTTGAGCTTCATCGGGCCGATACCGTCGATCTTGCAGTCGATGTCATGGTCGCCATCGCACAGGCGGATGTTCTTGACCTTGGTGCCGACTTTGACCACCAGCGAAGTGCCCTTGACCTTGAGGTCTTTGATCACCGTGATGGTGTCGCCATCTTGCAGGACGTTGCCGACCGAGTCCTTTTTCACGGTTTCATCGGACGCCGCTTCGGCTTCACCATTGGCGGCCCACTCGTGGGCGCATTCTGGGCAGATCAGCTGGGCGCCGTCTTCATAGGTGTATTCGGAATTGCATTTCGGGCAGGGTGGCAGCGTGCTCACTAAGGCTCCTTGGATTCAGGATGGTTAGAAAGCGCACATTGTATAGGGTTTTTTCGGGGGAGGGGGCTGACAGCAAAAGATCGCAGCCTGCGGCAGCTCTTATGGAAAAAAATAACTTATTGATTTATATATTATTTTTAAGGGCTGGCTTGCCAGCCCTGGCCCATGTTCCTTGCGCGACAGCGCGGCCTCGAAGAGGGGGCGGCCCCTCCTACACGTAAATCTGTAGGAGCTGCCGCAGGCTGCGATCTTTTGATCTTAGTGCGTACGGGCGACCGCAAACTCGCTCAGCTCGACCAATGCATCACGGTATTCGCTGGCGGGCAGCATTTCGAGGCATTTGATCGCGCGGGCCACGTAATCGCGGGCCAGCTGTGCGGTGTAGTCCAGAGAACCCGAGGCCTCCACGGCTGCGCGGATGCTTTCCAGGTCTTCGATGCCGCCTTTCTGGATCGCCTGACGCACCAACGCTGCCTGCTCCGGCGTGCCTTCACGCATGGTGTAGATCAGCGGCAGGGTCGGTTTGCCTTCGGCCAGATCGTCGCCGACGTTCTTGCCGAGCGTTTCCGCGTCGCCACGGTAGTCGAGCAGGTCGTCGACCAGCTGGAAGGCCACGCCAAGGTGGTCACCAAAAGTGCGCAGGGCTTCGCTCTGTTCCGGCGTAGCGTCGGCCAGGGCTGCGGCACTGTGGGTCGAAGCCTCGAAAAGCATCGCGGTCTTGCCGCGGATGACTTCCATGTAGGTTTCTTCGGTGGTGCTGGCATCGCGCACTTTCGACAGTTGCAGCACTTCACCTTCAGCGATGATCCGCGTGGCTTGCGAGAGAATTTTCATTACTGGCATCGAGCCCAGTTCGACCATCATCTCGAACGAGCGCGAGTACAGGAAGTCACCGACCAGTACGCTCGGGGCATTGCCCCACATGGCGTTGGCAGTCGAGCGGCCACGGCGCATGCCGGACATGTCGACCACGTCGTCGTGCAGCAGGGTGGCGGTGTGCAGGAACTCGATGGTCGCGGCCAGCAGGCGCATGTCGTCGCCTTCGCTCCCCAAGGCTTTGCCACCCAACCACCCCAATTAACGTCCCAGGCCTTTACCCACCC
>CAYNGZ010000048.1:19882-22358 GCA_964396695.1 uncultured Pseudomonas sp.
TGGCCGCTGGCTCGTAGTCTGACGCCGCTGTGCCGGCCGAGGTAATGTAGTCGCCGATTTTCGATACCAGAGGCACTCGGGAAGTCAGCTGCTTCTTGATGATGCCGTCGACGGCGCTAAAATCGTCCGCCACCGCGCGGTAGAAAGCTTGGGGTTGCATCAGCGACAGGTGCTCCAGAAGGGTTGCGCGGCATGCTAGGACCCACGTCAGCGGGTGTCAAGGCGCGGCCAGACGCCATGAAAGCTGCTGCACTCGGTAATCCTGCGTCAAAAGCAGGCTCGGAATGCTCATTTACAACTCGTAAACTCCGCTTCCTCGCCTGCTTTTTCCTTGTCTTCCCTTCGCTCGCGACGCTTTCAGGGCGTCTGAAGGCCACTTGCAACGTGCTTGCGCCTTGCGTACAATCGCGCACCCTGAACTTCCTGGGCAGCACCTGCCTTACGCAATTGCATTTGGGTCGTTCCAGCCCCATGCAGCCATGCCAGCCAATATCTCTTCTTATAAAGAGCTGGGTGAGCAGGATTATCGGAGAAATACCATGTACGCAGTAATCGTTACCGGCGGTAAGCAATACAAGGTCGCTGAAGGTGAATACCTGAAGATCGAAAAACTGGAAATCGCTACTGGCGAATCCGTAACTTTTGACCGCGTTCTGTTGGTTGCCAATGGCGACGACGTGAATATCGGCGCACCTGTTGTTGCTGGCGCAACCGTCAAGGCTGAAGTGATCTCCCAAGGTCGTCACGATAAAGTCCGTATCATCAAGTTCCGTCGCCGTAAGCACCACATGAAGCGTATGGGCCACCGCCAGTGGTTCACCGAGATCAAAATCACCGGTATTCAGGCTTAATTTCAGCCTAATTCCTCACTAGGAGAATTGAACTCATGGCACACAAAAAAGCTGGTGGTAGTACCCGTAACGGTCGCGACTCAGAAGCCAAACGCCTTGGCGTGAAGATGTATGGCGGCCAGGCTATCAAGGCAGGCAACATCATCGTGCGTCAGCGCGGCACCCAATTCCACGCTGGCTACGGCGTTGGCATGGGCAAGGATCACACCCTCTTCGCTAAAATCGAAGGCGTGATCAAGTTTGAAGTAAAAGGCGCCTTCGGTCGTCGTTACGTGAGCGTAATCGCGGCTTAATCGCGAGATCGCTGGAAAAGCCCTGTCTTGCGACGGGGCTTTTTCGTTTGTGGGGTGAGTCTCTTGCAAAACTGTTTGTATGGGCTGTCGGCGCTGATTCTGGGGTCGTTGATTGAGGTCGCTGCGCTCATTTTTGCAAGAGTCTTATGTCTTAGTGTTTTTCGGCTCGTCCGTATGGCGAGAGGCGTTTTGTTATGAAGTTTGTTGATGAAGTATCGATTCGGGTAAAGGCTGGCGATGGCGGCAATGGCTGCATGAGTTTCCGTCGGGAAAAATTCATCGAAAACGGCGGTCCTAACGGCGGTGATGGTGGTGACGGCGGCTCGGTCTACATGATCGCTGACGAAAACCTCAACACCCTGGTCGACTATCGTTACACCCGGCACTTCGATGCCGAGCGTGGTTCCAACGGTGGCAGCACTGACTGCACCGGTAAAAAAGGTGAGGATCTGGTGCTGCGGGTTCCGGTCGGTACCACTGTTATTGACTCTGCTACGCAAGAGGTCATTGGCGACCTGACCAAGGCTGGTCAGCGTCTGCTGGTGGCTCATGGCGGCTGGCATGGTCTGGGTAATACCCGTTTCAAATCCAGTACCAACCGTGCGCCGCGCCAGACGACGCCGGGCAAGCCGGGCGAGCAGCGTGACCTCAAGCTGGAAATGAAGGTGTTGGCCGACGTTGGCCTGCTGGGTTTGCCAAACGCTGGCAAAAGTACCTTTATTCGTTCGGTCTCGGCGGCCAAGCCGAAAGTTGCCGATTATCCGTTCACCACGCTGGTGCCAAACCTGGGTGTGGTCAGTGTCGATCGCTGGAAGAGCTTCGTCGTTGCCGACATTCCGGGTCTGATCGAGGGTGCCTCCGACGGCGCGGGCCTGGGGATTCGCTTCCTCAAGCACTTGTCGCGTACTCGTCTGTT
Organism: uncultured Pseudomonas sp.; assembly: GCA_964396695.1. Classification (GTDB taxonomy): domain Bacteria; phylum Pseudomonadota; class Gammaproteobacteria; order Pseudomonadales; family Pseudomonadaceae; genus Aquipseudomonas. The sequence continues at coordinate 21,943 of CAYNGZ010000048.1, forward strand.
GCTGCACCTCGTCGACATGGCGCCGCTGGATGAGAGCAGTGCTCCAGATGCTGCCGAAGTCATCGTCAGCGAGCTGACCAAGTTCAGTCCTTCGTTGGCCGAGCGTGATCGCTGGCTGGTGCTGAACAAGTGCGACCAGATCCTTGAGGAAGAGCATGAGGCTCGGGTCAAGGAGATCGTTGATCGTCTGGAGTGGACCGGTCCGGTCTACGTGATCTCGGCCATTGCCAAAGAAGGCACGGAGCGTCTGACACGCGACATCATGCGTTACCTGGAGGATCGTGCCGATCGTCTGGCTAATGACCCGGCCTACCACGGAGAGCTGGCCGATCTTGACCGGCGTATCGAAGATGAAGCTCGTGCCCAGTTGCAGGCGCTGGACGATCAGCGTGCCCTGCGCCGCAGTGGCGTGAAGT
>CAYNGZ010000049.1:0-15623 GCA_964396695.1 uncultured Pseudomonas sp.
CGTCCGATGTCATAAGCGAAAACCTCGCCAGCCCACCGCTGAAGGAGTCCGGCCAAAAGGAAGCACGACAGGCGGCGCACACCTTCAACCGGATGCAGAAGCGTATCCGTGAGCAGGTGCAGCAGCGCGCGCGCATGCTCGGCGCCGTCTCCCATGACCTGCGCACGCCACTGTCGCGGCTCAAGTTGCGCCTGGAACAGATCGACGACGACAAACTGCAAGGGCAGATGCGCCAGGACCTCGACGACATGATTCGCATGCTCGACGCGACCCTCAGCTACCTGCACGAGCAACGTACCAGCGAAGCCCTGCAATGGATGGATGTGCAGGCGTTGATCGAATCGCTCTGCGAAAACGCCCAGGACCAGGGCGCGGACGTGCAGGCCAGCGGGCACTGCGCACCGTTGCAGGTTCAACCGATGGCCTTGCGGTCCTGCATCAACAACTTGCTGGACAACGCCTTGCGTTACGCCGGCCAGGCACTGATCAACCTTGAAGACAGCCGTGAGCAACTGATCATTCGAGTGGTCGACCATGGCCCCGGTATCGCCGCCGACAAACGCGAAGCGGTGTTCGAACCCTTCTATCGCCTTGAAGGCTCGCGCAACCGCAATTCCGGCGGTGTCGGCCTGGGCATGACCATCGCGCGCGAAGCCGCCGAACGGCTGGGCGGTGCGCTAAGCCTGGAGGACACCCCTGGCGGTGGCCTTACCGCGGTGATTCGCCTGCCAAGAACCAACATACACCTGTAGCTGCCTGCGTTCGTTTACATACCTCTGTGTGCTGATTCGTACAAATTCCACATACCCAACCAGCAGTACTCGCAGACCACTACGCTGAACTCAAGCAATAACCTGAGCGCTGCTGCCTGATTCAGGAAAAACCCTGAAAAGACCGCAGCCTGCGGCGGTTCCTACGCGGTATTCGCATTTACCGGAGCTGCCGCAGGCTGCGATCCTTTCACAAGCGACTCAACTCTTGCTGTCAACCCGCCCCTGACTGTTGCTCCAGTCGATCAACAGGCTGTACGCCACCGCCAGCAACGTCGGGCCGATAAACAACCCGATAAACCCAAAGGCGATCAAGCCGCCAAATACCCCAAGCAGTACGATCACCAGCGGCAGGTTGCCGCCACGGCTGATCAGGTAAGGCTTGAGCACGTTGTCGACACCGCTGATGATGAACGTGCCCCAGATACCGAGAAATACCGCCAGGCCATACTCGCCCTTCCAGGCCAGCCAGGCGGTGGCCGGAATCCATATCAGCGGCGGGCCCATGGGAATCAGGCTGAGCAGGAAGGTGACGATACCCAGCACCAACGCGCCCGGCACACCGGCAATCAGGAAGCCGATCAGCGCCAGGATCGCCTGGGCGGCAGCGGTGCCGATGACCCCGTTGACCACCCGCTGCACTGTTCCGGCCACCAGCTCGAGGTAGTAACCGGCGCGCTCGCCAATCAGTCGCTCCAGCAGACGGTGAACGAACACCGCCAGTCGCGGGCCATCCCGATAGAAAAAAAACACGAAAACAATACTCAGAGTCAGTTCGAGAATGCCGCCGCCGATCTGCGCACTGCGCGCCAGCAACCAGTTGCCGACCTGCCCCAGGTAGGGTTTGACCGCCAGCATCAGCGCCGCGCCTTGCTGGTCAATGCTGTTCCAGAGCCCTACCAGCCGCTCACCCACCACGGGAATCCCGGCCAGCCACACCGGAGCTTCCGGCAAGCCTTCAACCTGCACGTCCTTGATGAACGCCGTGGCGTCGCGCACATGATCGGCCAGGTTGAACCCGAGCCACACCAACGGTACCGCCACCAGCACCATCCAGCCCAGCGTCAGCAGCGCCGCCGCGAGGGATTCGCGACCGTGGAGCCAGCGGGTCAGCAAACGCATCAGCGGCCAGCTGGCAAACGCCAGCACCGCGCCCCAGAACAGCGCTGACCAGAAGGGCGCCATCACCCAGAAGCTGGCACCGAACAACACCAGGAGCAGGATCTGCACCAACAGTCGATCGTTATTGAGCATGAAAAGTCTCGAGTAAGGTCAACCAACAAGGATCAGGCGAACGGTCAATGCCACGTTCGCCAAGGGACAGCTTATCGCAGGAACTCGATGTGCAGGCCGGTTGCTTGCACATTGCCAAGCTCCATCCGCGCCGCACGCACGCCCTGCCCGACCAGCGCCTGACGCCACGCCTCGGCGTTGGTTCCGGAAACACTGACGCGCAAGGTGGTATCGAGGTTCAAACCACGCGACAGCAACGTCAGCCAGACCGCTTGCGGGTCGCCCGTCAGACGCGGCAGATCGAGCACGCCGGTGTCCTTGAGCTGACGCAACAGCGTCGCCGAGGTCGGCAACAACTCGCCCAGTGACGCACTGGCCTCGAACTGCTCGACGTGCAGATAGGCTTTGCGATTGCCGCGAGTAATGCTGTAGAGCGCCACCAGCGTGTTGTCCTGTGGCGCCGCGAGTCGCAGCAGCAGATAAGCCTGTTGATCGTCGGCACCATGGACGTTGGCGTTGCCAAACACGCCATTGGCCCACAGGTTGCTTTCGCCGCAATCGCGGGCCTGGCACCAGAACAACAATTCGGCCCCCTGTTTCTGCAAGGCTTCGCGAGCGGCGGTGAAGGCCTCGGTGGACGAGTGCTCCGGCGGTAACTCGTAAGTCACTGACGTCGCTTGCCCACGGGCGCTGACCTGACCGTCGAAACGCAGTTGCCCGCTGATTTTGCGGACCGAGCCCATGGGGTAGATCCGTTCGAGCTCGGCAGCCGGACGATAGTCGACGATCTGCGCATCAGCCAGCCGTGGCACCAACGGTAAATCGTGACTTCCAGGCACATCGACGGCAAATACCAGCGAACTGAAACACCCCAGCCCCAACACACCGATAAAACCCATGCTTTTCAATCGTGAAGGTACTCTCATCGGATCAGCATGGCCTGAGCGCCTTTGACGACATTGGCGTCGTCGACACGTGGCGGGACCTGCAAACCACGCTGCACCGCCGGGCGAGCCTCCATCGCCGCCATCCAGCGTTGCAAGGCCGGCAAACCGTCCACCGAAACGCCAGACCATTCATGGCCTCGGACCCACGGATACGTGGCGATGTCAGCAATGCTGTACTCATCAGCCAGGTACTCGACCGTTTGCAAGCGCGTGTTCAGCACTTCATACAAACGCCGGGTTTCATGTTGATAGCGGTCAATGGCGCCCTGGAGTTTTTCCGGGAAATAACGGAAAAACACGTTGGCCTGCCCCTGCATCGGGCCAATGCCGCCCATCTGGAACATCAGCCACTGGATCGCTACCGAGCGCCCTTTCGGGTCCTTGGGCAGCAGTTTCCCGCTCAGTTCAGCCAGGTAGATGAGAATCGCGCCGGATTCGAACACGGCAAAATCGCCGTTGGCGCGGTCGACAATCGCCGGGATCCGGCCATTGGGATTGATCTTGAGAAACGCTGGCGCTTTTTGCTCCTTCTTGTCGAAACTCAGGACATGCACCGTGTAGGGCATGCCGAGTTCCTCGAGCACGATAGAGACCTTATGGCCATTCGGGGTCGCAGCGGTGTAGAGATCTATCATGGTTGTCTCCCATTTCAACCCGCCCAGCCTCGACAGTTGCCCGCTGCAAGTCAAGGAACGGCGAAGAACCGATTGAAACAGTCTGCAACAAGGGCGGCGCCGGGCTCGTCGTTCAGGTGCAAATGATGGCCGCCAGGCAGCTGTTCACGGCTAAAGGGTAGACGCTCCAGCAATTGCGGATGCTTGGCGAGCATACCGTCAGCGGCAACCACCAGTTGTGCAGGACAACTGATTCGCTGAACGAAGGACATCGCCTGTTCATCTGTCAGACGCAACGGAGACGCCAGCGTCAGGCGACTGTCGGTACGCCAGGTGTAGCCGCCCTGTACCGGCATCAAACCCCGCTGAGCGAGTAATTCGGCGGCCTCACGACTGACTGCGACCAGGCCTTTCATGCGCGCTTCGATGGCTCGATCCAGGGTGCTGTAGACCGGTTTGCGCTTTTCTTGCAGATCGAGTTGCGCTTGCAGGGCCATGCCCATGCGTTCGGCGGCATTATCATGCGTGGCGGTAGGCGGAATCACCCCGTCGATCAGCGCCAGGTGCGTCACCCGCTCGGGCAAGGCACCGGCGAGCACCACCGAAACGATCGCGCCCATGGAGTGGCCCAGCAGCGCAAAACGCTTCCAGCCCAACTGTTCGGCGACTTGCAGGACGTCGTGAGCGTAATCCCACAGCGCATAACCGGCGCCCAACGGTCGATGCCCGGAATGCCCGTGGCCGGCCATGTCCAGCACAACAATCCGCAGACCTTCAAGCCTCGGCGCCAGGCGCGCAAAGCTGTTGGCGTTATCGAGCCAGCCATGCAAGGCAATCACCGGCAGGCCGTTTTCGGGGCCGAACAGGTGCGCGGCCAACTCGATGTGCGGCAGGCTCAGGCGGACTTCTTCGACGCGGCTCATGCGCAACTGCGCTCGCTACGCCCTTGCCAACGGCTGAACAGGTTCTTCAGCAATGTCGCGGTGTCTTGCGGACGCTCAAGAGGAAACATGTGTCCACCGGGCATCGTCAGCGACTCGCCTTGCGGCATGCGTCCCACGAATCTGGCGTGATGGCGCATGACCACCCGGCTCTGCCGGCCACGAACCACCGCCAACGGCACTTTCAACTGGCGAGGACGGCCGGGACTGGTGTGCGGAACGCCACGGTAAATGCTGATCTCGGTGGCCGGATCAAAGCGCAGGCGCAGGCGATCACCGACCTTGTGCAGGCCATGTTGCAAGTAGGCATCGAGGCAGTCCGGGTCGAAGCCGCGAAACAGGGTTTTACCGGCGAAATAGCTGCGCGCCGATTCCAGGTCGGCGAACTCCTCGCGACGCCCCAGCGTGCGGCCGGCCGGCGTCAGACGATCGATAAAGCCAAAACGCTTGGCCGCCCGAATGACCCATTGATCGGGACGCGTCAGCACCGGCGAATCGAGCATCACCACGCCGCGATACAGCTGTGGACAACGCAGGGCCGCGTGCAAGTGCAAGACCCCACCAAAGGAATGACCAACGCCCCACACAGGTTCAGGCTGCTGCTCCAGATGATGGATCAGTTCATCCACCAGGTTGTGCCAGTTATCGTCCGCCGGGAACCGTGGGTCATGGGCGTGCTGCTGCAGATGCGCGACCTGGTACTCCGGCGCGAGTGCGGCAAACAACTTGCCGTAAGTGCCTGAAGGAAAGCCATTGGCATGGGCGAAAAAAATCTGCTGCGACATCACGGTGCGTCCATAAACGAAATCAAGCGTTGATTGTCCGTAAGACGCAGCCCTACAGCAATGACCGTAACGGCCAGGAATGATGACAGTCCTGCCGTGTTGATGGGCGTACCTGTTAACTCTGACAGTTGACAGTGGGCCCGGTTAGCTCGAAAAGGAGCTGTCGCCAAAGGTCGTTGATTCGGATAGCCCATGACGCATACCAACACGCCGACCATTTCTGCAATCGACTCGCGCGGGCTAGCAGTGCGGGCAGTGGCCTATTATCGACGCAAGGCGGGCGACACGGCGGACTCACACATCACTCAGCGGGTCCATGATGCGGCTGGGCGCGCCGTCCATAGCCGTGACCCGCGCCTGTTCCGTTTGTTCGAAGGCGGCTCCAGCATGGCGACCAACCAGTCCACGGTGTTCAGCCTTTCGGGCGCGGCACTGCTGTCCGAAAACAGCGACGCCGGATGGCGCCTGGCGTTACTCGGTGCAGCCGGGCAACGGTTGCAAGGCTGGGACCAAAAACGTAATCAAAGCCGCGCGATCCATGACGATCTGCTTCGACCGAGTGCCATTTTCGAACAGGCTCAAGGTGAACCGGAACGCTGTACCGAGCGCTTCACCTACGCCGACGCCACAGCAAAATCCGCCGCCCACAACCGTTGCGGCCGGTTGATCCGTCTTGACGACACCGCCGGCACTGAGCATTTCAGTGAATTCAGCCTAGCAGGTGCTTCCCTTGAGCGGTCTCGACAATTTATCGCTGATCCGCAGTGGCCAGTGAATTGGCCCGAAGTCGAAACCGAACGCGACGCCTTGCTCGAACCCGAGCCAGCCATCACCCACATCCGCTACAACGCCGTTGGCGAACCGTGCGAACAGACCGACGCCGGGGGTAACCGGCAAATCTTCAGGCAGACTCGCGCTGGAGAACTGCAAGAGGTGCGTCTGAAACTGGAAGGTGTTGCCGAAGAAAAGACACTGGTCAGTGCCATCCACTTCAACGCCTCCGGCCAGATAGAACAACAGCGCACCGGAAATGGGGTGGTGTCCTACGCAACCTATGCTGTCGAGGACGGCCGGCTACTTCAGCTCAAGGCACAGATTCAGGGAAAAGCACCGTTACAAGACCTGACTTATGACTACGATCCTGTGGGCAATATTCGCAGCATCAGCGACGCTGCCCAGCCCATTCGTTATTTTCGTAATCAGCGGGTCGCTGCGATCACCACCTACGAGTACGACAGCCTCTACCGATTGATCTTTGCCAGTGGTCGGCAAATCCGTAACGCTTCCGGCGGCCCGCACTTGCCAGCCTTTCAGTCACCCGCCGATCCCGGCCAATTGGAAAACTACCAGCAAACCTACCATTACGACCCTGCAGGCAATCTGGAACTGCTGCAACATACGGCCGACAGTGGCAACCGCAGCGAACACACCGCTGTCGCAGCCTCCAGCAACCACAGTCTGCCCTACAGCGCTGACGGCAAACGCCCCGACGAAGATGAGATTCGCGCCGGCTACGACCGCAATGGCAACCTGAACATGTTGCAACCCGGCCAACCCCTGCTCTGGGACCTGCGCAACCAGTTGCGTCAGGTCGATCAGGTGGAACGTGAAGAAGAGCCCAACGACGCCGAGTTCTACCTTTACGCCAGCAACGGCCAACGCCAGCGAAAAATCCGCACGGCTTACACCGGCACGCTGACGCACACCCACGAAACCCGCTACCTGCAGGGGCTGGAAATTCGCACAGGCCCCAAGGAAACCCTGCACGTCATCACGGTTCAGGCCGGACGCTGTACGGTGCGGGTGCTGCACTGGAAAAAAGGCCTGCGAGCGGACATCCCCCAGAACCAGCACCGTTACACCTTCACCGATCACCTGGGCTCGGGTGTACTGGAGCTCGATGACCGCGCCGAACTCATCAGCCAGGAAAGTTATGACCCCTATGGCCAAACGTGTTGGTGGGCCGGGCGGGACAAGGTCGAGGCGAGCTATAGAACCCTCCGTTACTCAGGCAAGGAACGGGATGCAACGGGGTTGTATTACTACGGTCACCGATACTACCTGCCCTGGCGACAGCGTTGGTTGAGCGCCGATCCGGCGGGGACTAGGGACGGGTTGAATCTGTTTGCCATGGTGCACGGCAACCCGATCAGGTTCGTTGATACTCAGGGGCTTTTCGGGATGGACACGGTGTATGCGGCAGGAGCGACGGCGGGTCGTGATGGCGCCAGTGCCGTGATTGCTACGACTGTGCAATATGGAATGAGCCAGGCGATCGGCGCGGTAAACCTGCCCAACGCTACACTGACCGTGATCGGTGCCATTGCCGGCGGGGTAACGGGTGCCGTCACCGGCTATGGCGCAGCCAATTGGGCACAATCCAATCTCTCAACGAGCAATCAGACAGTACCGTTTTCGGCAAAGCTCACGGGTGCTGTAGTCGGTGCGTTCTTCGGGGCTGCGCCTTCAATAGTCGGCCACTTCACCTCGCCTCTGGCCAATACCGCCGCGATCTCGCAGATAGCCAGCGTCATCGGAACAGGGTATCGCGAACTCACCGCACAACACTTTGCCCATATTGGAAGCAACAACCCCTCGGATCGTTTTCCCGACGCGGCAACTGCAGGCACCAGCATGACTGCTGCGGCTGGCATCGGCGCAGCCTTTGGCTATGCCGGTGGCGCACTTTTAGCCGCCGTACCGGGGGAGACAGGCAAGGCTTTGGAGTCGATCATTGTGGGTTCTGCATCGACTGCGATGAGCTCTGCTGGCGGATCGCTTGCGCGTGATGTCGTTGGTCATGCCACTATCAAACCGGCTAAAGGAGGAGAGCCGGCCTTCGATCCTCAAAAAGCCGTCACTGGCGTCGCAACGCGCCACTTTTTCTCATCGGCCGCGCAACTGGCCAACCAAGGCGTTGCACTCTTGGTACCAGGCTATGAGCAATGGGGATCTGTTACGCAAAACGTGGTCAAGAGAGCAATCGGCAGCGCCATTGGCGACCCGCGTTCGATCATTGCTACCGCCGTTACAACAGGTTTGGCGGCTGAGCTTGGGGGAAACAACTGGACTTTGGGCGAAAACAGTCCAGGCATTCCCTCCCCAGAGATTCCCACAACTGATGCGGTGCTCACGATAGAGCCAGGCACCCCCTCCTCACCGCATCTATTTGAGCTCAGCGAGCTCTCGCCCGGACAACGCAAGTACTCAAGCTCTCGATTCCCATTTTGAACCAGCCCCTTTGCCGGAGGCCAGGTAGACGTCAACGCCCCGGTGGCGCTTCACCCAGCGGCACCACCGCCATGGTCAACCGTGACACACAGCTGGCCTTGCCTTCGTCGCTGCTCAAGCGAATATCCCAGACGTGCGTGGTGCGGCCGATATGAATCGGCCTGGCCACCGCCGTCACCCGACCGCTGCGCAGGCCGCGCAAGTGGTTGGCGTTGATTTCCAGGCCCACGCAATAGAATTTGCTGGTGTCGATGCACAGGAAACTGGCCATCGAACCGACGGTTTCGGCCAGCACCACCGAAGCGCCGCCATGCAGCAAACCGTAGGGCTGATGGGTTCGATGATCGACGACCATGCTGGCGGTCAGCGATTGGTCATCAAACGCCTCGAAGCGAATATCCAGCACTTCGCCGATGGTGTTTTTCTGAATCGCATTCAACTGTTCAATGTTGGGAGCGGTACGCCACAGACTCATCGCTGACTTCCTATGTTGGGTGTGTTCGTGGCTCAATCCTGCCACAGCACGGCTTCAGTGCGCGCGCTCCACTCTTCGAACCGCGCGCCATAGGCCGCTTCGATCATGTTGCGCTTGATCTTCAAGGTCGGCGTGAGAAAACCGTTTTCCACCGCCCAGCTGTCCTTGACCACCACCAGTTGACGCAAACGTTCATGCTTTTCGAGGGCGCCATTGACCTCGTCGAGCAAACTTTCCAGGCTCGACTGCAAGGCGTTGCGCGCCGCGCTGGCGGCGTCCTGCAAACCCGCCGCCGAAAGCACGCAAAGCCCCAGCGGCGCACTCAGACCGTCGCCAACCACACACACCTGCTCAATGCGCGAATGCACCGCCAGACGGTTTTCAATCGGCGCCGGCGCCACGTACTTGCCCTTGCTGGTCTTGAAGATTTCCTTGAGCCGTCCGGTCAGGCGCAAACAGCCTTCGGCGTCTTGCTCGCCCTTGTCGCCGGTGCGCAGAAAGCCGTCCTCGGTGATCGTCTCGGCGGTTTTCTGCGGTTCCTTGAAATAGCCGAGCATGGTTGCGCCACTGCGCACCAGCACCTCGCCCGTGTCCTCGATTCGTACCTCGACCTCCGGGCACGGCTTGCCGATCCAGCCCGGCGTGTTCTGACCCGGCAGGCAAATGTGGGAATAGCCGCAATTTTCGGTCATGCCATAGACCTCAAGCACATCCAGCCCAAGGCGTTTGTACCAGTGCAGCAAGGCTTGCGGCACCGGCGCGGCACCCGACAAGGCAATGCGCAAGGCATCCAGCCCCAAACCTGCGAGCACCTTGTGCCCGACCCGCTTGCCGATGATCGGCACACCAAGGAGACAGTCCAGACGCTTTGCCGAAATCCGGCTGTACACCCCCATCTGGAATTTGGTCCAGATGCGCGGTACGCCGAACATCGCCGTCGGCCGTGCACGCAGCAAATCGGCGAGAAACGTGTCGAGGCTTTCGGCAAAAAACACCATTTGTCCGGTGTAAATCGAGGCCAGCTCGACGAACATCCGTTCGGCGACATGGCACAGCGGCAGGTACGACAACAATCGGTCCGACTCATTGAGACCAAATAGCTGCGTGCCATGAGTCGTGGCGAAGCCCAGGTTACCGAAGCTGTGCATCACGCCTTTGGGCAAACCGGTGGTGCCCGAGGTGTAGATGATCGTCGCCAACTGATCGGCACCCGGCGCTGGATCGTCCTGAATCGGTGAACTGCGTTGCAGGTCGGCCCAGCTGAAATCGAATTCACCCGCCGGGCACAATGGCAGGCTGACGGTCGGCAGATCGGCTTTGACACCCCTGGACATACCCGGCCAGTCGTCCAGTTTGCCGATGAACACCAGCGCAGCCTCGGAGTGTTCGAGCACCTGGGCCACCGAGTCGGCGGTGAGGTTGGGATACAACGGAACGGAGACATGCCCGGCCATCCAGATCGCCAGGTCGGCAATGATCCAGTGCGCGCAGTTTTTCGAGATCAGTGCAATGTGGCTGCCTTGGGGCAGCTCCCGGGCGCGCAACCAGTGGGCAGCGCACCGCGCCTGATGGCCGACGTCAGCCCAGGTCAACGTCTCGACCTGGCCACCGCCCATCGGCTGGACCAGAAAACGCTGGCGCGGATGACGAGCTTCGCGCTCGTAGAACACTTGCAACGGCAAACGAAAATCGGCGGACATGGAATGCGCTCCTTTCTTCTGTCTGGCGGCAAGCGTAGCCAACCAAGCAACTGCTTGGTTGGCTATTTCACAACAAAAGATCTACGGGTGTTTGATGCCGTTGAGCGTCATGGTCCCGGCCAGTGGCAAGTCACCCTCCAGCTCTGCCAAACCGGCGGTTTTCACCGTCTCGGGCTGTTGCACATGGCCGTGTTGCAGGTAGCCCAGCAAATTGCCCACCAGCGGGTTGTGGCTGACCAGCAGCGCGTAATCCACCGATACCAGCTGCTCCGCTACCACTTGCGGGCGGTTGTCGGGGGTCAGCCATTCGACGGTGCGAATGTCCGGCTCGAACCCCAGTGCATCGCGCACCAGCAGCGCGGTCTGCTGGGCACGCAGATAAGGGCTGGCGTAGATGGCCGTGATCGGCTGGCCGATCAGCTCGGCGGCGCTGCGCAGCACTTCTTCTCGACCGTGGACGGTCAATGCCCGCTCGGAGTCTGGACGAGTGCCATAAGGCTCGGCTTCACCGTGACGCAACACCCAGAGTTTCATAGTTTGGGCTCCTCATCACGGGCCGGATGCGGCGCCGGCGGTACGGCGTGCGGGGCCTCGCCCTCCGGTGTCCGCGGGGCTGGCCAATCGGCGAATGGCCAAGGTTTCTGATCGCTGTGGAAGCTGCCGAAACGGCCGATCTGCGCCAGGAACTGGCTCAGGCTGTCACCGAAGTTCATCAGGCTGGCGCTGGGGGCGCCGTAGATCAACCGATAGATGAGCTGCACCAGCACCACGGCACCAAGGATAAATTGCGCGACCTGCCAGACCAGCACATACACCAGCATCCACAGCACGCGCAGCAGGATGGATTCGTACCTGGCTTCTACTTTTGGATCGTTCATGTCTCGCTCCCTGCCCCTGTAAATTGAGTGCTCAGTTGAAACCGCTGGTGGAGATAAAGTCGACATCGGTCTTCGGCTCACCGCGCATCAACAGTTCAATGACCTGATTCAGCGTGCGCCCTTCAAACAGAATTGCATGCAAGCCGGCGACCAACGGCATGTAAACCCCGACTTCCTGGGCTTTGGCCTTGAGCACCTTGAGGGTGTTGACGCCCTCGGCGACCTCACCAAGACTCGCCACCGCCTCTTCCAGGCTCATGCCCTGGCCGAGGGCAAAGCCGACCTGATAGTTGCGACTTTTCGGTGACGAACACGTGACGATCAGGTCGCCCACCCCGGCCAGCCCGAGGAAGGTCATCGGGTTGGCGCCCTGACTCACCGCGAAACGAGTCATTTCCGCCAACGCGCGGGTGATCAGCATGCTCTTGGTGTTTTCGCCCATGCCCAACGCCACCGCCATGCCGGCGATGATCGCGTAGACGTTTTTCAGCGCCCCGCCCAGCTCCACGCCAAAGCGGTCGGCACTGGCGTACACGCGAAAGGTCCGGCCATGCAGCGCTGCCTGGACCCGTTGGCAAAGTTCTTCGTCCTCACTGGCGACCACCGTGGCCGTCAGCGCATGTTCGGCCACTTCGCGCGCCAGGTTCGGTCCGGACAACACGCCGATGCGCGCTTGTGGGGCGATTTCCTGAAGAATTTCGCTCATCAGCTTGAAGGTATGAGCTTCGATGCCTTTGGTCAGGCTCACCAGCAACTTGCCGCTCAGGCGCTCGGCATACGGCACCAGTGCCGAACGCAGGGCGCTGGAGGGCAATGCAACGAAACACAGGTCGCAATCATTCAGGGTGGCCAGCAAGTCGGTGACCGGCTCCACCGCAGGGTGAACCTTGATGCCTTTGAGGTAGCGTGGATTCTCGCGATTGACCCGAATGGCCTCGGCCTGTTCGGGATCTCGCATCCAGTGCCGGACCTGCTGACCGTTCTCGGCCAATAAGTTAGCCACGGCGGTACCAAAACTTCCGCCTCCCAGGACCGCAATCGGGCGCTGTTCAGTCATATGCAATCCGTTAATCCATACCAGTGGCGATATCCGCATTATACGGAGCGGTCCAGCGCCGGCCAGCCCCTGCGTCAATTACCGGCACTTGTAGGAAGCAGACCTGCAAATCCGAGGAAAATGCTGGCATCGTGACTGGAAAACTCGAACAGCTCGGTTAACATGCGCGCCAAATCACCGCTATCAAGGCTGTACCGTGTCTGCTGGCCCTCCCCACCTTCGCTCCTTGCTGGTTCTGGCGCTGCTGCTCAGCGACCCGCTAGTGGCCGATGACCTGTTCCTCGACACCCCTGCGCTGCCACAGGTATTGACCGCCACCCGACTGAAACAGTCGCCGGCCGCCGTGCCCGGGAGCATGACAGTGATCGACAGCGAGCTGATCAAGGCCAGCGGTGCCCGGGACATCAGCGAATTGCTGCGACTGGTGCCAGGGATGATGGTCGGTAATATCAGCGGCAACCAGGCCGCGGTGAACTACCACGGCACCAACGCCAGCGAAGCACGGCGCATGCAAGTGCTGATCGACGGCCGTTCGGTGTATCGCGCCGGCCTTGCGACAGTGGACTGGAGCGACATTCCGGTCGCGATGGAGGACATCGAGCGCATCGAGGTGTTCCGTGGCCCGAACACTGTCAGCTATGGCGCCAACGCTATGATGGCGGTGGTCAACATCGTCACCCGCGCACCGGCCAACAGCCATGGCACGCGGGTGAAAATCACCCGCGGTGAACGCGGTATCAACGACTGGTATGCCAGCCAGGGCACCGGCTGGGAAACCGGCGACCTGCGCCTGTCGCTGTCCGGCCAGGAAGACGACGGTTTCGACTCGAACCGCCTGGGTGCGGATTACCGCGACAGTCGCCGTTTGAACCGCTTCAACCTGTCCGTCAGCCAGACGCTCAACGAGCAGCAAAGCATCGATTGGCAATTGAACGCCAAGGACGGCACCAACCAACGGCCTTATACCTACCGTCCGGTGTTTTCCGGGATTACCTCGACCGGCGACAACTCTGACGTGATCGCCAAGGATTACGCCGGTTCGTTGCGCTGGAACCTGGAGATCAACCCGGATCACAGCCTTTACGTCCAGGGCTCGGCGCAGCACTGGGATCGTCAGCAGGTCTGGCGCGCCTGCGACGCCGAAGTGTCCTTCAGCCCGGAGCTCACCGAACTCTGGCAGCTCAACCCCAACTATGCCGAGCGCCTGGCGCGGCACATGGAAAGCTATACCGGCACAGGTGCACCAAACGGCGGCACCCCGGCCGAGCAGGCACTGGCCAATCAGGTGCTCGATCAATGGAAAAGTGGCGCCAAACGCACGGTCTGCGGTGACATCGACCAGAGCGCCCGCGAGTCGCGCTACGACCTTGAACTGCAGGACACCCTGAGCCTGTCCGACAGTCTGCGGCTGGTCAGCGGCATGAACTATCGATACGACCGGGCCGATTCCGAAACGTACTTCAATGGCACCCTCGATGACTCTATCTGGCGGTTGTTCGGTCAACTGGAGTGGCGCGCCACCGAGCACTGGTTGCTGCAAGGCGGTGCAATGTATGAAAAAACCCAATTGGTCGGTGACTCGCTGACCCCACGGGTGGCGATCAATTACCTGATCAACCCGCGTCACGGGCTGCGTGCGGTGTATTCGGAAGCCATCCGCTCACCCGACATGTTCGAGAACAACGTCAACTGGAGCTATCAGGTGACCAACCTCAGCCCCGGCGCCTACGGGCAGTCCAGTGCCCGTTACTTCGTCAAGACCCGCGGCCCCGGCAACCTTGATCAAGAGCACATGCGCTCGCGAGAACTGGGGTATAACGGCTTCTTCGCTGACCCTGGGCTGAGCGTCGACGTGAAACTGTTCTACGACGAAATCACCGACATGATCAGCGAGCCGCTGCGCAACAATCAGTACATTGCCAGCAATGCCAATGCCTCACGTTTCAGCGGCACGGAAACCCAGCTTGACTGGCGCATCAGCGCTGCCGACCGGCTGCGCCTGACCTACGCCTATGTCGATGCCGAAGCCAGCAACCCGCTGGATGCACAATTCACCGCGCGTAACAGCGGTTCGGCCGGTTGGCTGCGCGATTGGGGCGAGGGCTGGAACAGTGCGCTGTTCTACTATGGTGATGACGCGCTCAATGGCTACCGCTTCGAACGTGTCGACACACGTATCGCCAAGCGCATTGCGCTGGGCAAGGCCAACCTCGAACTGGCCGGCACTCTTCAGCAACGCCTCGACAACCAGCCGACGACCTTCGTCGACAATCGCTATGACTCGCGCAGCGTGCTCTACTTCAGCGCCGAGCTAGAGCTCTGACATGGGCCACCGCCAGGCACGTACCCTCTCCCCCCGAAGCCGCCGGCCTTGGGTTTGGGGACTGTTGCTTGTCTGCCTGGGCAGCCTGCCTGTGCGCGCCGCCGATGTGTTGCTGACCGGAGCCGAAGACAGCCCCGGCGTGCGAGCCTTTACCCACGCGTTGGCCAGGCAGAGGCCCGAAGACACCGTGCGTTTTGCACGCCTTGCCGACCTCCCGGCACCGTCCCGACTCCCCAGCGCGACCCGACTGATCCTGCTCGACCTGCCGAGCCTGGACTGGCGTCTGCAAGACAACCAGGGGCCGGCGACGCTGGTGCTGCGCATCAGTCGCCTGCAAGCCTATCAGCGTCTGGGGAACACCCGGCCTCTGCACCTGAGCCTGTTGTGGAGCGACCCACCGCTGGCCCGCCAACTTCGACTGACCCAGGCCCTGTTGCCGCAAGCGCGATGGGTCGGCGTGCTGTACGGAATGAACAGCGAGTTTCTGCTCAAGGAACTGCATGACGCCGCCCACCGGCTAGGGCTCGAGATCGTTGCCGAACGTTGGGACAACATCAATGACAGCCGACCTCTGCAAGCGCTGCTCAAGAACAGCGACGTCCTGCTGGGGCTGGACGATCCCGACCTGTACAACCCGAAAACCGCCAAGAACCTGCTGCTCAGCAGCTA